>NZ_JBIVDY010000001.1:0-502120 GCF_044747365.1 Kitasatospora sp. NPDC090091
GGGGGGGGGGGGGGGGGGGGGGGCGCGGGGGGGGGGGGGGGGGCCCGGCGCGGCCCCCCCCCCCCCCCCCCCCCCCCCCCCACGCCCCGTCATCCCCCGCCCGGTGGGCGGCTGTTCAGGCCACGCCCGGTGCGGACCTGCGCCCCGCAGGCGCGCCGGGTCGTACGGGAGGTGGTGCGCCGGTCAGGCCGGGCGGCGCCAGTCGCCGGCCAGGGCGGGCCCCAGCTGGTCGAAGTAACGGCCGATCAGGGCGATCATGCCCTCCGGGCCGGACTCCTCCTGGTCGGCGTTCCAGGACAGGTGGGCGGCGCGCAGCACGCTGCCGAAGACGGCCGCGATCACGGTCGGGCGCAGGTCCTCGGCCGGGTCGAGCCCCTCGCGGGCCGCGATCAGCCCGGCCACCACCCGCTCCTGCTCGGCGGCCCGGCGCAGGTGGGCGGCGAGCAGGGTGGGGGTGTCCTCGATGATCTGCAGCAGCTCCAGCGCGCTGGTGACCGAGCCGGGGCCGGTCCGGTGCTCGGCGCCGAGATCGCGCCAGGACTCGACGATCGCCGCACGCATGGCCTGCAGCGGGTTCTCCTCGGCGGGGCGCCGGCGCAGCCGGTCGATGAAGTAGTCCTCCGCGATGGCCAGGACGGCGAGTGCGACCTCGTCCTTGTTGGCGAAGTAGCGGAAGAAGGTGCGCTGCGAGATGTCGACGGCGGAGGCGATCTCGTCGACCGTCGTCTGCGCGAACCCCTGGCTGAGGAAGAGCCGGTGGGCGGCCTCGATCAGCGCCGCCCTGGTCCGCTGCTTCTTTCGCTCGCGCAGGCCGGGGCCGGTGCCGCCGGTGGCGGCTGCAGTGTCGGCGGGCGGGAGCTGAGCGGCCATGGCGGGGGCCTTCCGGGCGGTGGTGCGGGTGGGGTGCAGGAGCACCACTGTAGCGTCCTGACAAATGTCAGTTCGGGCCAGAAGTCAGTAGTTGCCGAATGGCAGAGGCTGACATAATCTTCCCGGGGTGGCGCCCGCGGGCCGGGTAACTCGTGGGGACGGGTGGGCCGGGGCGCCACGCCCATGCCTGTCCGCCGCATCGCCCCGGAGAGCCCCAGATGAGCCAGTCCGTCGTCAAGAACGCCGGGGCGGACGTCCCGCCGCAGCGCAGGACCCCGCCCGGGAGAAGCCTTCAGGGCCACCCCTGGCTGACCCTGCTGACCGTCGCCGTCGGCGTGATGATGGTCGCCCTGGACGGCACGATCGTCGCGATCGCCAACCCGGTGATCCAGGAGAAGCTGCACGCCGCGCCCTCCGAGATCCAGTGGGTGACCAGCGGCTACCTGCTGGCCCTCGCGGTCTTCCTGATCACCGCGGGCAAGATCGGCGACCGGTTCGGCCACAAGTCGACCTTCCTGGTCGGCGCGGTCGGCTTCGCCGCCACCTCGGCCGCGATCGGCTTCGCCGGCAACATCGAGATGGTGATCGCCTTCCGGGTCCTCCAGGGCCTGTTCGGCGCGCTGCTCCAGCCGGCCGCGCTCGGCCTGCTGCGCGGGGCGTTCCCGGTGGAGAAGCTCAACATGGCCATCGGCATCTGGGGCGGCGTGATCGGCGCCTCCACCGCGGCCGGGCCGATCGTCGGCGGCCTGCTGGTCGAGCACGTCAACTGGGAGTCGGTGTTCTTCATCAACATCCCGGTCGGCCTGGCCGCCCTCGCCCTCGGCATCTGGGTCCTCAAGGACGTCCGGGCCGAGAACGCGGCCAAGTCCTTCGACCTCCCCGGCATCGCGCTGCTCTCGGCGGCGATGTTCGCGCTGGTCTTCGGCATCATCAAGGCGCCGGAGTGGGGCTGGGGCGACGTCTCCACGCTGCTCTTCCTCGGCGGCGCGGCCGTCCTGATGACGGCCTTCGCGCTCTGGCAGCGGGTGGCCCGCGAGCCGCTGATCCCGCTCAGCCTGTTCCGCTCGGTGCCGCTGTCGGCCGGCACCCTGCTGATGGTGCTGATGGCCTTCTCGTTCTTCGGCGCGATCTTCTTCGTGACCTTCTACCTGCAGAACGTGCACGGGATGTCGCCGGTCTCGGCCGGCGTCCACCTGCTCCCGATGACCGGCATGATGATCGTCGGCTCGCCGCTGGCCGGTCTGGCCATCGGCAAGCTCGGCCCGCGCATCCCGATCGTGACCGGCATGCTGCTCACCACCGTGGCGATGTTCGGCATGTCCACCCTGGACACCGGCTCCGGCACCGGCGTGATGTCGCTCTGGTTCGTCCTGATGGGCCTGGGCATCAGCCCGGTCATCGTCGGCGCCACCGAGGTCATCGTCGGCAACGCCCCGCTGGAGCTGTCCGGCGTGGCCGGCGGCGTGCAGCAGGCCGCGATGCAGGTCGGCGGCAGCCTGGGCACCGCCGTGCTCGGCGCGCTGATGGCCGCCAAGGTCACCGACGTGCTGCCGGGCAACTGGGCCAAGGCGGGTCTGCCGCCGGTCGAGGGCGCCCACGCCGAGGGCCTCAACCAGGCCGCCCAGCTCGGCATCGCCCCGCCGGCCCCGGCCGGCACCCCGCAGCAGGCGGTCGACGCGATGGCCTCCGCCGTCCACGACTCCTTCGTCAGCGGCATGTCGCTCGCCTTCGCGGTCGCCGCCGTGGTGGCCTTCGGCGCGGCCCTGCTCGGCCTGCTCACCCGCCGCGGCACCACCGACGCGGGCCCGGCCGTCCACATCTGACCCGGGGCCGTCCCCGGACTCCCCGGGCGCCACGAGCGCGGCCCCGGACCCGGCAGGGTCCGGGGCCATCGTCGTCCCCGGGGCGGGCCCCGGCGGCGGGGCGGGTCCGCCTCTGGGGCGGGTCCGGGAACGGCGAAGGGCCGGACCTCCGTGGGGGAGGTCCGGCCCCTCAGTGCCTACCGGCCGATCAGGCGTCGCCGCCGGCGGCGCCCGGGTCGGCGGCCGCCACGTCCAGCAGCTGGTAGCGGTCGATCGCGTCCTTCAGGGCGCTGCGGTCGATCTTGCCCTGCTTGGCGAGCTCGGTGAGCACCGCCAGGACGACCGACTGCGCGTCGATGTGGAAGTAGCGACGGGCCGCACCGCGGGTGTCGGCGAAGCCGAAGCCGTCGGCGCCCAGCGACTGGTACTGGCCCGGCACCCAGCGCGAGATCTGGTCCGGCACCGCGCGCATCCAGTCGGAGACGGCGACGAACGGGCCCTCGGCGCCCTGGAGCTTCTGGGTCACGTACGGGACGCGCTCCTGCTCCTCGGGGTGCAGCAGGTTGAACTCCTCGGCCTCCACCGCGTCGCGGCGCAGCTCGTTCCAGGAGGTCGCGGACCAGACGTCGGCCTTGACGTTCCACTCCTCGGCGAGGATGCGCTGGGCCTCCAGGGCCCACGGCACCGCCACGCCGGAGGCGAGGATCTGGGCCGGGATCTGGCCGGCGGTGCCGGGCGCGTACCGGTGCAGACCCTTGAGGATGCCCTCGACGTCCACGTTCTCCGGCTCGGCCGGCATCTTGATCGGCTCGTTGTAGACGGTGAGGTAGTAGAACACGTCCTCGCCGTGCGGGTGCTGCTCGCTGGAGCCGTACATCCGCCGCAGACCGTCCTGGACGATGTGCGCGATCTCGAAGCCGTACGCCGGGTCGTACGCGACGACGCCGGGGTTGGTCGAGGCCAGCAGGTGCGAGTGGCCGTCGGCGTGCTGCAGGCCCTCACCGGTCAGCGTGGTCCGGCCGGCGGTGGCGCCGAGCACGAAGCCGCGGGCCAGCTGGTCGGCCATCTGCCAGAACTGGTCGCCGGTGCGCTGGAACCCGAACATCGAGTAGAAGACGTACACCGGGATCAGCGGCTCGCCGTGGGTGGCGTAGGACGAGCCCGCGGCGATCAGCGAGGCGGTGCAGCCCGCCTCGGAGATGCCGTCGTGCAGCATCTGGCCGGTCGGGGACTCCTTGTACGCCAGCAGCAGCTCGCGGTCGACCGACTCGTAGGTCTGGCCGAGCGGGTTGTAGATCTTCGCCGACGGGAACAGCGAGTCCATGCCGAAGGTGCGGTACTCGTCCGGGGCGATCGGCACGAAGCGGTTGCCGATGCCCTTGTCGCGCATGAGGTCCTTGAGCAGCCGGACGAACGCCATGGTGGTGGCGATGGTCTGGTTGCCGGAGCCCTTCTTGACCGCCTTGTACGCGTCGTCGCCCGGCAGCTCCAGCTTGCGCGGCCGCACCTTGCGGGTCGGCACGTAGCCGCCCAGCTCCTGGCGGCGGTCGTGCATGTACTGGATCTCTTCGGAGTTGCGGCCCGGGTGGTAGTAGGGCGGGTAGCCCTCTTCGAGCTGCTTGTCCGTGATCGGCAGGTGCAGGCGGTCGCGGAAGCGCTTGAGGTCCTCGACCGTCAGCTTCTTCATCTGGTGGGTCGCGTTGCGGCCCTCGAAGTTCGGGCCGAGGGTCCAGCCCTTGACCGTCTGCGCGAGGATGACCGTCGGCTGGCCCTTGTGCTCGCGGGCCGCCTTGAACGCCGCGTAGATCTTGGCGTGGTCGTGGCCGCCGCGACCCAGGTGCTGGATCTGCTGGTCGGTCATGCTCTCGACCATCTTGCGCAGCCGCAGGTCGCCGCCGAAGAAGTGCTCGCGGATGTACGAGCCGGTCTCGGTCGCGTAGGTCTGGAACTGGCCGTCCACCGTGGTGTTCAGCTTGTTCACCAGGACGCCGTCGCGGTCCTGCGCGAGCAGCGGGTCCCAGCTGCGGTCCCAGATCAGCTTGATCACGTTCCAGCCGGCACCCCGGAACTGGGACTCCAGCTCCTGGATGATCTTGCCGTTGCCGCGGACCGGGCCGTCGAGGCGCTGCAGGTTGCAGTTGACCACGAAGGTCAGGTTGTCCAGGCCCTCGCGCGCGGCGAGCGACAGCTGGCCGAGCGACTCGGGCTCGTCCATCTCGCCGTCGCCGAGGAAGGCGTAGACCTGCGAGTCGGAGGTGTCCTTGATGCCCCGGTGCTCCAGGTAGCGGTTCATCCGGGCCTGGTAGATCGCGCCGAGCGGGCCGAGGCCCATCGAGACGGTCGGGAACTCCCAGAAGTCCGGCATCAGCCGCGGGTGCGGGTAGCTGGAGAGGCCGTACGGGAACTTCGACTTCTCCTGGCGGAATGCGTCGAGCTGCTGCTCGGTCAGCCGGTCCAGGAGGAACGCGCGGGCGTAGATGCCGGGGGAGGCGTGACCCTGGAAGAAGATCTGGTCGCCCGACTCGCCCTCGGCGTCCTTGCCGCGGAAGAAGTAGTTGAAGCCGACGTCGTAGAGCGACGCCGAGGAGGCGAAGGTGGCGATGTGGCCACCCACGCCGATGCCCGGGCGCTGGGCGCGCGAGACCATGACGGCCGCGTTCCAGCGGGTCGCGTTGAGGACCTTGCGCTCGATCTCCTCGTTGCCGGGGAAGAAGGGCTCGTCCTTGGTGGCGATGGTGTTGACGTAGTCCGTGCTGCGCATCTCGGGCACGGCGACACGCTTCTCGCGGGCGCGCTCGATCAGGCGGAGCATCAGGTAGCGGGCGCGCTCGCGCCCCCGCTCGTCGATGGCCGCGTCAAGCGACTCCAGCCATTCCGCGGTCTCCTCGGGATCGAAGTCCGGGACCTGACTCGGAAGGCCGCCAATGATGATCGGGTTGCGATCGGATCCGGAAGCCACGCTGTTCCTTCACTGTCGGTCGAAACTTAGGTGTGTCGCGCCGCCTCCATCGTGCTACCGCGCTCGGAGATCCGTCATCTCTACCGATCGGTAACCGTTCCGCCTGGTGGGCGGTACGGTCTGGCGGTGTGCGGAGCGGGCGCTGTTGCCGGCTCCGTGCACCGCCGGGTGTTACGAAAAGAGGTGGTCCGACCTGGTTGCCCGTCCGCCCGATGGCGGGCGGTCGGGGTGAGGGCCAACAGGAGACTCTACGCCCGCGCACGCGCGGACCCCGAATGCCGTTCGCATCTCGGGCACGCGTACGGCCTGCGGACCTGGACCACCCGAAGCATCCTTGTCCTACGCAGAGAAGGGCAAATCGGTGTGATTCGCGACACCTCCCACGGCGTGTCCCGGTGCGACACGTCAACCTTTGGAGGGGATCGGGGGTCGGGTACTTGCGCGAACCGCCGCGCCCGTGTGGACTACGGCCACAGCCTCGGCATGGATGCCGAGCCGAATACTGGAGGTTATTCCCGTGAGCGCGACCGCGGATCCCGCGGACAAGTCCAACCCGGCGCACCGTCTCGGTTTCGAGAAGGACCAGATCATCCAGGAGCTGGGTTACGACGACGACACTGACCAGGAACTCCGCGAGGGCATCGAGGAGCTCACCGGGACGGATCTCGTCGACGAGGACTACGACGACGTCGCCGACGCCGTCCTGCTGTGGCACCGCGACGACGACGGGGATCTGACCGACGCCCTCGTCGACGCCCTGGAATACCTGGCCGAGGGCGGCCTGATCTGGCTGCTGACGCCCAAGACCGGCCGTGACGGCCACATCGAGGCCTCCGACATCGCCGATGCGGCCCGTACCGCCGGCCTCTCGCAGACCAGCTCGATCGCCGTCGCCAAGGACTGGGCCGCGACCCGCCTGGCGACCAAGGCGGCCACCAAGGGCGGCAAGCGCTGAACGCCCCCTGACGCCGTTCGGACCGGGCCCCGCTGGAGCTTCCTCCAGCGGGGCCCGGCCGTTTCGGCGCCCGGGCTGGAGCCCCTGCCGGGGGCGGCGTTCGCCCAGGGCGAAAACGGCCGTTCCGGACACCGGCGGCCTCACCCGTCCGGCCGAATCGGCACCGACGAATGCGAGGATGGCGCTCGTCGCGCCCGCCGCGCGGCCCTGTCGCGTCAGAAAGGTCCCACCATGGCCATCGAGATCGGTACCGAGGCTCCGGACTTCGAGCTGAAGAACCAGCACGGCGAGCTGGTCAAGCTCTCCGACTTCCGGGGCGAGAAGAACGTCGTCCTGGTCTTCTACCCGTTCTCGTTCACCGGTGTCTGCACCGGCGAGGTCTGCGCGATCCAGAAGGAGCTGCCGCGTCTGCAGAACGACGAGGTGCAGGTGCTCGGCGTCTCCAACGACTCGCCCTTCACCCAGCGCATCTTCGCCGAGCAGGAGGGCCTGGACTTCCCGCTGCTCTCCGACTTCTGGCCGCACGGCGAGGTCTCCCGCGCCTACGGCGTCTTCAACGAGGAGAAGGGCTGCGCCGTGCGCGGCACCTTCGTGATCGACAAGGCCGGCGTGGTCCGCTGGAGCGTCGTGAACGACCTGCCGGACGCCCGCGACGAGCAGGAGTACCTGAAGGTCGTCGGCGCGCTCTGACGCACCCGGGGGCGCTCGGCGCCCCGCGCGCGACCCCTGCGTACGACCCCGCGCACACCTTCGTGCACGATCGTGCGGGACCCCGCGGGCCCGGCTCGGCGAGATTCGAACAGCCACGCCGGGCCCGTTCCCTGCCCAGGACGGGAACCCGGCACTACGATCGGTCCGTTGGCTGGTCAGAGGCCCGGGGGCAACCGCCTCCGACGCCTTGAACCGCACCACGGGGGCACCAGGGGTGCCTCCCGATTCTTGGAGGACAAGTGGGTGTCAGCCTGAGCAAGGGCGGCAATGTCTCGCTCACCAAGGAGGCCCCCGGCCTGACCGCCGTGGTCGTCGGCCTTGGCTGGGACGTCCGTACCACCACCGGCACGGACTTCGACCTGGACGCCAGCGCCCTGCTCTGCAACGACCAGGGCAAGGTCGGCACGGACGGCAACTTCGTCTTCTTCAACAACCTGAAGAGCCCCGACGGCTCGGTCGAGCACACCGGCGACAACCTCACCGGTGAGGGCGAGGGTGACGACGAGCAGATCAAGGTCAGCCTGGCCACCGTGCCGGCCGACGTGTCCAAGATCGTCTTTCCGGTGTCCATCTACGACGCCGAGAACCGGTCCCAGAACTTCGGCCAGGTCCGCAACGCGTTCATCCGCGTGGTCAACCAGGCCGACAACAAGGAGCTGGCCCGGTACGACCTCTCCGAGGACGCCTCGACCGAGACCGCGATGGTCTTCGGCGAGCTGTACCGCAACGGCGCCGAGTGGAAGTTCCGTGCCATCGGCCAGGGCTACGCCTCCGGCCTGCGCGGCATCGCCCAGGACTTCGGCGTCAACGTCTGAGTCGCGGACGGGGCCCGGCGGGCCTGAGGCAGTACCAGCGGGCCGGGGCGGCCGCGGACGTGACGCGTCCGTGGCCGCCCCGGCTTCGTGCTGTCCCGGCGCACTGGAAGGATAGGAGTTCAGGAAGTTCAGCCGGCCGGACGAGGCCGGACGGGGCCGCGGGGGAATAGACCTTGAGATGCGCCCCGGGAGGAATGGGAGGAAGGACAGCCATGAGTGTCACGCTCGCCAAGGGTGGAAACGTCTCGCTGACCAAGGCCGCGCCGAACCTGACGCAGGTGCAGATCGGCCTCGGCTGGGACGCCCGCTCGACCACCGGTGCGCCGTTCGACCTCGACGCCAGCGCGCTGCTCTGCTCGGGAGGGCGGGTGCTCGGCGACGAGTACTTCGTCTTCTACAACAACCTGAAGAGCCCCGAGGGGTCGGTCGAGCACCAGGGCGACAACCTCACCGGCGACGGCGAGGGCGACGACGAGGTCGTGCTGGTCAACCTTGACCTCGTCCCGCCGCAGGTGGACAAGGTCGTGTTCCCGGTGTCGATCTACGACGCCGAGTCGCGGCTGCAGAACTTCGGCCAGGTGCGCAACGCCTACATCCGGGTGGTCAACTCCCTGGACGGTCAGGAGATCGCGCGTTACGACCTGACCGAGGACGCCTCCAGCGAGACCGCGATGATCTTCGGCGAGCTGTACCGATACGCGGGCGAGTGGAAGTTCCGTGCGGTGGGCCAGGGTTACGCCTCGGGCCTGCGCGGCATTGCCCTGGATTTCGGCGTAAACGTACAGTAAAGGCCCGCGACACGCAGTCGTCGTGTTCCGCGCCATGAACTCGAAAGGTAACCAAGTCCCGTGTTCCTCCGCACATTCGGCTGGTCATTCGCGATCACCGTCATCGGGCTGATCGCAGCCGGCCTGCTCTGGGGAGCCGAGGGATTCGGCATTGTGCTGATCCTCTCCATCCTGGAGATCTCCCTGTCGTTCGACAACGCGGTGGTCAACGCCACGGTGTTGAAGCGGATGAACCCGTACTGGCAGAAGATCTTCCTCACCGTCGGTGTGCTGATCGCCGTCTTCGGCATGCGGCTGATCTTCCCGCTGCTGGTCGTCGGCCTCACCGCGCACCTCAACCCGGCCACCGTCATCGACCTGGCGCTGCACTCGGACAAGACGTACGAGGGCATGACGTACGCCCAGTACCTGGAGGCGGCCAACCCGGCGATCGCGGCCTTCGGCGGCGTCTTCCTGCTGATGATCTTCCTCGACTTCATCTTCGAGGAGAAGGACTACAACTGGCTGGCCTGGATCGAGCGGCCGCTGGAGAAGGTCGGCAAGCTGGAGGCGTTCTCGACGGTCGTCGCGCTGGTCACCCTGCTCCTGGCGTCGAACTTCTTCGCCGGTGAGCACGCCGAGACCGTGCTGCTGGCCGGTGTGCTCGGCCTGGTCACCTACCTCTCCGTGAACGGACTCGCCTCGATCTTCGAGGCAGGCCTGGAGGAGGAGGCCGAGAAGGAGGAGGAGGAAGAGAAGGCCGGGAAGTCCATCGTCCAGGTGGGCGGCAAGGCCGCGTTCTTCCTCTTCATGTACCTGGAGGTCCTGGACGCGTCGTTCTCCTTCGACGGCGTGGTCGGCGCGTTCGCCATCTCCAGCGACATCTTCCAGATCACCCTGGGTCTCGGCATCGGCGCGATGTACATCCGCTCGCTGACCGTCTTCCTGGTCCGCAAGGGCACCCTGGACGACTACGTGTACCTGGAGCACGGTGCGCACTACGCGATCGGTGCGCTCGCGGTGATCCTGATGGTCGGCATCGAGTACCACATCCCGGAGATCGTCACCGGCCTGATCGGCGTCGCGTTCATCGGTCTTGCGCTCGGCTCGTCCATCCTGCGCAACCGCCGCGCGGCCGCCGAGGGCGGCGACGGCGAGGAGCAGGAGCTGGTGAGCTCCAACAAGTAGGCGCCCCGGCGCAGACACGAACGGCCCGCCCCCCTGCGAGAGGGGGCGGGCCGTTCGGCGTTCCGGGGTGTTCCGGCGGCGGGGTGGCCGGGGGTGCGGTCAGCCGAGCTGCTGCTCGATGGCGCGCAGCTTGCGCTCCAGCGAGTCCAGCTTGGGCATCGACAGGGTGTCGTCGTCGGCCGTCAGGTCGACGGTCGAGCTGCGGTAGGACGAGGACGAGGAGCTGCTGCGGTAGGAGGGCTCCTCGGAGGTCCCGAGCGAGGACGAGCCGTACGACGACGAGCCGAGCGATGACGAGCCGAGGGCGGAGGAGCCGAACGAGGTGCCGACGGCGGCCCGCGGACGGCGGCCGGCCTCCAGGGCACTGCGCGGGGCCGGATCCAGCGAGGAGGCGGCGTTCTGGGAGGTGGTGGCGTCCGCTCCGGCGGCTAGGGCAGGCTCCGTAGCGCTCGGGCCGTCTCCGGCGGCGGTGAGAGCAGGCACCTGGCGGCCGCCGCGGGCCCGGGCGAGCATGCCGCCCTGGCGGGCGATGGCCTTGAGCTCGGCGCGCTCGCGGCGGTCGGCGGTCCGGGCGCGCATCTTGGCGTCCAGCTTCGCCTGGCGCTCCTCGCGCACCTCCTCGACGGCCTCGTCCAGGCTGCGGACGTTCTCCAGCAGCATCAGCGACCAGGCGGCGTAGGTCTCGCGGGGGGCGCGCATCCAGCGCACGATCCGGATCTGCGGCAGCGGGCGCGGCACCAGGCCCTGCTCGCGCAGGGCGGCCTTTCGGGTCTGCTTCAGCGCGCGGTCGAACAGGATCGCGGCCGAGATCGACATGCCGGAGAAGAACTGCGGGGCGCCGTCGTGCGACACGCCGCGCGGGGCGTGCACCCAGTTGAACCAGGCCGAGGCGATCGCGAACACCCAGACCAGCAGGCGCGAGCCGAGCGCCGCGTCACCGTGGCTGGCCTCGCGCACGGCGAGCACCGAGCAGAACATCGCCGCGCCGTCCAGGCCGAACGGGACGAGGTACTCCCAGCCGTTGGAAAGGCCGAGGTTCTCCTTGCCGAAGCCCACCAGGCCGTGGAACGACAGCGCGGCCGCGACGCCGGCGCAGCAGAACAGCAGGACGTAGGAGGAGATCCCGTAGATCATCTCCTTGCGCCGGCGGCGCTCCTCGCTGCGCTCCCAGGAGTCGCCGGGCTCCTCGGTCTTGCTGTTGTTCTTGAAGCGCAGCGTCGCCACCAGGATGGCGGTGAACAGCAGGGCTGCGCCGCCGATGACGGTCCAGACCAGCTGTATGGAGGTCAGGTTCATTGCGGGTCGGGCCTCGGGTTTCCGCAGGGGACAGGTCACAGTGCGACACGAAAGGACAGGACCCCTCCCCGGAACGGGGCCTGACGGTGCGTCGCTGCTGCCGGTGCGCCCTCCGCACCCCTGGACGGGGGCGGGCGGGACACCTGTGCGGCAAGACGATATCGCGTCCGAGGGGGCGGCATGTTACGGGAGGGGAGCTTCGGCCCGCCAATCGACTCGCCGACGGGGGTGGCGGTACCCTGCCGCGGCCCTTGCGCATCCCTGCCACGGCCCTGCGGCGGCTCCTCGGCGTCGCCCGGTCTCGCCCGGTCTCGCCCGGTCTCGCTCGGCGGTGTCCCGGGTGCCGGGGTGGGTAGGGAGTTCGGTACCCGGCGGGCGCGGTGATGCCCGATCATGGAACGGCGGACCGTCAGACCGCCTGGCGGCCCCTGGGGGAGGACTGGGATGGCCTCGATTTGGGAGTACCTGCGCGGGGAGCGGAACACGCTCGACCCGGGCGGGCAGTACAAGGTCACGCTCACCAAGTCCACCCCGCAGCACGCGATCACCGGGGCCGCGGCCACCACCGGCTACCTCTACGTCAATCTGCACTGGACCAACCGGATAGAGGCCCCGCGCGCGTCCGGCCGGGACGCGCTGCGGCGGTTCTTCAACCCGCGGATCCTCAGCCCGATGGAGCCGGACGCGCAGCACGCCCAGGTGAACGTGGACCTCGACCTGGCCTGCATGTACGAACTGGCCGACGGCAGCCGCGGTGTCGTCCAGCCGCTCGGCGGCTACTTCGGCGACCTGCAGCGTGCGCCCTACGTCAAGCTGAGCGGGGACGACCAGTACGGGGCGCCGTCCGGCGAGACGATGTACGTCAACCTGGAGAAGAAGGACCAGTTCAAACGGCTGCTGATCTTCGTCTACATCTACGACGGCACGCCGGCGTTCGAGCAGGCCAACGCGGTGGTGACGATCGTGCCGCAGACCGGTCCGCGGATCGAGATCAAGCTGGAGGAACGGGCCCACGCCGCGCGCTCCTGCGCCGTGGTGCTGATCGAGAACACCGGGGACAACACGCTCACGGTGCGCCGCGAGGTGCGGTACGTGAACGGGTTCCAGGCAGACATCGACCGGCTGTACGGCTTCGGGATGCAGTGGCAGCGGGGGTACAAGAGCAGCTGACCGGCCGGCCGCCGGTGGGTTCTCCGGCGGTCGGCGGGGTCTTCCGGCGGCCCCGGTGCGGTGGGGCCGGTGGGTCCTCCGGC
This sequence comes from Kitasatospora sp. NPDC090091, assembly GCF_044747365.1. Classification (NCBI taxonomy): domain Bacteria; kingdom Bacillati; phylum Actinomycetota; class Actinomycetes; order Kitasatosporales; family Streptomycetaceae; genus Kitasatospora; species Kitasatospora sp. NPDC090091. Next base: position 12,617 of record NZ_JBIVDY010000001.1, read on the forward strand.
GGTCGGGCGGCTCAGCGGGGCTGGAACTGCGGGCCCTGCGGCGGCAGCGCGAACTCCTCGGTGCCGGCCGGATGCTGCCCCTGCCCCTGTCCCTGCCCCTGGTGCTGCGGGGGCTGGTGCTGCGGCTGCGGCGCGGTGGTGGTCGGCTGGGGGTAGCCGTAGCCGCCCTGCTGCGGAGGCTGCTGCGGCTGCTGGTGCGGGTAGCCGTAACCGCCCTGCTGCTGGGGGTGCTGCTGCTGGGCGTGCTGCGGCTGGGGGTAGGGCTGGTTCGGCGCCGCCGGCTGGGGGTAGCCGTAGCCGCCCTGCTGTGGAGGCTGCTGCGGCTGCTGGTGCGGGTAGCCGTAACCGCCCTGCTGCTGGGCGTGCTGCGGCTGCGGGTAGCCGTACCCCGGCCGGGTGTTCGGGGGCGCCGGCGGGGCGGGCGGCAGCGTGGGCGGCGGCGGGGGAGTGTTGGCGGGGACGCCCGCGGTCGGTGCGGTGGTGGGCGGCGCGGGCGGCTGGGGCGCGGCGGGCAGCGGGACGGCCGGGGCCAGGGTGTAGGTGCCGGGCTCCGGGCGAGGGGTGGGGCGGGGGTCCGGCAGCGCGGTTCGCGGGTCCACCGCCGGGGCGGCCGGAGCGGCGGAGCCGGCGCCCGTCCCGGCGCTCGCCTCGTCCTCGACGGTGATGCCGAAGTCGGTGGCCAGACCGATCAGGCCCGAGGCGTACCCCTGGCCGACGGCCCGGAACTTCCAGACCCCGGAGCGGCGGTAGAGCTCGCCCGCGACCAGCGCGGTCACCTCGTCGGCCTCCGGCATGGCGAACTCGGCGAGCGCGGGTGCGCCCTCGCCGCCGGCGGCGTCGTAGAGCAGGACCCGCAGGCCGGTCACCGAGCGGAACGAACCGCCCTCGGAGGAGCCCGCCAGCACCACCCGGTCGACGTCGAGCGGCAGCTTGCCGAGCTCGGCCTCGACGGTGTCGGCGATCTCGGCGCCGCCGGCGGTCTGCTGCTTGGGCAGGTGGCGGACCAGGCCGGAGGGGTGCCGCGGCTGGTTGTAGAAGACGAAGTCGGCATCCGAACGGACCCTGCCGTCGGCGCCGAGCAGCAGCGCGGAAGCGTCCACGTCCGGCGCACCGGGCGTGGCGCTCCAGCGCAGCACGGCGCGGACCGCCGCGACCGGCAGTGCGATGTTGGCGCCCTTGGCCATCACGTGCGTCATAGCCGACCATCCTGCCTGTTCGCCACCCCTTCGGACAACGTGACCGAAGGTGGCGAATCGGGGGGACTTTGCCAACACTTGCGCTTTGTGAAGCGGAGGGTAATCTTCCGAGAATTCGATGTTTCGGAACCGCATTCGACCGGAAGTCGTCCGTACGATGGGCGGCCAGAGGCCCCCGGGAGGGGCCGGCAAGGCTTCGGCAAGGGTTCGGCAGGGGGGTAGCAGCAGCGCGTGCCCGGGAACCTCCGCGCCCGGCGAGTCGGTTGAACCTCCGGAGGACCCGCCCGTGCGGGGCGGAATCCGACGGTCCCGTTCCGAGTCCAGCACCACGACACCCCGCCCGACGCCCGCCCGATGCCGCACCGGACCCGTGCCCGATCCGGCGCCCGCCCGCCATGCTGCCAGCCCCGTGCCCGGTCCCGGTACCGCCGGCACCCCGAGCCTCCGTCGAGCCCCCTCCGCCCGTCCGACGAGCCCTTCGCACACCCAGAACCCCGCCGCAGAGGCGGTCGCAACCCCTGAGGAGAGCACCTTGCGCCATTTCGGCCACCTCGCCGACGACGTACGCGGCCGGCTCTTCCTCGAACCGCCCCGCGACTTCTCCCCGGAGAGCGACGCGGCCGTCCTCGCGACCGCGCTCGGCGCCACGCTCTACAGCCCGGCCACCCGGCCGAGCCTGAAGGCGGACATCCGCAAGCAGGCGGCCCGCGGCGTCGTCTCGATGGTGCTCTGCCTGGAGGACTCGATCGCCGACCACGAGGTCACCGGCGCCGAGGCCAACCTGGTCGCGCAGCTCGGCGCACTGTTCGAGGAGGCGGCGGGGGCGGGGGCGCCGGCCGGGGGAACGTCGAGCGGGGCGACGTCGGTCGCGGGGGCGTCGGTCGCGGGAACGTTCGAGGGAACGGTTGCGGAGGGTGGGGGCGCGCGATCGATCGCGAGCGCCGTGGGGGTCGAAACCTCCACCGATTACGCACAGGATCTGCCCCTCCTCTTCATCAGAGTGCGTGCCGCCGCCCAGATCACCGACCTCGCCGAGCGGCTCGGCCCGGCGATCGGTCTGCTGACCGGATTCGTGTTCCCCAAGTTCACCGACGAGAGCGGCGCGGAGTACCTGGAGGCGCTGTCCGCCGCCGAGGCGGCCACCGGGCGCCGGCTGTTCGCGATGCCGGTCCTGGAGTCCCCCGAGCTGGCGCACCTGGAGACCCGCCGCGAGCAGCTGTTCGGCATCGCCGGGCTGCTCGACAAGTACCGCGAGCGCGTCCTCGCCGTCCGGCTCGGCGTGACCGACCTCTGCTCGGCGTACGGCCTGCGCCGCTCGCCCGACCTGACGGCGTACGACGTCGCCCTGGTCGCGGCGGTGATCGGGGACGTGGTGAACGTGCTCGGCCGGGCCGACGGTACCGGGTTCACCGTCACCGGGCCGGTCTGGGAGTACTTCCCGGTCCAGGAGCGGATGTTCAAGCCGCAGCTGCGCCGCACCCCGTTCGCCGAGGCCGAGCCCTCCGGGGAGGCGGTCCGGCAGCGGATCATCGAGCACGACCTGGACGGCCTGATCCGCGAGTTCGAGCTGGACCGGGCCAACGGCCTGCTCGGCAAGACCTGCATCCACCCCAGCCACGTCCCAGCCGTGCACGCCCTCTCGGTGGTCACGCACGAGGAGTACTGCGACGCCCGGGACATCCTCGACCAGGAGCGCGGCGGCGGTGGCGTGCTGCGCTCGGCGTACACCAACAAGATGAACGAGGCCAAGCCGCACCGGGCGTGGGCGGAGCGGGTGCTGCTGCGCGCCGAGGTGTTCGGGGTGGCCAGGGAGGACGTCAGCTTCGCCGAACTGCTCTCGGCCTGCCTCTGCGGCTGAGGCTCCCCGGGTGCCGGGTGCCGGGTGCGGGGTACCGGCTGCCGGGTGGCTGGGGCTTCCGCCGGCACCGCTCGCGCCCCGGGCGTGACCCCGCACCACCTGCACGACCCCGCACCACCCCGGTTCGACCCCGTACTTTCCTGCAAGACCCCGCACGACCACCGCAGGACCGCCGCAGGACCCCCGTACGGCCCGCAAGACCCCGCACGACTCGCACCATCGAAGGCAGGACCAGTAGTGACAGCACAGCAAGAGTGGACCGGCCGCTGGGTGGCCGACCGTGCCGGAGTCGCCCTGACCGGCTCGGACCGCCTCCCCGAACTGGTCGGGCTGGCCCTGCGCGAGAACCGCAAGCGCGCGCACCTGCTGGTCTCCACCGTGCTCGGCAAGCACGTCCCGCAGCGCCCGTCCGTGGTGCACGGCGCCGGCCTCGACCTCGGCCGCCGGGTGCGCGAACTGCTCGGCGAGGCGGCGGCCGCACGCGCCGTCGTGCTCGGCTATGCGGAGACCGCGACCGGGCTCGGCCACAGCGTCGCGGACGGGCTGGACGCCCCCTACCTGCACTCCACCCGTCGCCCGGTGGCCGGCGTGGCCCCGGTCGGCGGCTTCGAGGAGGAGCACTCGCACGCCACCTCCCACCTGCTGCTGCCCGCGGATCCCGAACTGCTGGCCGGCGAGGGCCCGCTGGTCCTGGTGGACGACGAGTTCTCCACCGGCAACACCGTGCTCAACACCATCCGCGAGCTGCACCGCCTCCACCCGCGCGAGCACTACGTCGTGGTGGCCCTGGTCGACCTGCGCGGCGAGGCGGACCGCGCCCGGCTGGCCGCCACCGCGGCCGAACTCGGCACCCGGCTCGACCTGGTGGCCGCCGCCGGAGGCCGCGTCGAGCTCCCGGCCGACATCCTGGACCGCGCCGAGCGTCTGATCGCCGAGGTCGGCCCGGCGCCCGAGCCGCCCGCCACCGCGCCGGCTCCGCTGGTCCGGGTCGAACTGGACTGGCCGGAGGGCCTGCCGGACGGTGGCCGGCACGGCTTCACCGCCGCCCACCGCGAGCAACTGGACTCCGTGCTGCCGCAGTTGGCCGACCAGCTGGCGGCGGCGGTGGGGCCCGTGGCGGTGGAGCCGGCGGGCGTTGCGGGCGTTGCGGCCGCTGTGGGCGTTTCGGGCACTGTGGGGGCCGGCGGAGCCGGTGAGGTCGCCGCCGTGGAGAGCCGGGCCGCCGACCGCGTGCTCGTCCTCGGCTTCGAGGAGCTGATGTACGCCCCGCTGCGCCTGGCCGGCGCCCTCGCCGAGCGGCTCCCGCACGGCGAGCAGCGGGTCCACTACTCGACCACCACTCGCTCGCCCGTCCTCGCCGTGGACGACCCGGGCTACGCCATCCGCACCCGGCTGGCCTTCCCCGCCCACGACGACCCGAGCGACGACTCCCCGCGCGAGCGCTTCGTCTACAACGTCGCACCCGGTACCGACCCGGGCCGCCGCTTCGACACCGTCGTCCTGGTGGTCGACGACGTCGCCGACACCCCGGCCCTGCACGAGGGGGAACGGGCCCTGCTGACCCAGCTGCGACAGGTCACCGACCGGGTGGTCCTCGCCGTGCTGCCCTCGCACCGCCCGGTGCGTCTGCCGCGCCCCCAGTACGGCCCCGACTTCTCCTCCTACCGCGCCGACGAGGTGGCCTGGCTGCTCAAGGACCTCTCCGACGTCGCCCTCGAAGCCCCGACCGAGGAGCGCGAGGAGGCCGTCCAGAGCGGCGGCGCCCACTACGCGGAGTCGCTGCCGGTCGAGTACCAGCCCAGCCCGGAGTACCAGGAGCTGTTCCACCAGGCGCTGCGGGTCTCGGCCCGCCGGATCGCCGTCGCCGTCGGCACCGTCGCCGAGACGCTGGTGCGCGAGCGCGGCCGCGGCCTGGTCCTCGCCTCGCTGGCCCGGGCCGGAACGCCGGTGGGCATCCTGATCCGCCGCTGGCTCGCCTTCTCGCACGGCGTGGACACCCCGCACTACGCGGTCTCGATCATCCGCGGCCGCGGCATCGACCCCGTCGCGCTGCGCTACCTGGCCGCCCACCACCATGCCCCCGACGTGGTCTTCGTCGACGGTTGGACCGGCAAGGGCGCGATCACCCGCGAGCTTGCCGACGCCGTCGCCGGCAGCGCCTTCAACCCCGAGCTCGCCGTCCTCGCCGACCCCGGCCGCTGCGTCCGCACCTACGGCACCCGCGACGACTTCCTGATCCCCTCCGCCTGCCTCAACTCCACCGTCTCCGGCCTCGTTTCGCGCACCGTGCTGCGCGCCGACCTGATCGGGCCGGACGACTTCCACGGCGCCAAGCACTACGCCGACCTGGCCGGCGCCGACGTCTCCGGGGCCTTCCTGGACACCGTCGCCGACCACTTCGCCGCCGTCCGCGAGGAGGCCCTGGCGGCGGCCGGGCAGCTGGCCACCGCCGACCGCGCCCCCGACTGGGCAGGCTGGGCGGCCGTCGAGCGGATCAGCGCGGAGTACGGCATCGACAACATCAACCTGGTCAAGCCCGGTGTCGGTGAGACCACCCGCGTCATGCTGCGCCGCGTTCCGTGGCGGGTGCTGGCCCGGCGCGGCGCCGGCGCCGACCTGGACCACGTCCGCCTGCTCGCCGCCCAGCGCGGTGTCCCCGTCGAGGAGGTGGACGACCTCCCGTACTCGTGCGTCGGCCTGATCCACCCCCGCTACAGCCGCGGAGCGACCGGCGCCTCCGGCACGGCCGTCCTCCTGAAGGAGTCCTGAACCCGATGAGCAGCACCGGTAGCTTCCTGGTCGCGAGCGACCTCGACCGCACGCTGATCTACTCCAACCGCGCCCTCGCGCTCGAGGTGCCCGACCGGCTCGCGCCGCGCCTGCTCTCGGTCGAGGTGCACGACGGCAAGGCGCTGTCGTTCATGACCGAGCAGGCCGCCGCCATGCTGGTCGAGCTCGCCCGCGAGGCCCTCCTCGTGCCGGCCACCACCCGGACCAGGACGCAGTACGAGCGCGTCAACCTGCCCGGCCCGACGCCCGGTTGGATCCCCGCGTACGCGATCTGCAGCAACGGCGGGCGCCTGCTGGTCGACGGCGTGCCGGACGAGGACTGGCAGGCGGAGGTGGCCGGTCGGCTGGCCGCGACCTCGGTGCCGCTGGCCGAGGTGGTCGAGCACCTGGCGCTCTGCGCCGACCCGGAGTGGACGCACAAGCGGCGGGTCGCCGACGACCTCTTCGCCTACCTGGTCGTGGAGCGCGCCGAGTTGCCGGCCGGCTGGCTGGAGGAGCTGACCGGCTGGTGCGCCGAGCGCGGCTGGAACGTCTCGCTCCAGGGCCGCAAGGTGTACGCCGTGCCGGCGCCGCTCAGCAAGAGCGCGGCGCTGGCCGAGGTCGAGCGCCGGGTCGGCGCGGCCACCGTGCTGGCGGCCGGCGACTCGCTGCTCGACGCGGACCTGCTGCTCGCGGCCGACGCCGCCTGGCGTCCGGGGCACGGCGAGCTGGCCGACAGCGGCTGGACGGCGCCGGGCGTCACCGCGCTCGACCAGGTCGGCGTGGCGGCGGGGGAGGAGATCGTCCGTCAGTTCCTGGCCCGGGTCCGGGGCGCTGTGGACGTGGTGGACGCCGTCGCGGCGGGGTAGCGCGCGGCGGCTGTTCCGTGGGAGGGGGCTGTTCTGTGAGCAGGGGCGTCCGCGGGCGGGGGCTGTTCCGTGAGCGGGGGCGTCGGTCGGCCTCGGCCGGGACGCCCCCCGGGCGACCGGCCGCTCAGCCGCAGCAGCCGCCCCCGCAGCAGCCGCCGCCCCCGCCCCCGGACGGGGCCTGCTGCGGGGCGCCGCCGGACGCGGCGCCGGTGACGGCGACGGTCGACAGCAGCTTCACGGTGTCCTCGTGCCCCTGCGGGCAGACCGCCGGGTCGTTGGCCTGGGCCATCGTGCGGCGGAGTTCGAAGGTGGCCCCGCAGGAGCGGCAGCGGAAGTCGTAACGTGGCATACCGGCAGGGTACCCAGCCTCAGGCCGTGCGGCGCTTCTCGCGGACGTACAACTGCTTGCGGACCCGGGCCACCACCGAACCGTCCGCCGCCAGCACCTCGGTGTCGAACCAGACCAGCGCCTTCTTGCCCTCCTGCGTGAGCTCGCGGATCTCGGCCAGGCGGTCGTCGGTGAGCACGAACTCGGCGAAGATGTCGCCGCGTCCGGGCGAGACGAAGCTGATCTCGGCGGCGGCGTCCCAGACGACGTAGTCGCGCCCGAGGTTCTGCATCACCAGCAGCATCCAGAACGGGTCGGTCATCGCGAAGATCGAGCCGCCGAAGTGCGTGCCCACCCAGTTGCGGTTCAGCCGCCCGAGCCGGAGCCGGACCTTCGCCCGGCGGTAGTCGTCCGAGACGCCCAGGACCTTGATCCCGGCGAAGAGGAAGGGCGGCCAGAGGTTGATGCCGCGCCGGAACGTGCGGGCGGAGACGTTGCGCTTACGAGCCATGGCGCGACTCTAGCCCACGAAGTTACTCACGGGTAACCCTTCTTGGCGGGAGGCCCTCTCCTTCTCCTCCGCCGCTCTTCTCCGCCACCTCCTACCGGTGGCCGCCGATGTCCCCGCGGATCATCCCCACCACCTGCGCTGCGGTCTCCCGCACCCCCGCCAGCTCGGTGAGGAAGTGCCAGTAGTCGGGGTGCCGGCCGGCCGCCTCCAGCTCCGCGACCGCCCGGTCCAGCCGGCCGACCGCCGCATCCAGCGGAGCGGCGTGCCGCGGGTCCGGCGCCTGCCGTCCCGCCATCGCCAGCCGCTGCGCGTCGCGCAGGGCGAACCTGGTCCGCTCGACCTCCCGGTTCGGGTCGTGCTGCACCTCGTTCAGCTGCCGCAGCCGCTCGTTCACCGCGACCACCGAGCCGTCCGCGGTGTCGAGCAGGGCGCGCACCGTGCCGATCGCGCCCGTCGCGTCCGCCCAGCGCTGCTCGTCGCGCGCCCGCGCCGCCTCCGTGAGCTTCTGCTCCGCCGCCCGCCCGGTCTCCGCGACCTGGTCCGGCACCCGCTGGAGGTCCTGCCAGCACGCCGTGGAGAACCGCCGCCGCAGCTCGCTCAGCGCCGGCTCGACCGTGGCGGCCTTCGTCTCCAGCGCCTGGATCCGGGTCCGCAGGCTGGCCACCCGCCGGTCGATCTCCCGGGCCCGCTCCGGCAGGTGCTCCGCGTCGGCGGTGATCGCGTCCGCCCGCTCCGTCACCCGCTCGGCCCGCTGCAGCGTCACCGCCACACCGTGCCGGGCCGCTCCCTCGTTCAGCCGGCCCAGCTCCGGCGCCAGCTCGGCCAGCCGGGCCGCCAGGTCGTCCGCCTTCAGCCCCGCCCCGCGCACCGCCTCCAGCGCGGTGGTCGCAGCCAGCAACGACCGCTTCGCCTGCTCCACCGCCGGCGTCACCCGCATCAGCTGCGACTCCGCGTGCTGCAGCACCGGCTGCAGCCGCTCCAGGAACCCGTTCAGCTCCGCCTGCGCGGAACCGAGCTGCCCCTTCACGTCCTCCAACTGGTGCCGCGCCCGCGCCGCAGCCCCGGACTCCAGCTCCGCCGCGTCCAGATCGTGCGCGTCCAACGCCGCGAGGTAGTTCACCGTCACCTGGTCGACCCGGCCGGAGATCGCCTCGAAGTCCGTTGCCGCCCGCTGGGCCGTCGCCCCGTCCGCGGCCGCACGCACCGTCTCCACCGCCAGCCGCACCTCGCGCTGGGTCGAGTCCAGCTCGTAGAACGCCTGCTGCGCCGCGTCCCGGGCCGCCTTGGCCTCGGCCCGCATCCCCTCACCGCTGCGCCGCCCCCACCAGCCGCCGCGCCCACCGCCGGCACTGCCGAACGACGCCGCCCCGGCCGCCGCCAGCGCGCCCGCGACCACCAGCGGCAGCACCAGCGCCTCGGCCACCGCACTCCCCGGCCGCCGCCCCCGCCTGCTCCCGCCGGCCACCCTCACTGCGCGCTCCCTGCTCCGACCGCTGATCCTCCCGCCCATTCTTCCCGATCACCCCACCCCACCGGCACCCCACCCGTCCCACTCACCGACCACGTGCACCGGACCACCGCCCGGACCAGGTACCCTAGGCAGTCGTCGTCGCCCCCTCCCGGGCCACGCCGGGGGCGCGTAGCTCAGTGGTAGAGCGCTGCTCTTACAAAGCAGATGTCGGCGGTTCGAAACCGTCCGCGCCCACAGATGAGAAGGGCCAGTTCGGAGGAGTGATCCTCACGAACTGGCCCTCGGTCGTTTCCGGGGGGCTGTTGGGAGGCGGGTGGGGGTGGGGCGGGGGAGGATCGGGGGGTGGTGGGGGTGGAGAGACGAGTGGATGTGGTCGCTGATGGAGGACCAGGTCGGGGCGGCCGGGGCGGGGGAGAGTCGGGCGGAGTTGTCGGCGCGGCTGAACTGGTTGCGGGCGGCCGTGCTGGGGGCCAATGACGGGGTGGTGTCCACGGCGGGGATCGTGACGGGTGTCGCCGGGGCGTCCGGGTCGCGGACGGCGCTGGTGGCGGCGGGGGTGGCGGGGCTGTTGGCGGGGGCGATGTCGATGGCGGCGGGGGAGTACGTCTCGGTCAGCACCCAGCGGGACACCGAGCGGGCGGCGCTGGCGAAGGAGCGGCGGGAGCTGGCGGAGGACCCGGAGGGGGAGCTGGACGAGCTGACCGACTTCTTCCGGGGGAGCGGGCTGAACGACGGGCTGGCGCGGCAGGTGGCCGTGGCGCTGACCGAGCGGGACGCGCTGGCGGCGCACGCGCACACCGAGCTGGGCATCGACCCGAAGGCGCTGACCAACCCCTGGGAGGCGGCGCTCGCCAGCGCCGCCGCGTTCACGCTGGGCGCGCTGGTGCCGCTGCTCGCGGTGCTGCTGCCGCCGCAGGACTGGCGGTTGGCGGTGACCGTGGCGGCGGTGCTGGTCGCGTTGACGGTGTCGGGCTGGACGAGCGCCCGGCTGGGCGGCGCGGGGCCGGCCCGGGCGGTGCTGCGGAACGTCGTGGGCGGCGCGCTGGCGATGGTGGTGACGTACAGCGGCGGCGTGCTGCTCGATCACGTCACGGGATAGCGCAGCGCTCCGGGCCTTGTCGTCCCGACAGGCGGGCCGCGGGGGGCTGTGTTTGTGTGGGCCCAAACCCTTGGGAGAGGTGGTCCACCGTGACGATGCCCCCGTTCGGATCGAACGATCCGTTCTCCGATCTGCTCAGCCGCTTCTTCGGAATGAGCCCGATGGCCTCCCCGCCCGCCGTCCAGCGGGTGCCGATCGGGCGGTTGCTGAGCGAGTCCGCGCAGGAGCTGCTCTCCCTGGCCGCGCAGCGGGCCGTCGAGGACGGCAGCAGCAACCTCGACACCGGGCACCTCGTCTGGGCGGCCACCCGGGTGGAGCCCTCGCGCCGGATGCTGGAGCGCGCGGGGGTCGACCCGAAGCAGCTGGCCGACGACCTGAGCAAGGCCCTGCCGGTGGGGGACGGGCCGGTCACGCCGAGCGGGCAGCCCTCGCTCACCCCGTCGGCCAAGCGCGCACTGCTCGCCGCCCACGCCCGCTCCCAGGCGGTGGGGGCGTCGTACATCGGGCCGGAGCACATCCTCGGCGCGTTGCTGGAGGAGGAGCGGTCGGGCGCGGGCACGGCGCTGCGCGAGGCGGCGCCCTCGCAGGAGGCGCTGCGCACGGTGCTGGACGGGCGGGGCGTGGGCGGCGAGCGCAGCAGCACCGGCGCGCACCCCAGCTCGACTCCCACGCTGGACGAGTACGGCCGCGATCTCACCGACGAGGCCCGGGCCGGGCGGCTGGACCTGGTGGTGGGCCGGGCCGAGGAGATCGAGCAGACCGTCGAGATCCTCTCCCGCCGCACCAAGAACAACCCGGTGCTGATCGGTGAGCCGGGTGTCGGCAAGACCGCGATCGTCGAGGGGCTGGCGCAGCGGATCGTCTCGGGCGACGTGCCGCAGAGCCTCAAGGAGAAGCGGGTGGTCTCGCTCGACCTGACCGCGCTGGTGGCGGGCTCCAAGTACCGGGGGGAGTTCGAGGAGCGCCTGAAGTCGGTGATCGACGAGGTCACGGCGGCGGAGAAGAGCGTGATCCTCTTCCTGGACGAGCTGCACACCGTGGTCGGCGCGGGCGGGGGCGGCGAGGGCTCGACAGATGCCGGCAACATCCTCAAACCGGCCTTGGCCCGCGGGGAGTTGAGCGTGGTCGGCGCCACCACGCTGGACGAGTACCGCAAGCACGTGGAGAAGGACGCCGCGCTGGAGCGCCGCTTCCAGCCGGTGCTGGTGCCGGAGCCGAGCGTCGCGGAGACGATCGAGATCCTGCGGGGCCTGCGGGACGCGTACGAGGCGCACCACCAGGTGCGGTTCACCGACGAGGCGCTGGCGGCCGCCGCGACCCTGTCCGACCGCTACGTCAGCGACCGCTTCCTGCCGGACAAGGCGATCGACCTGCTGGACCAGGCCGGGGCGCGGGTGCGGCTGCGCAGCCTGAGCGCCTCCACCGAGGCGATGCCGGTGCAGGACCGGATCACCAAGTTGCGCCGCGAGTTGGAGGAGGCCGTCGCGGACGAGGAGTTCGTACGGGCGGCCAACCTGAAGACCGAGCTGCGGCAGACCGAGGACGAGCTGGCGGTGATCGGGGAGTCCCGCGAGGAGGTCGTCGACGTCACCGCCGACGACATCGCGCAGGTGCTCTCGCGCCGGACCGGCATCCCGGTCGCCGAGCTGAACGCGACCGAGCGGGAGCGCCTGCTCCGGCTGGAGCAGCACCTCCACGAGAAGGTGATCGGGCAGGACCAGGCGGTCACCGCGGTCGCCCAGGCGGTGCGGCGCGGCCGGGCCGGGATGGGCGACCCGGAGCGTCCGACCGGCTCCTTCCTCTTTCTCGGCCCGACCGGGGTCGGCAAGACCGAGCTGGCCAAGGCGCTGGCCGCGCTGCTGTTCGGCGACCCGGACCGGATGATCCGCTTCGACATGAGCGAGTTCCAGGAGAAGCACACCGTGTCCCGGCTGGTCGGCTCCCCGCCCGGGTACGTCGGCTACGAGGAGGCCGGGCAGCTCACCGAGGCCGTCCGCCGCAAGCCGTACAGCGTGCTGCTCTTCGACGAGGTGGAGAAGGCGCACCCGGACGTCTTCAACCTGCTGCTCCAGGTGCTGGACGACGGCCGGCTGACGGACTCCCAGGGGCGCACGGTCGACTTCCGCAACACCGTGGTGATCATGACCAGCAACATCGGTTCGCCGCGGATCCTCGACCACGCCGGTGACGTGGACGAGATCCGCGACGACCTGATGCGCGACCTCCGGACGCAGTTCCGCCCGGAGTTCCTGAACCGGATCGACGAGGTGATCGTCTTCCAGGCGCTCACCCGGAAGGACCTGCTCCAGGTGGTGGACCTGCTGCTGGAGCGCAGCCGGCGCAGGCTGAAGGCGCAGGACGTCCGGCTGGAGGTCACCGAGGGTGCCAAGGAGTGGCTGGTGAACCGGGGCTACCAACCGGAGTTCGGGGCACGGCCGTTGCGCCGGACGATTCAGTCGGAGCTGGACAACCGGATCTCCAACCTGCTGCTGGACGGCACGGTGCAGGAGGGGGACACGCTGCTCGCCGAGGTGAGCGACGGCGACCTCGTGGTGGCGGTGGCCCGGCCGGAGCCCTCGGCGGCCCGGCCGGAGCCCTCGGCGTCCGGGCCGGCGGCGGCGGTGCCCGCCGCCGTGTAGCCGCCGGCCGACGGGATCGCGAGAAGAGCGAGGGCGAGGGCGGGTGCGGTGCCGAGGTACCGCACCCGCCTCGTCGTCGTCCTCGCCTGAGGCCTCAGCCCTGCTGCGGGAAGACCTCCCGCAGCAGCGGGTCGGGCAGCCCGCGGCGGTGCCACTCCCGGGGGTAGCCCAGCGAGACCTCCTCGAAGCGGATGCCGTCGTAGGTGGTCACCCGGGGGATGTGCAGGTGGCCGTAGATCATCGCGGCGGTGTTGAAGCGGCGGTGCCAGTCGGCGGTCAGCTCGGTGCCGCACCACTGGGCGAACTCCGGGTACCAGAGGACCTCGGTGGGCTGGCGGACCAGCGGGTAGTGGTTGACCAGGACGAGCGGCAGCTCCGGGTCGTGGGCCGCGAGCCGCTCCTCGGTGAGGCGGACGCGTTCGCGGCACCAGGAGTCGCGGTCCGGGAACGGGTCGGGGTGGAGCATCCGCTCGTCCGTGCAGACCACACCGCTGCTGTAGGCGGCGGCCAGGGACTCCTCCTTGGTGGTCGTCCCCGGGGCCCGGAAGGAGTAGTCGTACAGCAGGAACAGCGGCGCGACGGCGACCGGGCCGCCGGCGCCCTCCCAGACGGGGTACGGGTCCTCGGGGGTCACGACGCCGAGTCCGCGGCAGAGTTCCACCAGGTGCTCGTAGCGGGCCACGCCGCGCAACTGCACCGGGTCGTCGGGGTGGGTCCAGAGCTCGTGGTTGCCGGGGGCCCAGATCACCCGGGCGAAGCGCTCGGCCAGCAGCCCCATGGCCCACTCGATCGAGGTGGTGAGCTCGGCGACGTCGCCGGCGACGATCAGCCAGTCGTCGGGGGACTCGGGCTGCAGCTTCTCCACCAGGTCGCGGTTCTCCTGGTAGGAGATGTGCAGGTCGCTCACGGCGAGCAGACGGCCGGCCCGGCCGGCCCCTCCCGCCCGTGCGGCGCCCGCGCCGCTCCGGTTCTCGGTGGTCACTTCAGCCCCCATGTGGTCACCCGGCCCATGGCGCCACAGTACGTGGTGGATGCGGACGGTGTCCCGGGTTGGCCGGATCATGCCGGTGGCTGCGGCGGGCGGTCCTGAGCGGGGCTCAGTCGCCGATCTGCCAGAGCATCCCGTGGGCGGTGGCGTTGGTGACGACGAGGATGACCAGCGCGGCGACGCCGAGCACGAGGCCCAGGACGGCGCGGCCGCGGCGGCTGGTGCCGCGGACCAGGGCGAGCGTGGCGAGGGTGATCGCGAGCGGGCCGAGGACGAGGTTGAAGAGCAGCAGGCCCGGCAGGCCGAGCAGGAACGAGGCGACGGCCAGGTTGTCGGCCTCAGCGGTGCTGTGACGGGGCGCGGCGGCGGCCGTCCGGGGGCGCGCGGCGGCGACGGTGGCGGGGTCGGGCGTGACGGTGCTCATGGTGGCGGTGGTCCTTCCGGAGGTGGAAGAGCGCGGACGGAAGCGGACGTGGTGGTGCTTCAGCGCTGCCGCAGCCGGGCGAGGCCCTCGCGGGCGCCGAACGCCAGCAGCCAGGCGGTGATGGCGGCGGAGGCGGTGAGGAAGACCGGGAGCGAGGTGTGGGCGGCGGCGCCGACCAGGGCGCCCAGGGCGATGAGGGCGGTGAGCAGGATCATGGCGGTCCCCTCCAGAGGCCGTGCGCGGCAGGATCGGCACGACGTTCGGTTTACAACTGTTCGCTGAATCCTCTGCCACTCTACGCCCGGCTGGCCAAGTTCGGCAAACACTTGTTTACTGAATGGCGTGAGTCACACCATGGGGGCCAGACAGGCCCAGAAGCAGCAGAGTCGGCGCGCCTTGCTGGATGCCGGACTGCACCTGTTGGCGGATCAGAACCTGGCGAGCCTCGGCGTGCGCGAGGTCACCCGTGCTGCCGGGCTCTCGCCGGCCGCGTTCTACCGGCACTTCCCCGACCTTGCCGCGCTCGGCGTGGCCCTGGTCGAGGAGTCGCTCGCCAGCCTCCACGTCATGATCCGCTCGGTGCTCGCCGGCGGGGACGGGGCCGAGGAGGTGATCGACCGGGCGGTGGAGGTGATCGAGCAGCACGTCCGCGACCACCGCCCGCACGTGCGCTTCCTCGCGCGGGAGCGGCACGGCGGCGTCCGCCAGGTGCGCGAGGCGATCGACGCGGAGCTGGGGCGCTTCGCCGCGGAGGTCGGCGCGGCGCTGGCGCTCCAGCCCGCGTCCGAGGGGTGGAGCCCGGAGGACCTGCGGATGCTGGCCGAGCTCTACGTCGACCGGATGGTCTCCACGGCTGCCGCCTTTCTGGAGGCGTTGGAGGCCCCCAATGCCGGCCCTGCCTCCGACTCGGCCGGCGACCCGGCCGCCGTGCGGCGGATCGCGGCCGCGGCCGGCTTCCAGCTGCGGCTGATCAGCCTCGGACGCCGCCACTGGCACGGCAGTTGAACCCCGCCGGCCGGACCGGCCGGACCTGACCTCTCCGTTGTGGTCGGACTCTTGACATCACGTCATGTCCGCGCCAGCTTTGGTGCACCCCCACAACGAGAGGTCTCTCATGAAGAAGCCGCTCATAGGCATGCTCGCCACGCTCCTGTTCGCCGGGGCCACCGCCCTGGCCGGCGCCCCCGGCGCGGCGGCGGCCGCCCCCTCGCCGACCGCCCTCGCCGCGGCCGGGACCGAAACGCAGGACCAGGGCCAGTCCCTGGCGCAGGGGCAGGCGCAGGCCGCCGCCGTGAACTTCGCCGGGACGGTGGCGCTCAGCAACTGCTCCGGCTCGCTGGTCCGGCTCCCCGGCTCCGCCGCCGGCGACCCGGCACTCGTCCTCTCCAACGGCCACTGCCTGGAGACCGGGTTCCCCGGACCCGGTGAAGTGCTCGTCAACCAGTCCTCCAGCCGGTCCTTCACGCTGCTCAACTCCACCGGCGGGAAGGCCGCCACGCTGCGCGCCACCAAGGTGGTCTACGGGACGATGACCGACACCGACGTGTCGATCTACCAGCTGAACACCACCTACGCCTCGATCCAGTCGCGCTACGGCATCGCCCCGCTCACCATCTCGGCGAGCCACCCGGCGCAGGGCACCCCGATCAAGGTCGTCTCCGGGTACTGGAAGAAGATCTACTCCTGCTCGATCGACGGCTTCGCCTACCGGCTGAAGGAGGGCAGCTGGACCTGGAAGGACTCGGTCCGCTACACCTCCAGCTGCAACACCATCGGCGGCACCTCCGGCTCGCCCGTGGTCGACGTCAACACCGGCCAGGTCGTCGCCGTGAACAACACGGGCAACGAGGACGGCCAGCGCTGCACCGACAACAACCCCTGCGAGGTCGACCCGAACGGTGTGGTGACCGTCCGCCAGGGCATCAATTACGCCCAGGAGACCTACGGCATCCCGGCCTGCTTCGCCTCCGGCAACCGCCTCGACCTCACCCTGCCCGGCTGCACCCTGCCGCGCCCCTGACCAGCACACCTTTCGCCGGTGGGCCATCCGCGATCCCGCGGGTGGCCCACTCGGCCGTCTACCGGACGGCCGACCCGACCGGCAGCCGCCCGCCGGCTGCCGGAGAGTTTCCGACAGTTCCGTTGATCCGATGGAGAGTTGATGTCAACCAAGCTCAGAAGGCTGCTGGTCGCCGTCCTGCTCATACCGCTGCTCGGCCTCGGCGCGGCGACGCCCGCCCTGGCGCAGCCCGACCCGGGGGCGGCCGCCGGCGCGGCCGGCTCCGTCGCCGACGACCCCTCGGCCGACATCAAGGACCGGCTCGCGGCGATCCCCGGCATGACCGTCACCGAGGAGAAGCCCACCGACGCCGAGCACCGCTACTTCCTGCTCACCTACACCCAGCCGATCGACCACTTCCGCCCCTGGCTGGGCACCTTCCAGCAGCGGCTGAGCGTGCTGCACCGCGGCTACGACCGCCCGACCGTCTTCTACACCAACGGCTACACGCTGCGCACCACTCCGTCCCGCACCGAGCCGGCCCGGCTGACCGACGGCAACCAGGTCTCGATCGAGTACCGCTACTTCACGCCGTCCCGCCCGGAGCCCGCCGACTGGACCAAGGCCGGCATCCGGCAGGCCGCCACCGACTCGCACCGGATCATCACCGCGCTCAAGCGGATCTACCAGCGCGAGTGGCTCTCCACCGGGGCCAGCAAGGGCGGCATGTCCTCCACCTACCACCGCCGCTTCTTCCCCGACGACGTGAACGGCACCATCGCCTACGTCGCGCCGAACGACGTCGACAACCGCGAGGACTCCGCCTACACCGAGTTCTTCCAGAACGTCGGCACCCCGGAGTGCCGCGCCGCGCTCTCGGCCGCCCAGCGTGAGCTGCTGGTCCGCCGCGACCGCCTGGAGGCCCGTTACGTGGCCGACAACGCCGCCGCGGGTTCGACGTTCACCACCACGGGCAGTGCCGACCGGGCGTACGAGGCCGGGGTGCTCGACACGGTCTGGGCGTTCTGGCAGTACAGCACCGAGGCGGACTGCGCCAACGTGCCGGCCGCGGCCACCGCCACCGACGACCAGCTGTACGCGTGGTTCGACGCGCAGGTCGGCATCACCGGCAACAGCGACCAGTCGCTCGAAACGTACACGCCGTACTACTACCAGGCGGGCACCGAGCTGGGCTCGCCCACCTTCGCCGTGCCGCACCTCAAGGGCGTGCAGCACTACGACTTCAAGGAGTTGTACTCGCCGCGGACGTACGTGCCGAAGAACATCCCGATGCGCTTCGACCCGTCCGCGATGCGCGACATCGACCGGTGGGTGCGGCACTCGTCCGAGCGGATCATCTTCATCTACGGGCAGAACGACCCGTGGGGCGCCGAGCCGTTCCGGCTGGGCTGGGGCAGTGAGGACAGCTACGTCTACACCGTGCCCGGCGGCAACCACGGCTCCAACATCGGCAAGCTGCCGGCGGCGGAGTCGACGGAGGCCACCGCCAAGGTGCTGGAGTGGGCCGGCCTGGCCGACGCCGCGGGCGCGCGGTCGCTCGCCCAGAGCCACCGGATCCCGCCGTTCGGCCCGCTGGACGAGGAGGGCCTGAAGGTCGAGCGGGACCGCCCCTGAGGCCTGTCCCTTCGGGGCCACCCGCCGGCACCGTGCCGGGGGGTGGCCCCTTCGCATGCCCTGTGCGGGAGCGGGCGCGGATCGGACGCGGACGCGGACGCAGGCGCAGGCGCAGGCGTCAGTGCGGACGCGCGGGAACGAGTGCGCGCGTCCTCTCCCCGAAGCACTGAATCAGTGCTTCAATGCTTCCATGGCCTACCGACGCACGCCCGCCGTCCAAGCCCGGCTCGACGCCCAGCGCGAAGCGGTGCTCCAGGCCGCGGTCGGGCTCCTCGCCGAGCGCGGGTACGGCGGCTGCTCGATGGCGGCGGTGGCGGACCGCGCCGGGATCGCCACCGGCAGTCTCTACCAGCACTTCGCCAACAAGGCCGAGCTGTCGGTCGAGCTGTTCCGCCGGGTGGTGAACCGGGAGATCGACGCCGTCCACGAGGCCGTCGCCCGCCGCGAGACCCCGGAGCAGCGGATCGCCGCGGTGGTGGAGACCTTCGCAGCCCGTGCCCTGCGTGCACCGCGGCTCGCCCACGCGCTGCTGGTCGAGCCGGCCGATGCCGTCGTGGACGCCGAGCGGCTGGTCTTCCGGCGGGCGTTCCGCGACGTGATCGCCGCCGAGATCGCGGTCGCGCTGGCGGCCGGCCGGCTGCCCCGGCAGGACCCGGAGCTGACCGCCGCCGCGATCGTCGGCGCGGTCGGCGAGGCGCTGGCCGGGCCGCTCGCGGCCGCCCCCGCACCACGAGCCCGAGCACACGGCCAAGCACCCGGCCCAGCCCAAGCACACGGCCAAGCGCCGGAACACGCCCAAGCGCCGGTACCGGTACCGGCACCGGTGCCGACCGCCGCACCCGCCCCCGGGGACGCCCTGCCCGACGTCGTCCCCGCCCTGGTCTCCTTCACCCTGCGTGCCCTGGGAGGACGCGATGACAACGACGCATGAGGTCACCAACCAGGTGCCCCTGCCGTACGGACACGACACCGCCGCCGACCCGGCCCTGATCGCCGCCCTGCACCGGGCCGGCGCCGGCTGGGCCGAGGACGAGCTGCACGAGCTCGGCCGCCTGGCCGGCTCCGAGCAGGCCGCCGAGTGGGGCCGGCTGGCCAACGAGAACCCGCCCGTCCTGCGCACCCACGACCGCTTCGGGCACCGGATCGACGAGGTCGAGTTCCACCCGTACTGGCACGAGCTGATGCGCACCGCCGTCGGCCACGGCCTGCACGCCGCCCCGTGGCAGGACGATCGGCCGGGCGCGCACTCCGCCCGCGCGGCGAAGTTCCTCGTCTGGGGCCAGGTCGAGGCCGGCCACACCTGCCCGATCTCGATGACCTACGCCGCCGTCCCGGCCCTGCGCGCGACCCCCTCGCTCGCGGCCGAGCTGGAGCCGCTGCTGGCCTCCCGGGAGTACGACTTCGGGCTGCGCGAGCCGCACGGCAAGCGCGGGCTCATCGCCGGGATGTCGATGACCGAGAAGCAAGGCGGCTCGGACGTCCGGACCAACACCACCACCGCCGTCCCGCACGCGGACGGCACCTACCGGCTCACCGGCCACAAGTGGTTCACCTCGGCGCCGATGTCCGACCTCTTCCTGACGCTCGCCCAGGCGCCGGGCGGGCTCAGCTGCTTCATGGTGCCGCGGATCCTGCCCGACGGCGGTCGCAACCGCTTCCACCTCCAGCGGCTCAAGGACAAGCTGGGCAACAAGTCCAACGCCTCCGCCGAGATCGAGTACGACGGCGCGGTCGGCTGGCTGGTCGGCGAGGAGGGGCGCGGCGTGCCGACCATCATCGAGATGGTCAACATGACCCGGCTCGACTGCACCGTCGGCGCCGCCTCCGGCATGCGTCTGGGGGCCACCCGCGCGGTGCACCACGCGCTCCACCGCCAGGCGTTCGGCCGGGCGCTGGTCGACCAGCCGCTGATGCGCAACGTGCTCGCCGACCTGGTCGTCGAGTCGGAGGCGGCCACCACGGTCGCGATGCGCCTCGCCCAGGCCACCGACGGCGCGCTGGCCGGGGACGAGACCGAGACGCTGGTCCGGCGGCTCGGGCTGGCGGTGAGCAAGTACTGGGTCTGCAAGCGCGGTCCGGCGCACGCCGCCGAGGCGCTGGAGTGCCTCGGCGGCAACGGGTACGTCGAGGAGTCCGGCATGCCCCGGCTCTACCGGGAGGCGCCGCTGGTCTCGATCTGGGAGGGCTCCGGCAACGTCGCCGCCCTGGACGCGCTGCGCGCCATGGCCAGGCGCCCGGAGACCGTCGAGGCCTTCCTCGGCGAAGTGGACGCGGCGGCCGGCGCGGACCGCCGGCTCGACGCGGCCGTGGCCGACCTGCGCAAGCAGCTCGCCGACCCGGGCGAGCTGGAGTTCCGCACCCGCCGGCTGGTCGAGTCGATGGCGCTGGTCTTCCAGGGGTCGCTGCTGGTGCGCCACGGCGACCCGGCGGTGGCCGACGCCTTCTGCGCCTCCCGCCTCGGCGGCGACCACGGCGCCGCCTTCGGCACGCTGCCCGCGGGCGTGGACGCCGGGGCGATCATCGACCGTGCCCGCCCGGTGCCCGCATGAGCGGCGCGCACCAGGACGCCACCGGGCAGCGGGCGGCCGGTCAGGCCGACGCCGCCGGGCAGGGAGACGCCGCGGAGGCGGCCGAGGTCCGGGCCTTCTGGCAGGGCCTCGGCCTCCCCGGCCTGATCGACGTGCACACCCACTTCATGCCGCAGAACGTCCTGGACAAGGTGTGGGCGTACTTCGACGCCGCCGGCCCGCTGGTGGACCGGCCGTGGCCGATCACCTACCGCGAGGCCGAGGACGAACGGGTCGCCCGGCTGAGGGACTTCGGCGTCCGGGCGTTCACCTCCATGCTCTACCCGCACAAGCCCGGCATGGCCGACTGGCTCAACGGCTGGGCCGCCGGCTTCGCCGCCCGCACCCCGGACTGCCTGCACACCGCCACCTTCTTCCCGGAGCCCGGCGCGCCCGGGTACGTGGCGCGGGCGCTCGCGGACGGCGCCCGGGTGTTCAAGGCGCACCTCCAGGTCGGCGGGTACGACCCGGCGGACCGGCTGCTCGACGAGGTCTGGGGCCTGCTGGCCGAGACCGGCACACCGGTGGTCACACACTGCGGCTCGGGTCCCGCCCCGGGCAAGTTCACCGGCGCGGGGCCGATCGGCGAGGTGCTCGCCCGGCACCCGCGGCTGCGGCTGGTGGTGGCCCATCTGGGGATGCCGGAGTACACCGACTTCCTCGACCTCGCCGAGCGGTACCCGGAGGTCCGGCTCGACACCACCATCGCCTTCACCGACTTCGCCGAGCGTGACACGCCGTTCCCGCCCGCCGAACTGCCGCGGCTGGCCGGGCTCCGGGAGCGGATCCTGCTCGGCAGCGACTTCCCCAACATCCCGTACCGGTACCGGCACCAGCTGGAGGCGCTGGAGCGGCTGGGGCTGGGGGAGGAGTGGCTGCGGGCGGTCTGCCACGACAACGCGGCCCGGCTGTTCGGGCTGCCCGGGCATCCGGCCGGCTGACGGGCGGGCCCGGCGTCTCCGGCGGCGCGGTCGGGTGACGGGGCAGCCGGGCCCGTCCCCGGCCGCCCCGTCCCCGGCCGCCCCGTCCCCGGCCGCCCCGGCCCCGGCCCCACCGGGGCTCACGCCACGGTGGCGAGCACCCGGAGCACCTCCCCGTGCAGCCCGGGCGGGGCGGCGAGGAAGCTGTCGGAGGCGGCCGACCAGGCCGCCCCGGCGGCGTCCGTCACCGCCGCCCCCGCCTCGGCGGCGATCAGCGCGCCCGGCAGCAGGTTGACCGCGTCCGCCCCGTACTCCCAGAACAGCGTCAGGTGCCCGGATCCCACCTGGGCCACCTGCAGCGCGGTCGGCCCGAGGTTGCGCACCGCCAGCACCTCGGCCAGCACCGCCGTCAGTGAGGCACCGGCGCGGCGCAGCGCCGGCCCGTCCGCGGCGACCAGCGGCGGCTGGCTGGTCCCGGCGACGGCCACCGCGAGCTCCCGCTCCGGCGGCGTGACGGGCCGCCCGTCCAGCTCCGCCCCGCCGCCCCGCACCGCGCGGTAGGTCCGCCCGCCGAGCTGCGGCGCGTGCACCACGGCCAGCACCGCGGCCCCGTCCCGGACCAGGGTGGCGGTGACCGCCCACTGCTGCTGCCCGAGCAGGTACTGCACGGCGCCGTCGGTGGCGTCGCAGAGCCACCACTCGCCCTCCGCCGGCACCGCGCCCTCCAGTTCGTCCGTCACCCGGCCCGCCCCCGGCCGGAGTTCGGACAGCCGGGCCTGCAGCTCGGCGGCGGCCGGGCCGTCCAGTTCGGCGAAGTGCGCCATCGCCTCCGCCGCCGTCCGCCCGGGGATCGGCTCGGCCGGGCGCACCGCCGCCAGCCGGGCGCCCACCGCCCGGACCGCCGCCTCGACACCCGGCAGCAGCTCCCTGAGCTCCCGGACCTCGTCGTTCATCGCCGACTCCCTTCCTCGGTTCCCCGGGCCGAGCGGGACCTCCCCGCCGGCCAGGACAAGGAGTACCGTCAGGGCTGCCGAACAGGACGCTCGAACCGGGCCGGACGACGGAGATCGGACATCATGGACCTCTCAGCAGCCGATCCGGACACCGTGCTGGACACGCTGGACCGCCGGCTGGTCTGCGCGCTCCAGGTCGACGGCCGCGCCGAGACCGGCCGGATCGCCGAGGTGCTCGGCGTCTCCGCCCGCACGGTCACCCGCCGCCTCACCCGGCTCCAGCAGTCCGGGCTGCTGCGGGTGGTCCGGATGCCCGACGTCGAGGACGCGGCGGTCGGTGCGCTGCTGCTGCGGGTCCGGGTGCTCCGCGGCAAGGTCGACATGATCGCCCGGGCCCTGGCCGACCGCTCGGACGTCCCGTTCGTGGACGTGATGCTCGGCGGCCAGGAGGTCGGCGCGGTGGTGCTCAGCGACGCCGGCTCCCGGGACCGGCTGCTGTACGGGCAGCTGCCCGCCACGGCGGCGGTCACCGAGACCACCACCCACGCCGTGCTGCACGCCTACGCCGACGCCGGCCAGTGGCGGGCCGGCCACCTGGACGAGGCCGAGACGGCCGCCCTGGCGCCGCCGTCCGTGCCGCGGCCGGCGGCGGGGGAGACGCCGCTCGACGCGCTCGACCGCGCCCTGCTGGCGCGGCTCGGCACCGACGCCCGACAGTCCCACGCCGCGCTCGCTGCGGCGGTCGGCGCGCCGGAGTCGACCGTCCGCCGCCGGCTGCACCGGCTGGCCGAGGGCGGGCTGCTGCGCACCCACACCACGATCGACCCGCGCCTGCTGGGCATGGCCGTGGACGCCAACCTCTGGCTCGACGTGCCCCCGGGCCGGCTCGCCGAGGTCGGCACGGCGCTGGCCGGCCACCCCCAGGTGCACGGGGTGTTCGCGACCAGCGGCCCGGCCAACCTGATGGCCACCGTGTTCTGCGCGGACCACGGCGGCCTCTACCGCTTCGTCACCGGGACGCTCGGCCCGCTCGGCATCACCCGGGCCGAGACGGCGATCGTCGGACGGGCCGTCAAGCGGGCGGGCATCCTGTTGAACGCCGCCGGTGCGGCGAACGCGGCGAGCCCCCGGGGCGGTCGGGCCGCCGCGCGCTGAGCCGGCGCCGTCCGGGCACACGGGGTTCGCAGGGCACGTGGGGCCTACGGGGCACGCGGGGCACGCGGGGCACCGATGACACCGGCTCGGCGACCGACGATTACCTCGGGGGTAATCGACGCCCCGCACGGCGCCGGGCAGGGTGGAGTCATCCGGTCCGGGAGAGCGAACGAGCGCCCGGGACCGCCTCCCCACCCACCCCGTCGACCTCCCGGAGGCTGATCCGCCATGTCCGCGAACACCGTCGCCGCCGCCCGTACCGCCGCCCCCGCCGCCCGGCTGACCACCCTGCGCCGTCTGCTCGCCCTGGACGCCGTGGTCACCGGCGGCAACGGCCTCGCCTACCTCGCCCTCGCCGGCCCGCTCGGCGACCTGCTCGGTGCGGCCACTGCCACGTTGGTCGACATCGGCGCCTTCCTGCTGGTCTACGGCCTCGCCGTCGGCGTTCTGGCCTCCCGGCGGCAGCCGCCGGTGCTCGCCGTCCGGGCGGTGATCGACGCCAACCTCGTCTGGCCGGTGCTCAGCCTGGTGGCGATGGAGCTCTGGCTGGAGCCGACCACCGCGGGCCTGGTCTGGATCCCGCTGCAGGCCGCGACCGTGCTGGGCTTCGCCGTCCTGCAGTTCGCGGCGCTGCGCAAGGTCCGGGAGGCCGGGCGCTGAAGGGCCCGGCCCCGTTCGTCGGGGCTCAGCCGGCGGCGGCCACCGTCCCCTGAAGGAAGGCGACCGTCTCCGGGTCGGCCGGGAGGAACGTCTCCATCGCCAGCTCGGAGACCGTCACGTCCAGCGGCGTGTTGAAGGTGGCGATGGTGGACAGGAAGGACAGCACCCGCCCCTCGTGCGCGACCCGCATCGGCAGCGCGAAGGGGAACAGCTCGGTGGCGTCCTCGCTGACGTCCTCCATCGCCGGGTTCGCGGGCAGCGGGTAGGCGCTGACCTCGTCGTAGAGCGCCCGCAGCGGCTCGGAGCGGACCAGCGCGATCTGGCGCTCCATCTGCTCCAGCAGGTGGCGCCGCCACTGGCGCAGGTTGACGATCCGCGGGGCGAGGCCCTCCGGGTGGAGGGTGATCCGCATCGCGTTGAGCGGCTGCTCCAGCAGGTGCGGGGCCACCCCGGCGAGCAGGACGGCGATGCTCCGATTGGTGGCGAGCACCCGGTAGGTGCCGTCCACCACGATCGCGGGGTACGGGTCGTGCGCGAGCAGCAGGCGTTCCACTCCGCTGCGCAGCGACTCCATCGCCGGGTCGTCCAGCGGCGTCTCCCCGTACTTCGGGGCGTAGCCGGCGGCGAGCAGCAGCGTGTTGCGTTCGCGCACCGGGACGTCCAGGTGCTCGGCGAGGCGCAGCACCATCTCCTGGCTCGGCCGGGAGCGCCCGGTCTCGACGAAGCTGATGTGCCGGGCCGACGAGTCGGCCCGGAGCGCGAGTTGGAGCTGGCTGAGCTGTCGCCGTTCGCGCCAGCCGCGCAGCAGCGCCCCCACACCGGCGGCGGTGTCGCCGCCCGCCGGAGCGGTGGCCGCCCCGGCCCTGTCCGGTGTCCCCGCCGAGCCCGTCGTCCTCGTCATACCGGGCACGCTAGCCGCCGTGGATCAGACTCCGGTAGTGGATCCGGGTCGGATGATCATCAGAACTACGACCACGGCCCAGAGCAGGTTGAACACCCCGGCCGTCATCGGCAGCAGCTTGAGGCCCTGGACGGCCTTGCCGTGCTCCGCCGCGTCGGCGTCGAGGTCGAGCGCGTCCGCCGCGGCCTGCTGCGCGGGCAGGACGAAGAGCAGCAGCGAGAGGCCCGCGAGCGCGGTGAGCACCATCGAGACGATCAGCCAGGACTGTCCGAGCACGTCCATCACCTGGGCGACGCCGATGCCCATCACCGGGACGGCTATCCCCAGCAGTGCGTAGACCTGGGTGATCCGGTGCAGCGTGCGCAGGATTCCCGCGTCGGCCGCCCGGTCCGGCCCGCCGGCCAGTGCGGCCCGGGCCTTCCGCGGGAACATGCTGACGGCCACCGCGACGGGGCCGATGAACAGCACCGAGGCGAGGACGTGCAGGCTCAGCAGGAACTTGGCCATGGCGGGGACACCCCTTGATCCAACGGGGGCTGCGCGCCGGTGAGGTGGCACGGGCAGCCGGGGCGTGCGGTTCCGACCCCGAGCACGCACGCTAACACCGCTTATCCGGAGGTCGTCCGCGCGGGTCGGCGGCCCGGAGCCGGCCCGGGGGCGGCCGGGAGCCCGGTGGCCCCGCGGCCTCAGCCGGCCTCGGACGCCAGCACCACGATGCGCGGGGCCGCGGTGCTCGCCGCGCAGATCACCGCGCCCCGGACGGGGTCGGTCCAGTCGACCAGGTGGAGGTCCTGGTAGCGGCTGCGCAGCGGCCGGCCCGGCGGGACGTCCAGCGGCAGCGCGGAGAGGTCGACCTCGGCGAGCCCGTCCAGGCTGGTCCGCCCGAGCTTGATCAGCGACTCCTTGCGCACCCACTGCCGCAGGAACGCCCGGCCCGGCTCCGGGTGCGCCTCCACCTGTTGCAGCTCCGCCGGGGCGAGCACCCGGCCGGCGACCTGGAGGAGCGAGCCGCTGCGCGCCGTCAGCTCGACGTCGACGCCGACCGGGTGGTGGCCGGCGGCGGCCGCGACCACGCCGTGGGTGTGCGAGAGGCTCACGTGGACGTCCGGGTGGTCCGGGAGGTAGGGGCGGCCGTGGTCGGCCTTGCCGCAGTCCGGGCAGTACTGGGCCAGCGTGATCGTGTCGGCCGGCACGCCGAGCAGGCGGGCGGCGCAGAGCCGGACCAGGATGTGCGCGGCCGTGAAGTCCACCCGGCCGGACTCCTGCCGGAACCGCGCGGCGCGCTCGCGCTCGACCGCGGTGAGCAGGTGCTCGCCGGCCTCGGGGTGCCGCAGCACGTCCGCGCTGGCCGACACGGCGGCGATCGGGGCGTGCGGGTCCTGGTCCTCGGAAGTCATGTCCCCAACCTAACCGGATGCGGAGGCGCCGGGCGCGTTGGCCCGTCCGGATGATTGCCGGATCGGTGCTGATGGTCCGTAGGGTATGTTTCGTCCGATTTCGTGACTTGTGTCATGAGTCCGCCGGAATTGATCAGGTATCAAGTGAACTGCGGGGCAGGTCGGTACGGCCTGCCCCCTTCGCGGTGCGGAGGACGTTTCGATGGGTCAGGGCAGCACCGGTACGCCGGGACACAGGACAACCGCCACCAGGGGGCCGGTCGCGGTCCGGCGACGCCGCGCCGTCCGGATCGGCGTGGCGACCGCGGTCGCCGCACTGCCGATGGCCGCCGTGCTGACGGCCGGTTCGGCCGCTCCGCTGGCGCCGCCGCTGGGCGCCTGCACCGGGCCCGACTGCCCGGCCACCTGGCCGACGCCCCCGCACAACGGCGACTTCGCCGGGCGGGACGCCACGATCAACGTCTTCACCGGCGGCGACTACACGGTCACCGGCCGGGCCGCCGAGGCGGAGGGCAGGATCGTCACCCTCGGCGACCTCACCGTGGACAGGAGCCAGGGCGGTGGCGCCTTCAACATGGGTGTGGTGGGCGTCGGTTCGCGCGTGGTGCCGCCCGAGGGGAGCGACTTCGTCACCGTCGGCGGCGACGTGGACGTGAAGTCCGGCAACCGGATCCTCATCGGCGGCAGCGACGCCGCGCACCGGGTCTTCGGCAACCTTCGCCACGCGGGCGACCTCACCGGCACGGTCAACATCGACCCCACCGGGCAGGCGATCAAGGACGCGTACGCCGCCGCACCCTTCCGGGGGCTGCGGACCCGGATCGAGGAGATCTCCACCTGCGCCGGCCGTGCGACCGCCACCGGCACCGTCACCGTGACGAACAGCGAGGCGACCTTCGCCGGCGACGGGCGCAGCAAGCGGCAGGTCTTCAACGTCGACCGGAACCTCGGCTCGGCGACCCGGCAGATCGGCCTGGTCTTCACCGGCATCCCGGACGGCGCCACCGTGGTGGTCAACGTCCTCCCGGACGACGCGATCATCAACACCTACACCGGCACCGGCCTGCCGGGGGACCGGATCACCGAGCTGCGCCCCGGGCTGCTGTGGAACTTCCCCACCGCCACCACGGCGCGGCTGCTGGGCGGTGCGCAGTTCCAGGGCTCCGTGATGGCCGGCAACCCGGCCTCGACCACCACCATCGCGATGCCCGGCGTGAACGGCCGGGTCTACCTGGCGGGCAACCTCGTCCAGACCGGCAGCGGCGGCTACGAGATCCACAGCTTCCCCTTCGACGGGGACCTGCCGGACTGCACCGCGACGCCGAGCCCGTCGCCGACCTCGCCGGCCCCCTCCCCGACCTCGTCGAGTCCGAGCCCGACCTCGACCACCACCTCCCCGAAGCCGACCACCACGTCGCCGAAGCCGACGTCCCCCAGGCCGACCTCCCCGAGCCCGACCCGGACGGGGTCCGGCTCGTCGAGCGCCTCGCCGACCGGCGCGACCACGCACCCGACCAGCCACCGCCCCACCAGCCACCGGCCGACCAGCGGTTCGCCGACCGGCGGCGCTGAACTGCCGTCGACCGGTGGGGGCAACGCCCCGGTCGTCCTCGGCCTGGCCGGCGCCGGCCTGCTGGCCCTCGGCGGACTCGGCGTCCTGGCCGCCCGCCGCCGCGGCCGCCACAGCTGAGGGCCGGTAGCGCGCAACACCGGACGGCCCCCCGCCCAGGATGGGCGAGGGGCCGTCCGGCGCGTACCTCAGTGCTCGTCGAAGAAGCGCGCCACCGTCGCGCGCTCGGCGGCCACGGCCGACACCGACTCGCCGACCACCCGCCCCGCCAGCTCGACGGCCAGCTCGCCCACGTCGTGCCGGAGCGTGACGGCGGCGAGCGCCTGGTCCACGGATATCTGCGCGTGCGCCTCGGAGACCAGCCGGTCGCGCTCCCGGAGGCCCTCCTCGCGGGCGGCCGCGATGAGCGCCGCGCCCTGCTCGGCGGCCTCCTGCCGGATCAGCGCGGCCTCGTGCCGGGCGTCCGCCAGCACCTTGCGGTAGGCCTCGTACGTCCGGTCGGCCTCGGCGTTGAGCTCCTCCGCGCGCTCCAGCCGCCCCTCGGTGGCGTCCCGTCGCTCGGCCTGCACCCGCTCGATCCGCGGCAGGACCTTCCGCCCGAGCAGCCAGATCATCAGGAAGAAGCAGGCCAGGCCGACGATCAGTTCGACCGGCTCGGGCTTCAGCGGTCCGAGTTCCAGGTCCATGCATCCCTCCTATGGTCTGACGACATGTCATGGATGATGCTGCCCAGGCTCGTTGCGGTGAACCGCCGTGGACGGGAGGTGTGGGGGAGATCACCGGGAGGCGGCCGTGAGGCGAGCACGATGCGGCCGCAGGACGAGCACGAGACAGCCGCGAAACGGCCGGGAGGCCACCGGCCCGACGGCGGACACTCCGCCGTCGGGCCGGTGGCCTCCCGGGCCTTCGCAGACGCCCGTGCCTCAGGTCACCTCGCCGCGGCGGGAGAAGCGCTCCTCGCGCCACTCGCCGCTCTCCAGCACCTCGGCCAGCTGCTGTGCGGCGTCCCAGACGTCGGTGCGGGAGAGGTAGAGCGGGGTGAAGCCGAACCGCATGAGGTCCGGGGCGCGGAAGTCCCCGATCACCCCGCGCTCGATCAGCGCCTGCACCACCGGGTAGCCGTCGGCGTGCCGCAGGGCCACCTGGCTGCCGCGCCGGGCGTGCTCGCGCGGGGTGGCCACCTCGATCCCGTCCAGGCCCTCCACCAGGGTGATGAACAGGTCGGTCAGGGCCAGGCTCTTGGCCCGCACCGCGGTGAGGTCGGCCCGCTCCCAGATGTCCAGCGAGGACTCCAGGGCGGCCTGGCCGAGCAGCGAGGGCGAGCTGGTGAGGAAGCGGCCGATGCCGTCCTTCGCGTCGTAGCCGGGCTCGAAGGCGAACGGGCGGGCGTGCCCGAACCAGCCGCTCAGCGGCTGCTGCGGCCCGGCGTCCAGGTGCCGGCCGGCCACGTAGAGGAAGGCCGGCGAGCCGGGGCCGCCGTTCAGGTACTTGTACGTGCAGCCGACGGCGAAGTCCGCGCCGGCCGCGCCGAGTCCGACCGGGAGCGCGCCCACCGAGTGGCAGACGTCCCAGATCATCAGCGCGCCCGCGGCCTGCACCCGGGCGGTGATGCCGGGCATGTCCAGCAGCTCGCCGGTGCGGTAGTCCACGTGCGAGAGGACGACCACGGCGACGTCCCCGTCCAGGTGCCGGTCCAGCTCCTCCGGCGTGACCAGGACGCTGCGTGCGCCCTCGAACAGCGCGGTCACGCCCTCGGCGATGTACAGGTCGGTGGGGAAGGCCGCGCCGTCGCCGAGCACCGTCCGGCGGCCGGGGCGCAGCCGCAGTGCGGCGGTCAGCACCTTGAACAGGTTGACCGAGGTGGTGTCGCAGACCACCACCTCCTCCGGCTCGGCCCCGATCAGCGGTGCGATCCGCCGGCCCAGCCGGTACGGCTGCTCGAACCAGCCGGCCTCGTTCCAGCTGCGGATCAGCTCGCGGCCCCACTCCTCCTCGACCACCTGCCGCACCCGGCCGGGGGTGCGGGCCGGCAGCGCGCCGAGCGAGTTCCCGTCCAGGTAGACGACACCGTCCGGCAGGGCGAACTCCTTGCGGAACGCCGCCAGCGGGTCGACGGCGTCCAGCGCCGCGCACTCCTCGCGCGTGATCATGCCCACCTTCTTGCCCACTCTCTCGCTCACAGCTCGCTCACATCTCGTCCCGGACGGACCACAGCTCGGGGAAGACGTCCTGCTCGGCAGCCTTGCGCAGCCAGCTCAGGCCGCTGGAGCCGCCCGAACCGGGCTTGGCGCCCATCGCCCGCCGGACCGCCGCCAGGTGGCGCTGGCGCCAGCGGGTCACCCGCTCGGCGACGTCCAGCAGCGCCTCGGCGAGCGGCTGGAGGGAGGCGAGGTCCGGGTCGGCGTAGACCCGGCGCCAGGCCGCCTCCACCGCCGGGTCGGTCCGGTGGCGCTGCTCGGAGGGCTCGTGCGGCACGGCGAGCCCGCGCCGGGCCAGCAGGGCCAGCGCGTCGTCGTACAGGCTGGCGGAGCGCAGCGCCTCGGTCAGCTCGGCGCGCGTCTCCGGCACCTCGTCGTACATCCGCAGCAGCGCGGCGTTCTTGTTGCCGAGCAGGAACTCCAGGTGCAGGAAGGCCGAGGACTGGAAGCCCGAGGCCTCGCCGAAGACCGACCGGAAGGCATTGAACTCCTGCGGCGTCATGGTCGCCAGCAGGTCCCAGGACTCCACCAGGACGTCCTGGGCGTGGGTGCCCCGGCGCAGTGCGGCCAGCGCCGCCGGCAGGTCGTCCTCGCGCAGCGCCTGCTGGGCCAGTGTCCACTCGTGCCGCAGCAGGCCGAAGAGCAGCTCCATCACCTGGGTGGTGACGATGAACGACAGCTCGGCCGGCACCTTGCTGCGCGGGTTCTGCAGGCTGTGCAGCTCCGTGAGCCGGGCGTAGCGCGCGTACGGCGTGCCGTGACCCGGCTCGCCGCCCCGAACGAACGACAGGTTGGGTGTCTCCACCGAGTCGTGCCCCATCCCGATCCCTCCTGATGACCCCGTCCCTTGCGGGGGCCCCATTGTGCGGCGGTCACGGCCTGCTCTTGAATGGGTTCCGGGCACGGCAACCGCGCCTGTACCTGTCGTTCGCGAGGTCTTCGGGCCGATCGGCTTTACGATCGTGAAATCGCCGCCGGACGGCCGCTCCGACGGCCTCCGCAGCCCGCGGACCTGCACCGAAACGGCCGGCCGGGGTGCCGGCCGGACCAGACCTTCCGGGAGTCGCCATGGATGCCGTCGACCGCCGCCTGCTGGCCGAGCTGCAGGCCGACGCCCGGCTCTCGTACAACGAACTCTCCCGCCGGGTGAGCCTCTCCGCACCCGCCGTCGCCGAGCGGGTGCGCCGTCTGGAGGCCGACGGGGTGATCGCCGGCTACCACGCGCACGTCGACCCCGCCCGGGCCGGGCTACCGATCACCGCTCTGGTCCAGCTCCAGTGCTACGGGCCGCGCTGCGTGCTGCGCGATCCCGAGGTGGCGACCTGGCCGGAGGTGCTTCAGCTGCACCGGGTGACCGGCGGGGCCTGCTGCATCCTGCTGGTCGCGGTGCCCGCGATGGCGGACTTCGAGGCGCTGATCGACCGGCTCGGCGCCCACGGGCAGCCGGCCAGTTCCATGATCCTCTCCAGCCCGGTGCCCTGGCGCCCGGTGGTCGCGCCGTAGACCCCGCCGGGTGCGGCGCCCGCTCAGTGGCCCGCGTTCAGTGGCCCTCGGCGATGGAGACGCCGAGTCCGGCCAGGCCGTTCATGAAGAGCTCGACGCCGACCGCCGCGAGCAGCAGGCCGAGGAGCCGGGAGAGCACCTCCAGCGAGGTGCGGTGGGTGCGCTGCATCAGCGGTGCGAGCGCCGCCACGCAGAAGTAGTTGATCACCACGACCGAGACGTAGGCGCCCACGACGGTGGTCCGCCAGCCCCAGTCGTCCTTGGCGAGCGAGGCCACCAGCACCGCGCTGATCGCCAGCGGGCTGGCGATGTAGGGCAGCAGCAGTTCGCGGATGCCGTCCACCATCGGGTTGCGCAGGTGCTCGTCCTCCTCGTCGCCGCCGGCGCCGAGGTGGATGCCCAGGACCAGCGCGACGGCGTAGATGAAGAAGATCACGCCGCCGGCCAGCTGGAGCGACTGGTCGCTGATGTGGAACAGCGAGGTGACGGCGTCGGCGGTGTAGCTGAGCACCAGCCCGATCACCGCCGAGATCACGGTGGACCAGGCCGCCAGCCGGCGCAGCTCCCGGGTGGTGCGGGTGCCCGCCAGCCGGGCGAAGGAGAGCAGGACCTTCGGCGGTCCCACCACGGCGAAGAAGGCGATGAAGGCGCTGCTCAGGTTGAAGACGAACATGTGCCAAGAATGGCCGGGATGATCATCGGAGCTGGACTGCCACGCCCTCGGAGCGCAAGGTGGCCAGGATCGCGTCGAAGTAGTCGAGCCGCCGCTCGCCGATGACGACGGTGCCGGTCAGGTGCCGCCGCGCCGTCCCGGCGTCCTCCCAGACCAGGGTGAACGGGGGCGTGGGGCCGAAGCCGCCGTGCAGGCAGTCGGCCAGGGCGTCGAGGTTGGAGCCGTAGTAGCCGCCGGGGCCGTTCAGCGCGGCGCCGAGGGCGGCGTAGAAGGCGGCGCGGTCGGTGACCCCGCTGCCGTCCAGGACGTAGACGGGCGGTTCGGGCCGGGTGACGCTCATCGGCTCGCTTCCTGGGCGCGGCGGTATTCCTCGACGACTCGATGTTCGCCCGGATGGCGGTCCCGAGTCGAGTCGGCGCGCCCTTTCGGCTGCTATGGAAGCCGGATCACCCTCCGCTGGAACGAGGATTCGACATGTGTCTGAACCGTAAGGACCTGGGCCTGCTGGCCCTGCGCAGCGCCGTCGGCGGGGTGCTGATCGCGCACGGCACGCAGAAGCTGTTCGGCTGGTTCGGGGGCGGCGGCCTCGATGCGACCGCCGAGGCGATGGAGCACATGGGCTTCCATCCGGGGCGCCGGAGCGCCCTCGCGGCGGGCCTCGGCGAGGCGGGCGGCGGCGCGCTGCTGGTGGCCGGGCTGGCCACGCCGGCGGCCGGCGCGGTGGTGGCCGGCACCATGGCCGGCGCCGTCGCGGTGCACGCCCCGGCGGGCTTCTTCATGACCTCCGGGGGCTACGAGTACCCGGCCTTCCTGGGGGCGACCGGCCTGGCGCTGGGCCTGGCCGGTCCGGGACGGTACTCGCTGGACCACTGGAGCGGGCACGCCTTCGACCGCCCCTGGGTGGGTGTGCTGGCCTTCGTCGCCAGCGCGGCCGGCGCCTGCGGCGTGGTGGCCCGCCGCCGGCACGTGGTGCGGCTGCAGGAGGAACGGGCCGTCGTGGAGTCGGAGTCGCAGGAGGGCTCCGGGCTGTCCTGACCCCGCCCCGGCGACGGGAGGCCCCGGCTCGCTCCGGGGCCTCCCGCACGTCCGCGGCCGGCCCGATGCGCCGCCCCGCGGGCCGCCTCACCCGGATGCGCCGCCCTGCTGGCGGCGCCGGCCGGGGCGCCCGAGGGTGGGCCGGGAGGCGTGCCGGGCACCCCCGGCGCCGGGCAGAATCGAGGACCCGATGGACCGCCAGCCGGACCGCCAGTCGTTGACCGGGGCGACCCGCCCCACCCGCACCACCGTCGCCGACGTGACCGCCCCGGTGGTCCGCCGCCCGCGGCGCGCCGTGGCCGGCGTGCTGGCCGCCGCCGTGCTCGGCGGCGCGGCGCTGGCGGGCTGTTCCTCGGACGGCAAGGCGAGCAGCGCCGTCTCCTCGGTCGCCGGCGCGGTGGAGTCCGGTCTCTCCGCCGCGGCGTCCGCGGCCGCCTCCGCCGCAGCCTCGGCGGCCTCCTCGGTGGCGAGCGGGCTCTCCACGGCAGCCGCGTCCGCCGCTGCGTCGGCCGAGGCGGCGGCCTCGTCGGCGATCGCGAGCATCAAGGGCGGGCTGGACGCCAAGAGTGACGTCACCACCGGCGCGGTGACGATCGGCTCGGACGGCAAGGCCTCGGTGCCGCTCACCGTGAAGAACAGCGGGCAGCAGTCCAACCGGTACGTGATCCAGGTCAACTTCACCGACGGCTCCGGCAACGTGCTGGACGCGACGGCGGTGACCGTTCCGGACGTGGCCGCCGGGCAGAGCGCCCAGGCCACCGCGACCAGCAACCGCGACCTCACCGGCACGGTCAAGGCGCAGGTGGCCAACGCCGTCCGGTACTGAACCAGGGGCGCGGTTCCGGTCGGAGCGGTTCTGAGCCGGCGCGGTACCGGACCCGGCGCCGTACCGGGCCGCAGGTCGGCGGGGGTGCCGGGGGAGGGGGCCAACCTTAAGGGCGGCTCAAGGCTCACCGGCCCCCCTTGACGGGGTAGTTGGTCTAGTCCATTTTAGTGCCCAGGTGCAGGGAGCCCCTGAACCGGCGTCAGCGGTCCGCCGCTGGCGCCGGTTCGGCATATCCCGGTGTCCGTCAAGGCATGTTCCCGCTCGATTCCCTCCCCCGTTCTGTCATGTCCTGGTCGTGCGGCCCCACCCCGTACGTGTCCCCCAGCGCCGACGGAATCCCCCACAGACCAGGAGTCACGCACCCATGCTCCGTTCGCGCATCGAAAGGGCCGGCAGCCCGGCCCCGGAGCCCGGCCGCCGCCGGCGCCCGAAGAGCCTGGCCGCCCTCGCGGCCGGGACCACCGCCTCCCTGCTGCTGGGCGCGGGCCTCGCCCTCGGCGGCGGCGCCGCGGCCAACGCGGCCGTCACCAACTCCACCGGCGCGCCCGCCACCAGCGGCGGCATCAAGGTGGCCTACTTCGACCAGTGGTCGATCTATGCGAACGCGTACTACCCCAAGACGATCCAGGACACCGGCGTGGCCGGGAAGCTGGACTACCTGATCTACTCGTTCGCCAACATCCACCCGACCGACCTGGGCTGTTTCGAGGCCACCAAGGCCGCCAACCAGGACGACAACAACCCGAACGCCGGCGACGGCGCGGGCGACGCCTTCGCGGACTACCAGAAGAGCTTCGGCCCGGACATCGCGGTGGACGGCGTCGGCGACGTCTGGGGCCAGCCGATCGCCGGCAACTTCAACCAGCTCAAGAAGCTGAAGGCGAAGAACCCCAACCTCAAGATCCTGATCTCGCTGGGCGGTTGGACCTACTCCAAGTACTTCTCGGCGGCGGCCGCCACGGACGCCTCGCGCAAGCACCTGGTCTCGTCCTGCATCGACATGTTCATCAAGGGCAACCTGCCGAGCGACGCCGGCTACGGCGGCCCGGGCTCGGCGGCCGGCGTCTTCGACGGCATCGACATCGACTGGGAGTACCCGGGCGGCGGCGGCCACACCGGCAACCTCTCCAGCCCGAACGACAAGCAGAACTTCACCCTGCTGCTGAAGGAGCTGCGCGAGCAGCTCGACGCCCAGGGCAAGGCCGACGGCAAGACCTACGCCACCGCGGCGGCGGTCGGCGCCGGCCAGGACAAGATCCGGAACGTCGAGACCGACAAGATCGGCCAGTACCTGACGTTCCTGGACATCATGACCTACGACATGCACGGTGCGTGGGACGCGAAGGGCCCGACCAACCACCAGGCCCCGATCTACTCCGGTCCGGACGACCCGATGACCCCGGCCGCGCCGGGCCACGGCAAGTACTCGGTCGACGCCGCGATCAAGGCCTACACCGCCGGCGACGCCGACTACGGCATCCCGGGCGGCTTCCCCGCCAAGAAGATCAACGTGGGCATCCCGTTCTACTACCGCGGGTGGACCGGCGTTCCGAACAACGGCCGCAACGGCCTCTTCCAGTCCGCCACCGGCCCGGCCGCCGGCGCCTCGATGTCCGGCAGCGTGCCCGGCATCCAGATGTACAAGGAGCTGGCCGGCTTCGTCGACAACCCGGCGAAGACGTTCTGGGACGACACCGCGAAGACCACGTACTTCTACGACGGCACCACGTTCTGGAGCGGTGAGGACGCCCGCTCGATCCAGGCCAAGGTGGACTACGCCCACTGCAACGGCCTCGGCGGCTCCTTCGCCTTCTCGCTGTACGACCTGGGCACGAAGACCGCGCTGTTCGACAAGATGGTCGAGGCCACCAACGGCTCCGCCGCGGGCTGCCCGGCCGCCCCGACCACGCCGCCCACCACGCCTCCGACGACCCCGCCGACCACCCCGCCCACGACGCCGCCCACCACGCCTCCGACGACCCCGCCGACCACGCCGCCGACCACCCCGGCCGGCTGCGCCGGGGCCCCGGCCTGGGACGCGGCCGCCACCTACGCGACCGCCGGCACCAAGGTCTCCTGGAAGGGCCACTACTACACGAACAAGTGGTGGACCAAGGGCGAGGACCCCACCACCACCGGCCAGTGGGGCGTCTGGACCGACAACGGCCCCTGCTGACGCGGCACCGATCCGATGAGGGCCTGACGGACCCTCGCACCGTACGAGTCCGGCCCGCCGGGGAGCTGCTCCCCGGCGGGCCGGACCGTCGTCGTTCCCGGGCTCCGCCGTCCCGCCGCCGCCCTCGTCGCGGCCGGACGGCACCCGGTCAGTCCAGGTCCGCGGTGCGCCCGAGGGCGTCCGGCTGGGACTCCTCGATCCGCCGCAGCATCCGGGCCAGCTGATGGGAGAGGACGGCGCGCTCCTCGCCGGCGAGGTCCTGGAGCAGCTCCTCCTCGAAGACCGCGGCCATCCGCATCGACTCCAGCCACTTGTCGCGGCCGTTCTCGGTCAGCTCGATGATCACCCGGACCCGGTTGGTCTCGTCGCGCTCCCGGGTCACCAGATCCTCGGCGACCATCCGGTCGATCCGGTGCGTCATCGCCGCCGGGGTGAGCCCGAGCCGCTTGGCCAGCTCGCCCGGACCCAGCCGGTACGGGCTGCCGGCGACCACCAGGGCCTTGAGCACCTCCCACTCGGCGGAGGTGATTCCGAGCACAGTCAGCTGCCGGTCGTAGGCGACGCCCATCCGCCGGGCGACCCGGGAGAGCGTCTGCACGATGGTCTCCACCTGCGGGTCCACGGTGGGGAATTCCCGCTGGTAGACGGCCACCTGCTCGGCGATGCCCAGCTCTCGGGCGGTGGCCGGCGCGGGCTTCTCTGCAGTCATGCGCACCAGTGTCGCACGCGGGGTGCACCCCTTAAGCCTTTGACTCCTCACTCTTCTGGTGCTAAGACTATATCTCGCAAGACTTTAGCTCTTAAATCTTCTGGTCTTAAGAGTGTCCAGTGAAACAGTGAAGGGGTGTGCACGGTGGCCGGCACGGTGAAGCAGCAGAGGCAGCAGACGCGCGGGGCGGGCCCGCTGCGCCGCGTCCAGATCGGGAACGCACTGAGCGCGTTCGGCAGCGGGTTCACGATGCCGTACATGTTCGTGTACGTGGACCAGGTGCGCGGCCTGGGCTCGCTGGCCGCGGGGATGGTGTTCACCGTCTTCGCGCTGGCCGCGCTCGCCGTGCTCCCGCTCACCGGCCGCGGCATCGACCGGTACGGCCCGCGCCCGGTGCTGCTGGCCGGCGCCGCGCTGGCCGCCACCGGTGCGTTCGCCTTCGGCCACGCCGCCGGCACCCCGGCCCTGCTGGTCTCGTCCTTCCTGTTCGGTGCGGGTGTCACCACCTGCCAGCCGGCGCTGGCCACGATGATCGTCCGCTGCTCGACCGCGGCGACCCGCTCGCACGCCTTCGCGCTGCAGTTCACCCTGGTCAACCTGGGGATGGGCATCGGCGCGCTGGTCGGCGGCCAGATCGTCGACGTCGCCGACCCGGCCAGCCTGACCCGGCTGTTCACCATCGAGGCCGCGACCTTCCTGGGCCTGGCCCTGGTCACCGGCACCGCTCGGATCCCGAACGCCGCCCCCGTCCTGGTCCAGGAGCAGGCGGACGGCCCGCAGGGCCTGCGCGCCCTGGTCGCCGACAAGGCGATGCTGCGGCTCTGCGTGCTCGCCGGCCTGATCTTCTTCACCTGCTACGGCCAGTTCGAGTCCGGCGTCGCGGCCTTCGCCACCGACACCGTCGGCACCGCGCCCTCCACCCTGGGCATCGCCATCGGTGCCAACGCGCTGACCATCGTGGTGCTGCAGATGTTCATGGTGCGGATCACCGCGCGCCGCCGCCGCACCACCGCGATGGCCGCGGCCGGCGTGGTCTGGCTCGGCGCCTGGGCGATGGCCCTGGTCGCCGGCCTGATCCGGACCGAGACCATGGCCGCCACGGTCGCGATCGTCTCGATCTACGCCCTGTTCGGGGTCGGCGAGTCGCTGCTCGCCCCCACCATGGGCCCGATCGTCGCCGACCTCGCCCCGGCCCGCCTGCTCGGCACCTACAACGCCGGGTACGCCCTGGTGAAGCAGATCGCGATCGCGGTCGGCCCGGCCGTCGGCGTGCTGCTGGTCGGCTCCGGCACCTGGCCGCTCTACCTGGCGGCGATGGCCGGCTCCACCCTGCTGGTCGTCGCCCTGGC
Organism: Kitasatospora sp. NPDC090091; assembly: GCF_044747365.1. Lineage (NCBI taxonomy): Bacteria > Bacillati > Actinomycetota > Actinomycetes > Kitasatosporales > Streptomycetaceae > Kitasatospora > Kitasatospora sp. NPDC090091. The sequence goes on from NZ_JBIVDY010000001.1 coordinate 50,995, forward strand.
GCTGCGGCTGCGGCCGTACCTCACCGCGGCCCAGGACAACGCGCCGGTCCCGGCCCCGGTCCGCACCCTCCCGATCCGGGAGCTGCAGACCGCCGCGTGACGGCCGCCGTGCGAGTCCCCGCACGGCCGTGCGACGGGCGCCGACCAGGTCACCTGGTCGGCGCCCGTCGCGCTTGGTTTCCCGCCGACCGGCACATAGTGTCGGTTGCTGTTGACCGCCCGGCCCCGGCCGGCACAGGCGAGACAGGCGAATCGGCGAGGCAATGACGCAAGCGGCGCTCACGCACCCACCCGCACCCCCGGCCCCCGCAGCCCCCGTACCGGCTCCGCGGGGGCTGCTGCGCCGGGCGGCCGACCGGTCCGGCTGGCTCGGGCCGATCGGGGTCGCGATCTTCGCCGGACTGCTCCGCTTCTGGAACCTCGGCTACCCCAACGCCTTCGTCTTCGACGAGACGTACTACCCCAAGGACGCCTGGTCGCTGCTCCGGCAGGGCTACGAGGGCACCTGGCCGGACAGCGCCAACGCCGACATCCTCGCCGTCCCGCAGCAGATCCCGCTCACCTCCGCGCCCGAGTTCATCGCCCACCCGCCGCTCGGCAAGTGGGTGATCTCGCTCGGCGAGTGGGCCTTTGGCCTGCACCCCTTCGGCTGGCGGTTCATGACCGCCCTGCTCGGCACCGTCACCGTGCTGATGCTCGCCCGGATCGGCCGCCGGCTCTTCGGCTCCACCCTGCTCGGCTGCACCGCCGCCCTGCTGATGGCGGTCGACGGCCTCCAGCTGGTGATGAGCCGGATCGGCCTGCTCGACGGCGTCCAGATGTTCTTCGTGCTCGCCGCGTTCGGCAGCCTGCTGATCGACCGCGACCGCACCCGCGCCCGGCTCGCCGCCGTCCGCGACGGCCACGGCGGCGACACCGTCCGGCTCGGGTGGCGGCCCTGGCGGATCGCCGCCGGCGTCTTCATCGGCGCCGCCGCCGCGGTCAAGTGGAACGGCGCCATGGTGCTGGTCGCCTTCGGCCTGCTCACCGTCCTGTGGGACCAGTCCGGCCGCCGCTGGGCCGGCGCCCGCCGGCCCTGGCGCTCGATGCTGCGCCGGGACGCGCCGCCCGCCCTGCTCGCGGTGGCCGGCTCGGCCCTGGTGGTCTACGTCGGGGCCTGGGCCGGCTGGCTGGCCACCGGCGGCGGCTACGACCGGCAGTGGGCCGACGACCGAGCCGGGCTCTCCCCGGCGAGCTTCCTCGGCGTCCCGCTGCCGCAGGTGCCGATGACCTGGGTGCCCGCGCCGCTGCGCAGCCTCTGGCACTACCACTCGCAGATGTACGACTTCAACACCGGGCTGAGCACCCCGCACACCTACCAGTCCAACCCGTTCAGCTGGCTGGTCCAGGGCCGCCCGGTCTCCATGTACTGGGAGCAGGTGCCGACCGGGCAGCAGGGGTGCACCGCCTCCGGCGGCTGCGCCGCGCAGATCCTCGGCCTCGGCACCCCGCTGCTCTGGTGGACGGCCTGCTTCGCCCTGGCCTACCTGCTCTGGCGCTGGTTCTTCCGCCGGGACTGGCGCTCGGGCGCGGTGCTCTGCGCCGTCGCCGGCGTCTACCTGCCCTGGTTCCGCTACCAGGAGCGGACCGTCTTCTCCTTCTACATGGTCGTCCTGGTGCCGTTCCTCTGCCTCGCCGTCGCCCAGATGCTCGGGGCCATGCTCGGCCCGGAGGGCTCCTCGCCGCGGCGGCGCCGGATCGGCGCGGCCGGGGCCGGGCTGATCGTGTTCGCGATCGTGGGCTGCTTCGCGTTCTTCTACCCGCTCTACACGGCGGAGGTGATCCCGATGTCGTCCTGGCAGGACCGGATGTGGTTCACCAGCTGGATCTGACCACCGTGACCCGGTCGGCGGCCGACCAACTGCTGCCGGTCACCCCCGGGCTCGGGGTGGTCACCGCCGTCCTGCTCGCCGCCGCCGTGGCGGTGGCCGGCTGGGGGCTGCTCGGCCACGGGCACGCGGTGCTGCGGGCCGGGCTGCGGGCGGTGGTGCAGCTGGCCGCCGTCGCGCTGGTGATCACCTGGGTGGTCGGCTCGCTCTGGTGGTCGGCGCTGTTCGTCCTGCTGATGTTCGCGGTCGCGGTCCGGACTGCCGGGCGGCGGATGACCCCGGGACCGGCCTGGGTCTGGGCCGCCGCGCCGATCGCGGCCGGGGTGGTCCCGGTCCTCGGGCTGCTGCTGGCCGTCGGGCTGCTGCCCCCGAAGGGCCTGTCGGTGATCCCGGTCGCCGGCATCCTGATCGGCGGCGCGCTCACCGCGACGTCGCTGGCCGGCCGGCGCGCGCTGGACGAGCTGCGGCAGCGCCACGGCGAGGTGGAGGCGGCGCTGGCGCTCGGCTTCGAGGAACGCGACGCCCGGCTGGAGATCTGCCGCACCGCGGCCGCGACCTCGCTCGTCCCGGCCCTCGACCAGACCCGGACGGTGGGTCTGGTCACGCTGCCCGGCGCGTTCGTCGGCATGCTGCTCGGCGGAGCCACCCCGGTGCAGGCGGGCGCGGTGCAGCTGTTCGTGCTGGTCGCGCTGCTCGCGGTGGAGTCGGCGGCGATCGTGGTGGTGCTGGAGCTGGTGGCCCGGGGCCGGGTGGCCGCCGGGCCGGCGACCGGCGGGAGGCCGGGTGCCATCGGGTAGGCTGGACGGCGTTGAAGGGGAGTAGCCCTCCACCGGACCGTCGACATACTGGCCCCCGCGCGGGGCCCGGCGCCCGGGGCAGCGTCTTTCGGGGCGGTGCCGGCGAGACCTTCGGCCGCAGTGCTGTGATTTCTGACCAGTGCTGTCGGGCCGGAGCGACCCCTGACGGAGCTGCCGAGGCCTGGCAGCCCGACCGAGGGACACCGATCTCCCCATGAGCCTGACCGTCGCCGTCATCACGTTCGGCATCGTCTTCCTGGCCGAACTGCCGGACAAGACCGCCCTGGCCAGCCTGATGCTCGGCGCCAAGTACCGCGCCGGCCACGTCTTCGCCGGCATCGCCGCCGCCTTCGCCCTCCAGGTCGGTATCGCCCTGGTCGCCGGCCACCTGCTCTCGCTGCTGCCGCAGCGCTGGGTGGAGGGCGTCACCGGCGTGCTCTTCCTGGCCGGCGCGGCCATGCTGCTCTTCCACGGCGGCGGGGACGAGGACGGGCACGCGGCCAAGGAGCCGTCCTCGGCCGGCTTCTGGAAGGTGGCCGGGGCCAGCTTCGTGGTCGTCGCGGTGGCCGAGTTCGGCGACCTCACCCAGATCATGACCGCCAACCTGGCCGCCAAGTACGCCGACCCGCTCGCCGTCGGCCTCGGCGCCTGGCTGGCGCTCTGCGCCGTCGCCGGGATCGCGATCCTCGGCGGTCAGAAGCTGCTGAAGCACGTCCCGATGAAGGTGATCATCCGGGTGGCCGCCGGCGTGATGGTCCTGATGGCCGGGGTCAGCATCTTCCGCGCCGTCACCGGCTGACGGCCGCTCAGCAGTCGCCCGGGTCGCTCTCCAGGGCGGCCCGGGTCTTGGGGCCGTAGACCGGGGCGCCGGCGCTGACCTCACCCTTGATCTTGTAGCTGCGCTGGAAGTCGGCCAGCACGCTCTGGGTCCACCAGTCGAAGGTGCCGGTCGCGATCGATTTGTCGACGAATCCGCAGGAGGCGGCGGAGAGCCGCAGCTGCATGTCCTTGACGTCCGGTCCGCTCATCCCGCGCTCCAGGACCCGGGCGGTGGGCGTCGGGGTCGGCGTCGGGGTGGTGGCGGTCGGCGTGGGGGTCGGCGTCGGGGTGGGAGCCGGCGGGGTGGTCGGGGCCGCTGCCGGGGGGGCCGCGACCGTGGTGGGGGCGGCTGTCGGGGTCGGGGCCGTGGTCCGGCTCGGCTTCGCCGTTCTGCTCGGGGTCGGGCTGGGCGCCTCGGTGCTGGACGGCGGGGCGCTCGGGCTCGGGGGCGGCGCGGGCGTGGTCGGGTCGACCGGCGCCGGGGCCAGGGTGCGGGACGGCAGGGGCTGTGCCTGCCGCTCGGGCTCGCCGGAGGGCGTCACCGCGTAGGCGAGGCCGACGGTGAGCGCCAGCAGGCCGGCGCCGGCCGCGACCACCAAACCCCGGCGCCGGGTCAGCGGGCTGCCCGCGGCCTGCTCCTGGGCGCGCCGGGCGGCCCGGCCGCCGGTGCGGGCCGAGCCGTCGTGGGCGTCGGTGGCCGTGCCGGCGAAGGCGAACAGGCCGATCTCCTCGCGGCCCTCCGCCGCCGGCTCCTCCGCGCCGCCGTAGGGGTGCTGCGGGTCGTGCGGGTACTGCGCGTGCTGCTCGTCGTAGCCGTGCTGCGGGTCGTACGGCTGCTGACCGTACGGCGCCTGCTGACCGTACGGCGGCGGCTGGGCGGGCGGGGCCTGCTGAGGCACCGACATCACCGGGGGCAGCACGGTGGTCGCGTAGGCGTCCGCGTCCGGACCGGCCGGCGGGGCGGTCGGCGGCAGCAGGGTGGTGGCGAACGGATCCGCCGTGGCGCCGGGCGCCGGGGCGCCTGCCACCTGACCGGCGGCCAGCGGCACGTACGGGCGCACCAGCGGCGGGCCCTCCAGGTGCGGCAGCACGGCCGTCTCGGTGAGCGCCGGGTCCGGGAGGCACCTGCACCCGGCGGAGCGTGCGGCGCCGCACGTCGGGCAGTGCTGGTCCGGCATCGGCCGGCCCTCCTCGGTCTCGGATCTGGCCCCGTGTCTGCTCGGACGCGTGGTTCCCGGGGGCGAACGCGCCTGATTATGCAGGACGTCTCCAGGGGTGGACAGGGGCGTCCGGCCCGGTCCGGGGGTGTTGTGCCGGTTGGTGGTGTTTGTTGCCTGATGAACGGTCGGTGCTCCGGGGGCGTCCCCCGGACGGCGGCCGGAATGACGTTCGGCTCAACTGAACGGCGCAAACCAGGGCATTTCTGACAGCATGGTGAGTCGGGAGTGATCGTTCGCACCGACCCCGGCCCGACCGGGGCCCGCGCCCCCTACGGAGACCCCATGACGGATCCGATCGCCGAGTCCGACCGGAGCCCGGCGGGCGAGCCGGGTCCGCCGCAGGTCACCGTCCACAACCTCTGGGTGCCCATCGGCGCCCTGCTGCTGGCGATGCTGCTGGCCGCGCTCGACCAGACCATCGTCTCCACCGCGCTGCCCACCATCGTCAGCGACCTCGGCGGCCTGGAACACCTCTCCTGGGTGGTCACCGCCTACCTGCTCGCCTCGACCGCGGCCACCCCGCTCTGGGGGAAGCTCGGCGACATGTACGGCCGGAAGCGCTTCTTCCAGGCCGCGATCGTCATCTTCCTGGTGGGCTCGGCGCTCTGCGGCATCGCCCAGAACATGGGCGAGCTGATCGCCTTCCGTGCGCTCCAGGGCCTCGGCGGCGGCGGGCTGATCGTGCTCACCCAGGCCATCGTCGGCGACCTCGTCCCGCCCCGGGACCGCGGCAAGTACCAGGGCCTGTTCGGCGCGGTCTTCGGCGTCACCAGCGTGCTCGGGCCGCTGCTCGGCGGCGTGTTCGTGGACAACCTCAGCTGGCGCTGGGTCTTCTACATCAACCTGCCGATCGGCGTGGTCGCCCTGGTGGTGATCGCCGCCGTGCTGCACGGCGTCGAGGTGAAGCGCCGCCACCGGATCGACTACCTCGGCACCGTGCTGATCGCCGCGGTGGCCACCTGCCTGGTGCTGATGACCTCGCTCGGCGGGACGACCTGGGCCTGGAGCTCCTGGCGGATCATCGGCCTGGGCGTGCTGGGCGCGCTGCTGCTGGTCGCGTTCGTGCTCGTCGAGCGGACCGCGGCCGAACCGGTGCTGCCGCTGCGGCTGTTCCGTTCGCGGACGTTCAGCCTGGTCGCCGTCATCTCCTTCGTGGTCGGGTTCGCCATGTTCGGCGCCCTGACCTACCTGCCGACCTTCCTCCAGGTGGTCATGGGCGTCTCGCCGACCCTGTCCGGCATCCACATGCTGCCGATGGTGCTCGGGATGCTGGCCACCTCGATCGGCTCCGGCCAGGTCGTCGCCCGGACCGGCCACTACCGGGCCTTCCCGATCGCCGGAACGGCCGTCACCACCGTCGGCCTGGTCCTGCTCTCCCGGCTCGACGAGAACACCAGCACCTTCGAGATGAGCTGCTACTTCCTGGTCTTCGGCCTCGGCCTGGGGCTGGTGATGCAGGTGCTGGTGCTGATCGTGCAGAACTCCGTCGGCTACCAGGACCTGGGCGTGGCCACCGCCGGCGCCACCTTCTTCCGCTCGATCGGGGCGTCCTTCGGCGTCTCCGTCTTCGGGGCGGTCTTCGCGAGCGGCCTGACCGACCGGCTCCGGGACGCCCTGGCCGGCGTGCCGCTGCCACCCGGCTTCGACCCCGGGGCGATCACCGCCGACCCACGCGTGATCGACGCTCTCCCGGAGGCCACGCAGACCGCGATCCTGCACGCCTACGCCGAGTCGATCACCCGCGTCTTCCTCTACGCGGTGCCGATCGCCGCCCTCGCCTTCGTGCTCTCGCTCTTCCTGCGCGAACAGAAGCTCCGCGAGACGGTGACCGCCCCGGACCTGAGCGAGTCGATCGGCGTCAACCCGGTGGAACGCTCCTCGCTGGACGAGATCGCCCGCGCGCTGTCGGTGCTGAACAGCCGTGAGGCCCGGCGGGACCTCTTCCGCCGGATCACCGCCACGGCCGGGCTCGACCTCAAGCCGGCCTCCAGCTGGCTGCTGCTGCAGATGCACCACCACGGCTCGGCCGAGCCGGCGGAGCTGGCCGAGCGCCGGATCGTCCCGTTCGCGGTGATCGACGAGGCCGTCCGCGAGGTGGAGGGGCGCGGCCTCGCCGCCCGCACCGGCGGACTGCCGCTGCGCCTGACCGAGCCGGGCGAGGCGGTCGCGCTCCGGCTGGTCGCGGCCCGCCGGGAGCAGCTCGCGGAGCTCCTCGGCGACTGGGACGAGAAGCAGTTCGACGACCTCGCCGCGCTGCTGACCAAGCTCTCCGCGACGCTCTGCGCCGACCGCCGGGACAGGCCCGACCCGGTCGGCCCGGAGCCCCCGTACCGGGGCGAGGGCCGGTCGTTCTGACGCCGCGGGGGAGGCGGGGGCGGGGCGTGGCCGCACCGCAGGCCGGGGTGTGACGCCCGGGTCCGCCGGGGCTGTTGAGGCCATCGGTGTCCTGGCGCCGCCCGGGGTGGCTGGGGCAGGAGCCGATCGGTGTGGCGCAAGTCATAAGCATGGCCCGGCGCCCATCGGGGGAGAGAGTGCATGACAAAGCGTCGGCGACGCCGACCGGTTCACGACGCGGGCTCAGGACGATTGCTAAGCCATCCCGGCCGGATTCTCATCGACGGCACCACGGGGGTCCACAAGGATTGGTGACCAGTTGTTCGTCGAACCTTTGGGGGAGGTTCGCTATGACCTGCACATCATCGTGGACCGTGCGCGGACCGGTCGCGGCGGTTGCCGCGGCGGCGGTGCTCACGGGCGGTTCGGTGGCGGAGGCGAAGCCTGCCGCCGCCGCTGACGCGGTGCCGGTGGTCGAGGCGGCGGTGCCCGCCGCCGAGGCCGGGACCGAGGCCCGGGCGGGCGACGGCCTGAGCGCCGTGGCCCACTTCTACGGGGCCCTGAGCACGGGGAACACCGGCCTGATGGCGCGGGCGGTCGGCCCGGACTGGGTCGACGTCCCGACCCACCCGGGCCTGGGCACCGGCGTGGCCGGGGCCCAGCAGCTCGTCCGCGAGATCCGGGCGGTCTTCCCGGACCTCGTGGAGGCCGTCACCGGCATCACCCGCAGCGGCAACCGGATCCACGTGTCGCTGCAGCACTGCGGTACGCACTCGGCGGAGTTCGCCGGCGTCCCGGCGACGTACAAGTACGTCTGCTTCCGCGGCGAGGAGACCCAGACCGTCAGGAACGGCCTGATCTCCACCACGGAGCACTGGGAAGACATCGACGGATTCCTCAAGGAGGTCGGAAAGTGACCGCGGACATCACCCCTCGCCGGGCGGACGACTCGGGCGATCTGAAGAACTACCTGCTGGACAGCACGGACCTGGTGAAGATACCCGGCCTGGTCCGCAGCGAGACGGTCAGCCAGGAGGAGTGCTACCGCCTCATGGTGGAGGGCACGAAGGAGACCTACTCGCACGAGGAGGTCTTCGGCCAGTACTGCTCGCTCGGTGAGTACATCGACGTCCCCTACGACGTCGTGTTCGACTACGCGGCCAACGTCCACTCGATGGAGGAGTGGACGTTCAGCGTCCGGGACCTGCGCCATGTCGGCGGCGGCCTCTACCGGGGCACCGAGGCCATCCAGCCGAACACCGAGATCTTCATCCGCGCCGACGTGATGAAGGGCCCCGAGCACGGGCTGGTGTTCTACCCCTGTGCCTGGGACCAGGGCAAGGAGCTCTGGATGCGCTACTACTTCACGTTCATCGACGCGAACAAGACGCTCGGCCGCCCCGGCACCGTGGTGCTCTGGACCAACTGCAAGCACCCGTACTACGACCGGTCCGTCACCGACGTCCCGGACTACATCGCCGAGGGCCGGGCCCGCACCGACCGCTACTGGGTCGGCGACATCTGGCCGAACTTCGACGCCATCCACCGCATCGAGACGGCCAACCTCAAGCGGATCCTGGAGCACCGCTTCGGCAACGGCCGGGCCGGCGGCTGACACCATGACGACGGAACCGAAGGGCGGCACCACCGGCCCTCAGGCACAGCTGATCGACGTGGTGAACTTCCTGCCCGAGCGCGTGGTCTCCAACGCCGGCGGCCCGGGGGCCGACGACGACCTCGGCGACCACGAGTTCTTCCGCGGCGTCGCGGAGCGCAGGTTCGCCTCGCCCGACCAGACCTCGGCGGAGCTGGGGGCGGCGGCCTGCGCCAAGCTCCTCGACCGCACGGGGCTGGCCGCCGACGAGGTCGACCTCATCATCTACAACTGCATCTTCAACGACACCTTCTGGCCCGGGATCGGCTCGGCGGTGCAGTCGGCGATCGGGGCCACCCGCGCCACCGTGCTCCAGCTCGACACCAGCTGCTGCTCCTGGCTGTCCGGGCTGCGCACCGCCAAGGCGTTCGTGGAGTCCGGCATCCACCGGAACGTCATCGTCCTGACGGTGACCAACTTCGTCTCCCGGCTGCCGGAGTTCCAGAGCTCCAAGCGCTCCCGGGTGCTCGGCGACGGCGCCACCGCCACCCTGGTGGCGCCCGGCCGTCCGAGCATCCTCTCCGCCTACGAGCGCTCGCACGGCGAGAACTACGGGCTGCTGCGCTTCGAACCGGAGCTGGTCGACGGCGTGTTCCGCAACTACTGGGAGCGCGGCTGCGGGCCGATCACGGTGAACTTCACCAAGGAGCGGCTGGCGGCCATCCGGGAGAACTCCATGTCCCTGGTGCCGGAGGCGGTCGCCGCCAGCCTCGCCGAGGCCGGGCTGACCAGCGACGACGTCGACTACCTGATCACGCACCAGCCCAACGAGGACTTCCTCGCCGAGTGGCGCAAGCGGTGCGGGATCGAGGAGGCGCGGACGCACGACACGCTGGCGAAGTACGGCAACCTCTTCGCCGGCTCCATCCCGGTGACGGTCGCGGACGCACTGGACCGCGGCCTGGTCAAGGACGGCGACATCCTCGCCTTCGGGACCTTCGCCAACGGCGGGGACCTGGTGAGCGCCATGACCGTCCGCTGGCACGCGGGCCGGTGACGGAGGGCGCCGCCCGGCCGGGGGTGTGACCCCCGGGGCGGCGCGGAGCGGGGCGGGACGGCCGGCCGGACCGGTGGGGACACGGGGACGGCCGGCTGTTCCGGCATGCACGGGAAACGACGGGGAGGCCGGCCGGACCGGCCCGACGGGGGACCAACGGGGAGAGAAGGCAGGGGGAGAGATGGCAGGGGCAACGACGACAACGGGGCCGACGACAACGGGGCCGACGACGGCGGCGGGGCCGACGACAGCCGGGACGACGACCGGGGCCGCCACGGCGCCGGACCCGGCCGGGTCGACCGCGGCGACGGTCGCCGACGCGCTGGTCACGTCGCTGCGCGACTGGGGCGTGCGGTACGTCTTCGGCGTCAGCGGCGCCAACATCGAGCATCTGCACGACGCGATCCACCGCCTCGGCCGCGGCCGGCTGGCCTCGGTCCTGGCCCGCCGCGAGGACGGCGCCGCGTTCATGGCCGACGGGCACGCCCGGGTGCACCGCACGCTCGGGGTCTGCTGCTCGACCTCCGGCGGCGCGCTGGTCAACCTGGCGGTCGGACTGGCCGAGTCCTACGCGGAGTCCGTCCCGGTGCTCGCGCTGGTCGGACAGCCACCGCAGGCGCTGGCGGGCAAGGGCGCGTTCCAGGACGGCTCCGGCATCGGGCGGACGGTGGACTCCGCGCTGCTGCTGTCGGCCGTCACCAAGCGCACCGTGACGCTGACCGACCCGGAGCGGCTCTGGGACGAGCTGGCGGAGGCGGCCCGCACCGCCCTGTCCGGGCGCCCCGGCCCGGTGGCCCTGCTGGTGCCCCGGGACGTCTTCGAGCTGCCGGTGCCCGAGCGCCCGGCCGACTGGCCGTCCGCGCCCGAGGAGTTGGTCGAGCGGCCCGAGGCGGACGAGGACGAGGTGCGGGCCCTGTTCGACGCGCTGCGGGAGGCACAGCGGCCGGTCGTGCTGCTGGGCCACGGCGTGCGCCGCAGCGCGGACCGTGACGCGGTGGCGGAGTTCGTCCGGGAGGCGCGCATCCCGGTCGCCACCACGATGTCGGCGCGCGCCGAGTTCTCCAACTCCGACCCGCTGTTCCTCGGTGTGGCCGGTGTGGTGGGCCACCCCTCCGCGCACGCCGCGGTGCGGGACTCCGACCTCGTCGTGGCGATCGGCGCGGGCCTGAACGCGATGACCCGGGGCCCGCTCGGCGATCTGCGCGGAGAGCGCCTCGCGGTGGTCAACATCGACCCCGGGGAGGCGTCCCGCGCGGCCTCACCCGGGCTGGTGGTGCGGGCGGACGCCGGTGCGGCGGCCCGGCGGCTCCTTGAGCTGCTGCGCAAAGAGCCGTTCCAGGCCGAGGAGTTGGCGGGCTACCGGCGGACGAGGTTCCGGCCGCGGCTGGCCCCCGGGCTCGACCCGGCGCCGGCCGGCGGCGGCCTGCTGCAGAGCGAGGCGATCGCCGCGCTGACCGCCTGGCTCCCGGCCGAGGGGCACCTGGTGCTGGACGCGGGCAACTGCGCGTCCGCCGCGATCCACCTCAGCGACGTCCCCGACGGGGCCAGCTCGACCATCGCGCTCGGCGCGGGCGGCATGGGCTACAGCCTCGGTGCGGCCGTCGGCGCCCAGCTGGGCTCCGCCGCCGGCGCCCGCACCGTGGTGATCCTCGGCGACGGCGCGTTCCTGATGAACGGCCTGGAGGTGCACACCGCGGTCGACCTGCGGCTGCCCGTCCTGTACGTGGTCTTCAACAACGCCATGCACGGGATGTGCGTGACCAGGCAGCAGACCTACTTCGACTCCCGGATCGAGTCGGTGCGCTACGCGCCGGTGGACATCGCCACGGTGGCGCGCGGCCTCGGCGGCCCGGACCGCCTCTGGGTGGCGAGCGCCGACAGCCGGGAGGAGCTGGACCGGGCCCTGGCCGAGTACGCGGCCCGGAGCGCCGCGGCCGCCGACGGGACCGGCCTGCCGGGGCTGCTGGAGCTGCGGCTCACCCGGGAGGAGGTGCCCCCGTTCACGCCGTTCCTGCCGCTCGACGAGCCGACCTACTACGTCGACGAGGCGGCGCCGGCGGCCCCGGCGGCGGTCACGGTGCCGGCACCGCGTTCGGCGGCGCCGGGCCGGGCGGGGGTGTCGGCGTGAGCGGAGGCTCCGGTGGGGGTGCCGGCGTCGGGACCGCGGAGGAGAACGACGCCTTCCTGGCGGCGATCGCCGACGTGCTCGCCTGATCGGCCCGAGGACCGGAGCCGATGTGAACCGAACTGAACCGAACTGAACCGGTGTCGACCCGACGCGATCCCGCGGGCGGTCGGCTCACTCTGCCGTGAAACTGTGAAGGGAAGGAACGAGGAATGACTGTTCTCGTCATCGGTGCGACGGGGTTCCAGGGCGGTGCCGTGGCCCGGCTGCTCGCCGAACAGGGCCGGCCGGTGCGCGGCTTCGCCCGGAGCGCCCCGACCGCGGACAAGGCCGTCCCCGGTGTGGACGTCGTCACCGGCGACCTCGGGGACGCGGACTCCGTGCGGAAGGCCTTCGCGGGCGTCACCCACGCGTCCGTCGTGATCCCCCAGGTCTACGACCGCGACACGGTGGTGCGCTTCGCGCGGAACGTCGCCCGTGCGGCCCGCGAGGAGGGCGTCGAGCGGCTCGTCGTGAACGGCAACACCCGCGTCCCCGCGCAGCGCACCGGGTTCACCGGCTTCGAGACCCGGCGGGAGGCCGAGCAGATCCTGCTGGAGTCGGGCGTGCCGACGACCGCGCTGCGTCCGCCGATCTACCTGGACAACCTCTACAGCCCCATCTCCGGGCCCGCGCTGGTCAACGGCGGCGTGCTGGCCTTCCCGGTGCCGCCGTCGGTGCGGATCGCCTGGCTCTCCCACGAGGACCTCGCCAAGGCCACGGTGGCCGCCCTGACCACCGCCGACCTCGCGGGGGAGACGGTCGACCTGGGCGGCGCCGAGCTGCTGACCGGCCCCGAGCTGGCCGAGCGGTTCACCGCGGGCCTGGGCCGTGAGGTCCGCTACATCCCGCTGCCGCCCGAGCAGTTCGAGGCCGGGCTGGCCCAGGCCTTCGGCCCGGAGACCGCGGCCGGGATCGCCGGCACCTACCGCTGGGTCGCCACCGAGGAGGGGGCCGGGCTGCTGGAGTCCGACCCGGCGGCGGTGGAGTCGGCGCTGGGCATCCGGCTGACCCCGGTGGCCGACTGGATCGCCGCCCGCGACTGGCAGGTCTGGGCGGCGCGCTGAGGCGCGTGGCGGTGTCGTGAAGGGCTGCGGGCCCCGAGCACTCGGCTGCTCGGGGCCCGCGGCCGTCCCTCCCCGAGGGCCCTCCGCCGGCTGGGCATGAGTCCTGCACCGGACCTGCACAAGGCCGGGGCCCGGGCGGGAGCCGGGACAGTGTGCGGTCTTCGGCTCAGGACACCGCGCGGACCGCCGGGCCGTGGAGGCCGGGGCCGCGGTGAGCGGGGCGAGTGTCCCGGTACTCGCCCGGCGGCATCCCGAACCACTTGCGGAAGGCGAGGTGGAAGCCGACGCTGCTGCGGTAGCCGACCGCCTCGGGAATGACGGACAGGGCCCGGTCGGTCTCCGTGAGCAGCCGGGCCGCCTCCCGCATCCGGCGCGCGGTCAGATGCCGGCCGGGGCTCTCGCCGACCAGCTCGCGGAAGGCCGCGGTGAACGCCGTCCGGGACATCCGCGCCTCGCGGGCCAGCCGTTCGACCGTCCACGGCTCCCCGAACCGGCCGTACACGGCGAGCAGCGCGCGGCTGATGCCGGGGTGGTTCAGCGCCCGCATCGCCGGATAGTCGTCGGCCAGGCGCTTCGCCGCCTCGCCGCGCAGCGCCAGCCCGAGGGCCAGCACCAGGGCGGTCTCGAATCCGCGCACGCTGATCAACCGGCGCTCGCCGGGGTCCCCGTCGGGCTCCGCGGACAGCGCGTCCAGCGTGTGGTGCAGCAGCGGCTGCCGCCGGACGAGGCTGCGGTCCAGCACGATCATCGGCGGCAGCGCCCGGTACAGCGCGGACTCGCCGACGGAGTTGTAGGAGAGGCCGCCGCAGAGCATCCGGGTCTCCGGCCCGGGCCCGGGCAGCCGCACCACCCCGAACCCCTCGGACGCCCCGGGTGGCGCCGGGGAGGTCGAGGCCGCCGTGGCTGCCATGGCGCGCTCGGCCAGGACGGTCGGCAGTGGCACGAACTCCCGTCCGGGCTGGTCGCTCAGTGCGTGCGGCGCCCCCCACGGGAAGATCGCCAGATCGCCCTCGCGCAGCACCGAGCTGCGCAGATGGAGTGCGGCGCCGGGCAGTTCGACCTCGTCGGCGAGGGTCGCCCAGCACGAGCCCTCGACGATGTAGTGCAGCACCGCACAGCTCTCGGCCGGGCCACGGATCCCCCAGGGCGCCCGGACGCGCCAGTGGGTGTGGAACGCCCCCTCCAGACGGAGCGAGCCGAGCAGTTCGCCGAGTACGTCGTCCATGAGTCCAGTCCCCCCGGCACAGGCTACTGCGGACGGGGGTTGCTTCTCATTGCGGAAGCTTTAAACCTCGCGGGCGGCGGCCGTGGCGAGGTGACATATCGTCAAATCATTCTCCTCTCAGGTCGATTGCCGCGTCCTGCGCGGCGCCCCCGGCCACGACGACGCCCCCGGCCACGACGACGCCCGCACCACGGCGGGGTGCCGTGGTGCGGGCGTCGTCATGCGCGGGTGGTGCGGGCGGCCGTGAGCGGCGGTCGGCGCGCCCGCTCCGGCCGCGTCAGTCGAGGCGGACCTGGCCGCCCCGGTCCAGGTAGTCGAGCATGCCCCAGGAGGCCTCGTTGTTGCGCAGGTTCGAGGTCAGGTTGCCGCCGCGGCCGGCCGGGACGTAGTTGGCGTCACCGTAGAACCACGGGTAGACCCAGACGCCGATGGTGGAGCTGCTGGCGTTCTCGACGGAGGCGGCGTTGTTGCGCACCTTCTGGCCGTAGCCGGCCGAGCCGTACTGGTCCTTCTTCCAGAAGGTCTCGTCGATCTGGCCGTCCTGGAGGCTGTACTCCATCGCCATCGCGCCTTCGGCGCTCGGCGAGTAGTAGATGCAGAAGGTGACGGTGGCGCCGTTGCTGTCCTGGCAGCGGACCGGCGAGGACCAGGTGCTCCATCCGTTGATCGTGGTGACGGCGGCGTTGGCCTGGCCCGCGCCGGTGAGCATGGTGGTGCCGGCGACGGCGAGGGCGGCCGCGCCGGTGGCCAGACGGCGGCCTGCGGACTTGAGCTTCATCGGTCGATGGCTCCTTCACTGGGTGTGGTGTGTCGGACGGTCCGCGGAATCGGTCCGCGGACCGGGAAAGGTGGTCAGAGGGCGGGCGGCGCGGGGGAGGACCAGTCGTGGTCGAGCAGCCGCCCGAGTGAGCGGACCTCGGAGTCGAGCGCCGCCTTGACGGGCGCCAGGTCCTTCGCGCGCCGGCCGATCGCGACGTTCTGCAGCGTCGACTCGGTGGCGAACCAGATGCCGGTCAGGTTGGTGCGGCGCTTGCAGTCGACGTCCGCCACGGCCTGGGCGATCTCCGCCCCGCTCGGCGCCGGGTCCTTCATCGACGGCACGGCGGTGGGCGCCTGCAGCGGATCCGGCAGGTCGAAGCCGTGCTCCTTCATGCAGCCGGTCCAGGCGGCGATCGCGGCGGTCACCTCCGGGGCGGACTTCGACTCGGTGAAGCTCCCGGACTTGATCTCGGTCACCGTGCCCTGCGGGCCGTTGCCGGGCCCCTGCGGGCCGCCGGCCGCGCCGGGCATGATCCGGTCGAGCTCCGCGAAGCAGCCGCCCTCGGGCAGCGGCTTGCCCTGGTACGAGGTCGCCCGGGTGCCGTGCGCCTGGTCGACGCCGAGCAGGACGGTCCGCGTGGCGGCGGGCAGCGCGGCCAGCGACACCGGTGGCTCGCCCGCGGAGGGCCCGGCGGCCGTCTGGGGCATGTGGTAGCCCCAGCGGGCGGCGGTGTCCGGCTCGGTGATGCCGTAGCGGCGGTTCATCGGGGTGTAGGTGCGGGCGGCCGTGCTGTCCGCCCCGGGCTTGGCCGGCACCGGGTAGTCCAGCCCGTACCGCTTCATGCAGGCGCCGGTGGCGGCCTTGCGGACCCATTCGAACTGCACGGACTGAACCGGCGTCAGCATGTACTCTTCAATGGGAAGATGGAGCTCGTCCACACCGGTGCCGGCCGACGGCGTCGCCACCGGCGTGGTCGGCGGTACGACGATCGGCGCCGCCGCGGGCGGGCCGCCGGCGCACCCGCTCAGCGCGGTGACGGCGGCGAGTGCGGCGAGCGTCGCGAGCATCCCGGTGCCCGGGCCGACGGCGCCCGGCGCGCGGCCGGACGTTCGGCCGCGGGCAGTCCTTCCGCTCCGGCTCAAGGGCATGGCGGATCGCTCCTCGGTTCTGGGGGCTGGGTTCGGCCGGCGCGGCCCGATGCGTCGCGGCACGGCTGGGCCCGGTTCGACGCCGGGCGGTGGCCCAGCCTAGGTGCCCGATCGAGGCCGATCGCCGCGTTCAATCCCCTGGGACGTACCAGAGTTCATCCCATCGCTGTGACCAGCACTTTGAGACGTCGCAAGGCGGTGATTGGAGACGTCTCACGGACGTCGGCGTCAGGTGTAGGAGACTGCTCGCACGAACAGAACCGGGGCTCGCCGAGCCCCGGTCGATGAGGAGGTGCGTCGTGTCCGTCGTGAAGATCAACGTGCTGACCGTTCCGGCCGAGCAGCGGGCGGAGCTGGAGAAGCGGTTCGCGTCGCGGGCCGGGGCCGTCGAGAACTCGGACGGCTTCGAGTGGTTCGAGCTGCTGCGCCCGGTCGAGGGGACGGACCAGTACCTGGTCTACACCCGCTGGCGCAGCGAGGAGGACTTCAAGGCCTGGATGGAGGGCCCCATGCAGGCTGCTCACCAGCGTGGCGGTGAAGGCGAGGCGCCCAAGCGCCCCGCTGCGTCCGGCTCCACCCTGTGGTCCTTCGAGGTCGTCCAGTCGGCCGGCCCCAAGGCCTGACGTGGTGTGAAGGCGGGTCCGCCGGTGATCTCCGCGGTCAGGGTGTCCGCGAAGATCACCGGCGGCCTCAGGAACGAGTGATCATCCGATTGCCGCCGCGCGCGTCACGTGCGGCGGTGGGCGCCCCGGCGTCGGTTGCCGGCGAACATGAGGCAGCCGGCCGCGACGAGTACCGCGCCCGCGGCCGCGGTCAGCAGGGTGGTGCCGTCCGATCCGGTGGAGGCCAGCGACCCGGGGCCGTCGCCGTGTGGCGCCGCCGGGGCGGGGGTCGCGGTGGTGGCGGTGGGCCGGGGTGCGACCGCGGCCGGGCTCGGCGTGGGGCTCGGGCTCGCGGTCGAGGTCCCGGTGGGGGTACTGGTCGGGGCTCCGCTTGGCGTGGGAGCAGGCTTGCGGGTCGGGGCGGGGGTCGGCGTGGGGCTCGCGCTTGCGGTCGGCGTCTGGCTCGGTGCCCGGGTCGGGACGGGAGCCGGGGCCGGGTCGGCGCGGGTCGAGAGGATCACCGCGCTGTACGGCTTGAGGGTGACCCGGCAGAGGCCGTCCGTGCAGCCGACGTGATCCGGCGCCCCCGGCGTGAAGGTGCCGTCGCTTCCGACCGAGGCCCCCTGGATCGTCACGCCGGTCTTGGCGGACAGCGCGGGCGCGGCCATCGTGAGGGACGACACCGTGCCGGTGGAGCCCAGGTGGACGCCGACCGTGGTCGGGGAGCCGCCGAGATTCTCCAGCATCACCCGGGTGGTTCCGTCCCCGTTGCGGACCGCGTGGGCGGCGAGGTCCCCGCCGCCTGCGATCTTGGCTTCGAGCATCTTGCCGACACCCATCTGGTGGGCCATCAGCATGCCGTAGTAGACCGGCGTCGCGGTGAGGTGGTGCGACCCGTCGGCGGTGAGCGGGCTGTAGGCGTTGCCGAGGCTGCCGCTGACGTACTGGCCCGAGAGCCCGCCGTGGATGTTCACGCCGGAGGCGCCGTGTTCGGCTGCGATCATCAGGTAATCGGCGATCCAGAGCGCCGCGGCGTAGCTGTCGGTGACGCCTGCGATGCCGCCGCAGGATATGGAGCACGGCGGGAAGCAACGCGAGGGCCGCCGTGCCGCCCGCGCCCACACCGGCCGGAGCGATCCCGCTGCGCACCGCCCGCCCGTTGGAGCCCACGCCTTCCCGCTGTGCCGCGTGAGGGCCCCGACCCGACGACGCCAACGCTGAGGTTCGAGGGCGGGCCGCGCTGTCCTGCGCCGTTGAGACGCGTCGCTCGGAGCTGACCGCCATGGACCTTCCCGACGGCCAGGTCTTCAGCGACCGGGCGCGGGGTATCCACGTCTTCCTGTCGCCCGATGCGTTCGAGGGAACAGATGCCCCTCACACAACAGAACTCTCTTCTCGTCACACTAAATGGAACTCGAAATTCGGACTGTCAAATTCCAGGACTGCCCGAATTGTGGCGCGGTTTCCGGACTTGGCGTGATGTCGCGCTCAAGTCGACCTCAAATGTTCGGAACTTCCTTGCCTCTGGTTCATCCCCGATGCAAATATCAAGCGTGTTCGGACAGTCCGAACGCGAATAACTTG
This sequence comes from Kitasatospora sp. NPDC090091, assembly GCF_044747365.1. Taxonomy (NCBI): domain Bacteria; kingdom Bacillati; phylum Actinomycetota; class Actinomycetes; order Kitasatosporales; family Streptomycetaceae; genus Kitasatospora; species Kitasatospora sp. NPDC090091. The sequence continues at coordinate 69,234 of NZ_JBIVDY010000001.1, forward strand.
CCGGATCATAGGAGGGGAAGAAATGCGGAAGAGTGTTTCTCGAATGGCGGGAGCAGTTGTCGGTATGGGAACTCTGCTCGCGTTGGCGGCTCCGCAGGCCATGGCGGCTCCGGCGGCCTCTGTGGGGCCGGTGTCGGCCTCGGAGGCGGCGGTGCAGCTTTCGGCCGGCGCGGTGCCGGAGCACTGGACAATCGACCGCAAGGCGCCGGCCGTGACGCTTCCCGCGCCCAGCGCGGGGCAGGTTGCCGCGTCGCAGGGGGTGCAGGAGGCGACCACGGGCAACTGGTGGCTGCAGGCCCGCAACGGGACGTACCAGGGGCAGACGTGCGGTACGAACCGCGTGGACATGGTCACCGGCTGGGGCCCGATGAACCTGACGCTCACCCAGAGCAGGGCGATCTCCAGCCAGTGGTCGTCGAGCGTGTCGGTCGATGCAGGAAAGGTCTCCGCCACCGTCGGCTTCAGCGTCACGGACACTGCCACCAACACCGAGAGCGGCCAGTGGGCGGTCCCGGACGGCAAGTTCGGCACCCTGGAGGCGTACCCGCTGTTCGACCACTTCACCTTCGACGTCTACGACACCTCGGTCGGCGACCGGTACGTCGGCGGCGGCGATGCCTACCACCCGGTAGGGTACTGCTACAACCACTGGGCGAACTAGGAGAGTTCAGCACATGCGGCGATCGAGCCGGCTTGCGGGCACGGCACTTCTCCTCACGGCCGGCCTCGCGACCGCATGCACGAGCGGCGGCACCAAGCCCCAGGGAAGAGACGAGCCGTGGGCATTGAACGGACTCGCCGCAACGTCGGCCAGTGTGCCGATCCAGCGCAGCATCGACCTCATGCCCACCGAGGGGGCCGCGAAGATTCTCGGGGTCGCCGAGATCTCGGGTACTGACGTGGTCCTGTGGGTGAGAGGCGGGGCCTGCAACGTGGCGCTGCTGCCGGACTCGCTGACCGCGCCGACTGCAACAGCTCCGACATCCGTCGGGTCCCCGAGGCCGACCGGTCACGGTTCCTCCGATGCCCATCAGGAATTTCCCGGGACAATTCTCGACGGGAAATACACCACGGCATCCGCCCGGATGGATCCCTTCCAGTTCGCGACTGTCGGATGCTCCGAAAAGGCAATGACGGTCAAGATAGAAGGGATCGGCGAATCGGCACCCGTGAAGAAGGCCGGTGACTCGCTGCAGCTCTGGCGAGAAGGCTCAAATGCCGTGATCGCCGTCGGCCTCCCCGAGGCCATCCGTGGGCCGGGCCCCGGACACGGCAGCTCCTGACCGCACGTGTGGGTGCCCGGATCTGGCGGGCACCCACACGCGGCGTTGGGGTCAGTCGTCAGGATCTGCCCCGCCAGGTCGGAGGTCGTGCCATCGCCTTCCGCCCGCACGCCCGGCGACGCGGCTCTGAACCATATGGTGCGCTGCTCGGATCTCCCGCGTGTACGGGATGATCAGCTATCAGAGCTGGTAGGTGATGGAAGAAGCGGGCGCGACCGACACGGGCACCGGATGCCGCGCGCCGACCCCAGGGAGGCCGACCGGCGGGCGCTGGAAGGATCCGGGTACCGCCAGGAACCTTCGACGGGGGACACTGGTACCGGTCCCGCCCGCACGAGACGCCCGGAGGACACGGTGAGCGCAGCGCCCCTGCACGGCCACCACGATGGCCAGCAGTCCATCCCGCGCACCCAGGACGCCGTCGCCAACGCGCTGCCGCCGGCGCAGCGGATGGAGTTCTACCGGGAGATGGGCGAGGCCGACATCGAGACGATCGGCGGTGTGCTGAAGCGGTGGTGGCTGCGGGCCCAGCTCTACCGCGACCCGGAGGGCGACCGGATCCACGCCGCCGTCCAGGACGGCACGGCCCCCGGTACCTCCGCCTCCGCGGTCCTGCGCCGTCTCGGAGCCCTGTGAGCGAATACGGCGACTTCCCCGACGACGAGCACGACCCGATCACCCTCTCCCTGTCGTCGAGGACTTCCTGGGCGACCCGGGCACGCCGGCCGACGTGTTCTCCGCCGTCGTGGCGTTCCTGGTCGACCTGCGCGAGAACGCCTTCCCCCACCTGAGCATGCCGGTGCCGGGCCGTCCCGGGATGCACTCGGCGCCGCTGCGCCGGGATCTGGGGCTGGTGGAGTACGCGGTGAACGAGGCGGAGGAGCCGCCGCGGATCTACGTCTCGCGGATCCTGCGCGCGGACTGAGCGGGCAGGGGCCTGACCCGGAGGGCGGCCCCTGCTACTGCGGTGTGCTGTGCGCCCGCCGGAGTGGTGGTCGTGGGGGCTACGCGGCGGGCTGCGAGGTCAGAGCGCGGCGGGGTCAGAGCGTCGAGGGCGTGGCCCAGGGCGGCGGACCAGGCCTGGAGCTGGGCCGACGGGCGGCGGGAACGCGCCTCTGCGGACGGCCGGTGGCCATGGCAGGAAGGGTGTGTCCTGCCTGCCGGGCGAGTCGGCCGAGGCGGTGATCACTCATTCGGCCAGCGCAGGGCATCCGGCCTCACTACACTGGGTAGGCCTGACTGGCAGTCAGGTAGTGTCCCGGGGCCTCCGGCCCCTTGAGTCGGCGTGGGCCGAGTGGAGGAGCGCAATGCCGCACTGGCAGAGCTTCCTGTGTGGAGCTGTGGGCGGTGGGCTGATCTTCCTCGTCTCCCTCTATCGCCACCTCCAGACCAGGCGACAGTGGCCTTGGCTGGTCAAGAACGGTCCGACATTCGGCATCTACCTCACCGGCGAGCTGATTCGTATCATCCTGGGCGCATTCGTTGCGTGGGGTCTGGCTGCGTCGGGTCCACTCGGAACGTTGGGCGCGCTGATGGCCGGGGCGGGTGCCCCGGCGATCCTCGAACAATGGCAGCGCATGGGTCCGCAGGTGGCGGCTGCCGGCCAGCAGGACGGCGACACTCCCGCCAGGACTCCCCGCCAGGCCACCAGGACGTCGCGTGGGCGAAAGCCCGTGGCGGATTCCCCCGAGGGCCTGTCCACATCGACGGTATCTGAAGGTGGTGCGTGAAATGGCTGCGAAGCTCTCCGATGCCCTGGCAAGGCGAGGACCCGGCTACGAACTCGACACCGCGGACAGCTGGTCCACGCCGCGGAACACTCGCATCGGGCGTGTCCTCGACGCCGCCACGCACAGCGGTCCGGGCTATTCGCCGGCCTCGGCGCAGGAACTCCTGGAGAACCTCACCGCAGAGCGGCAGGCCAAGGCGCACCTTGCCGAGTTCCTGGTGGAGTCCGTCAAGAGACTGCTCGCGTTGCAGGACCACATGGAGGGCCGGCACTCCGGTGATGCCCGGACGTGTGAATTCCATCGGGGCAAGTTCCAGGAAGGGCTCCGCGAATTCTCCCTGTTCTTCGACGCCGAGTTCCAGTCGATCCTCCGGGAGATGAGGGAGAGTGCGGGCCCGCTCGACCTCCGGCAGCGCTACCTGATCGCGCGGTTCTCCAAGCTGCACCGGAAGACGAGTGCGCTGATCAGGGAACTCGAAGACGAACTGAAGAAGCAGGAGAAGGCCCCCGACTGCCGCACCGTCCGGACTGCCGGGGCGGCAGGCCGAGTCCTTCCCGGCCACGGTCCGGTGAGCACGACTCGGCAGGTGAACCGTTCACTGGCGAGCCTCTTGAACGCGGCGGTCAGATGACCGTGCACGTCCCTGCGGTCGTCAGGGCGAATCGTGGGGGTGCGCCCCGGGCTGAGAATCGGCGCGCACCGGCGGGTTGAACGTGGCCGGGGCGTCGAAGGCGGCGCGGCGGGTGGCCCGGCGCAGGGCGCGCAGGACGGACGTGCCGAGGGTGAGGCAGAGGACGACGGTGAGCGCCGCCCGCGGGAGGTCCCAGCCGAGCGAGGTGGCCAGGCAGTAGGCCGCGAACCGGACCAGGTTGGCGCTGACCGGGTCGCCCGGGACGAACGAGATCGAACCGGCGAGGCCCGCGATGTAGGGCCAGCCCTGGAGGTTCATGATCGTGCCGTAGAGGACCGAGGCCGCGGCCCCGTACCCGGCGAGCATGACGAGCTCGCCACGGCCGCGCAGGGTGGCGGCGCCCGGGAGCAGGCCCGCGCCGAGGCAGACCCAGCCCATGGCGAGCATCTGGAACGGCAGCCACGGCCCGACCCCGCCGGTCAGCAGGGCCGAGGCGAACATCGACAGCGAGCCGAGCACGAAGCCGAAGCCCGGCCCGAGCACCCGCCCGGCCAGCACCATCAGGAAGAACATCGGCTCCAGCCCGGCCGTCCCGGCGCCGAGCGGCCGCAGTGCGGCGCCTGCGGCGGCGAGGACGCCGAGCAGGGCCACCGACTTGGCGTCCAGGCCGGGCGCGCCGCCGCCCGCCGAGCGCCCCTCGGAGATCTGGGCGACGACGACGGCGAGCAGGAGCGGCAGCAGGAGGGCGAACAGCCACGGGGCGTCGGTCGAGTGGCCGACCAGCGCGGAGTCGGTGGCGGCGAGCAGCGGCCAGCCGAAGCCGGCCACGCCGACCAGCGAGGTGAGCGCCAGGACGGCGATCGAGCGGCGGCCGAGCGGGACGGGGCGGGCGAGCCGGCGGCGGGTGGCGGTGAGGTCGTCCGCGGCGGGGACGGCCTTCGGGTCGGCGGCGGTCACGACGGCTCGACCTCCGCCAGGGCTCGTTCGACCTGGTGGACGGTGAGCCACGGACCCGGTGCGAGCACCTTGGCGACCTGCGGCGCAAAGGCCGGGGAGGAGACCACGACCTCCGGGGTCGGGCCGTCCGCGACGATCTCGCCGTCCGCCATGATGACCGTGCGGTGGGAGAGTTCGGCGGCCAGCTCGACGTCGTGGGTGGCGAGCAGGACGGTGTGGCCCTCGGCGGCGAGCGTGCGCAGGATCTCGACCAGCCGGGCCTTGGCGGCGTAGTCCAGGCCGCGGGTCGGTTCGTCCAGCAGCACCAGCGGCGGGCGCGCGGTCAGCACGACGGCCAGCGCGAGGGTGAGCCGCTGGCCCTCGGAGAGGTCGCGCGGGTGGGCGGCGTCGGGGACGCCTGGCAGCAGCCGCTCGACCAGGGCGCGGCAGGTGCCCGGGGCGGCGCCCGCGTCGGTGTCGGCGGCGGTGCACTCGGCGACGACGCTCTCCCCGTACAGCAGGTCGCGCGGGTCCTGCGGGACGAGGCCGACCTGGCGGATCAGCTCGGCGGGCCGGGTGCGGTGCGGCGTGCGGCCGCCGACCCGGACGCTGCCGGACGCGGGGGCGTGCAGGCCGACGAGCGTGCCGAGCAGGGTGGACTTGCCGGCGCCGTTGCGGCCCATGAGCGCCGTGATCTCGCCCGCGTGGAGGGCGAGGTCCACGCCGCGCAGGGCCGGCACCGGGCCGCGCCGGACGACGAGGCGGTCGGCCTCCGACACGGGTGCAGCGTCGATCGACGGCGCGGCGTCCGGCCGCAGGCCGTCGAGGCGCGTGCGCAGCGCGGCGGCCTTGCGGCGGGCGTCGCGGACCGAGAGCGGCAGCGGACGCCAGCCGGCCAGCCGGCCGAGGCCGACGACCGGCGGGTGGACGGGGGAGTGGGCCATCACCTCGGCGGGCTCGCCGAGGACGGGCGGCTCGCCGGGGGTCAGCAGCAGGACCTGGTCGGCGTACTGGACCACCCGCTCCAGCCGGTGCTCGGCCATCAGCACGGTGGTGCCGAGGTCGTGGACCAGCCGCTGCAGCACGGCCAGCACCTCCTCGGCCGCACCCGGGTCGAGCGCGGAGGTGGGCTCGTCGAGGACCAGCACCCGCGGATGGGCGGTGAGCACCGAACCGATGGCGACGCGCTGCTGCTGGCCGCCGGAGAGCGAGGTGAGCGCGCGGTCGCGCAGCTCGGCGAGGCCGAGCAGGTCCAGCGTCTCCTCGACCCGCCGCCGCATCACGTCCGGCGCGAGGCCCAACGACTCCATGCCGTAGGCGAGTTCGTCCTCGACGGTGTCGGTGACGAAGTGCGCGAGCGGGTCCTGGCCCACCGTGCCGACCAGGTCGGCGAGGTCGCGTGGCCGGTGCTCCCGGGTGTCGCGGCCGCCGACGGTCACCCGGCCGTGCAGCACGCCGCCGGTGAAGTGCGGGACGAGGCCGCTCACCGTGCCCAGCAGGGTGGACTTGCCGGAGCCGGACGGGCCCACCAGCAGGCAGAGTTCCCCCTCGGGGACGGTCAGGTCGACGCCGCTGAGCGCCGGGGCGGCGGCGTCGGCGTACTGCACGGAGACCTGCTCGAAGGTGATCACGAAACCCTCCGGGGCGGATGCGGGGCGGCGAACGCCGGGACCAGGCCGATCAGGACGGCGAGGACGGCGGCCAGGGGCAGGGCGGGAGCGGTCGGCGGCACGACGGTGGGGGCGAAGGCGGCCGGGTCGACGCCGGCGAGCCAGATCGTCGCCCCGGCCACCGCGGCGCCGGATCCGGCGGTCAGCCACTCGGGCAGCGCCCACGGATCGGGGCGGTAGCGGGTCCGGATCGAACGCCGGCTGCCGAGCAGCAGGCCGGCGAAGGCGGCGGCCAGGCCGAGCAGCAGGACCGGCACGGCCCAGCCGGCACCGCCGGCCGTGAGCAGCCCGTACGCCGCGAGACAGATCCCGAGCAGGCCGGCCAGAGTGAGCGCGGCGGTGGTCCGGGCCAGCGGTCGCGGGACATCGGCGGTGCGGCCGAACCCGCGGGTGTCCATGGCGGCGGCGAGCGCCACCGAACGCTCCAACGCGCCCTCCAGAACGGGGACTCCGACGCTCAGCACGGCGGCGATGCCGCGGTCGGTGCGCCCGCGCAGGCGGCGGGCGGCGCGCAGCCGCCGGACGTCGGCGACCAGGTTGGGCGCGAAGGTCATCGCCACCACGACGGCCACGCCCGCCTCGTAGAGCGCGCCGGGGAGCGTGCGCAGCAGCCGGGCGGGGCTGGCGAGGGCGTTGGCGGCGCCGACGCAGACCAGCAGGGTGGCCAGCCGCAGCCCGTCGTAGAGCGCGGCGAGCAGGCCCTCGACGGTGACCCGGCCGCCGATGCGCACGCCCTGCGCCCAGTCGGGCAGCGGCACCTCGGGGAGGGTGAGGAGGACGTGCGTGCCGGGGACCGGCGAGCCGAGCAGCACGGCGAAGACCAGGCGGATGCCGAGCACCACCAGGCCGAGCCGGAGGAAGGCGCCGTAGGAGCGCGACCACGGCGCATCGCCGCGCCGGGCCGCCACGACGTAGCCGGCGACGGCGGCGAGCAGGAGCAGCAGCAGCGGGTTGGTGGTCCGGGTGGCGGCCGCGCCCAGGCCGAGCGCCCACAGCCACCAGGCCCCGGGGTGCAGCTGGCGGGGGCCGGCGGGCGGGCGCCGGGTGGCGCGGGGCGGGCCGGAGACGCGGGGTTCGGTCACGGGGGAGCGGTCCAGGGTCGGGGTGGGTGCGGGACTGGGCCAGGGGTGGGCCGGATGGTGCCGGTTCCGGAGCAGGAAGTCGGGCGGGCCGACTTCCTGCTCCGGGAGGTCACTCCGGCGGTCGGGAGGTGGGCGCCGCTCAGCGCCGGCGGCGGGCCTGCCAGACCGCACCTGCGGCCAGGGCGGCCACCAGAACGGCACCGGCGATCAGGCCGAGGTCGGGGCCGGCGTCGCCACCGCTCCCGATGCTGCTCCCGGTGGCGCTGCCGCTGCCGTCGGTGGCCTGGGCGGACGGCTGGTCGGCCGCGCCGAGCCGGTCGCCGCAGCCGGACTTCGGGTAGCCGGCGATGGCGCAGAGCAGGCCGTTGGTGTCGTACCGCAGGGGCGGGGCGACGGCGGCCAGCACCTCGGCCGAGGTGGCGTTGGCGGGGACGACGGCGCACACCGTCCGGGGCTCGGGCGGGGTCCCGCCGGCGGCGTCCGCGGCGGTGCCGAAGTCCAGGACCACGGCGACCCGCTTGCGCCCGGACTGTTCCGGCGTGCTGCCGCAGATCGTGGCGAAGTCCCCGGAGCCGCCGGGCCGGGCGGCGTCCCGGCCGCCGTCGGGGCTGACCGCGAAGCGCCACCCGTCCACGCCACCGTCCTTCGGGACGTACACGGCGGGCCCCTGCTGCTGGTACGCCCAGGCGCCGTCGGACCACTTCCAGAACGACCAGTACCGGTACCCGGCCCCGGCTGCCTGGGCCACTGCCGCCTGGGCCGGGGCCGCGGCGAGCATCAGCAGGATCAGCAGCCCGGTGATCACTCCGGCGGCGAACCGGACGACTGCGGGTGCCACCCGCCGGCAGGTCCGCTGCCCGTCCGGCGTCGACGGCTCACCCGCCACGCCCGGGTGGGAGGCTGCACCCGGGCCGGACGCGACGCCCGGGCCGGCCGTGGCGTCCGGCCCGGGGGTGGCGGGGCTGGTCACAGCTTCGGGCCGCGCTTGCGCTGGAGGCTGAGCACCAGGCCGCCGCCGATGCCGATCAGCAGGCCGATGCCGATCAGCCACCACTGCCCGATGCCGCCGTCCTTCTTCTCCTCCTTCGCCGGGGCCGACGACGGCGCGGCGGTGGAGGCGGCCGAGGTCGCCTTGGGCGCCGGGCCGAGGGCGGTCAGCTGCGCGACCAGGTCGCCGCCGAACGAGGCCGGGTCGCGCTGGGCGGCCTGGGCGACCAGCAGCAGGGTGGCGGTGGCGGCGGGGCTGGTGCCGCCCTTGGTCCAGGTGCCGCCCTCCTTGGCGAGCCAGTCCACCGCGCCGGCGGCCTGCTGCGGGTGGCCGCCCTGGATCAGGCCGAGCGCGGCCCAGGCGGTGGCCGTGTAGTCGGGGGTCGGGGCGGCGCCCGGGGTGGTCAGGGTGAGGTGCTGGCCGCCCGCCGCGAGCTGCGCGGTCAGGTAGGCGCCGACCGCCTCGGCGGAGTCGGCGCGCGCGACGGTCGCCCCCGCCGGAGCAGAAGCCGAACCCGGAGCCGCGGCCGAACCGTCGCCGCACGCCAGCGCCTTGGGCGCGGCGTCGGTCCGGTTGGTGTTGGTGACCGGCAGCTTCCCGCCGGCCGCGGCCAGCGAGGCCTGGCCGGTGGCGAGCGCGTTCGCCTCGGGCGTGCCGTCCGGCCGGGGCAGGTAGAAGGCGCCGCGCTGGTCGGCGGGGGCGGCACAGCCGAGCTGGAAGAGCGCCAGCCCGTCGAAGGCGTTCTTGCCCGCCTTGGCGACGCCGGCCGGGTCGACCTTGGCGGCGAACAGGGCGTTCACGGCCAGGCCGGTGGAGTTGGCGTCGCCGGGGCCGCCGGGGTTGTAGGACCAGCTGCCGTCCGCGTTCTGGTTGGCCTTGAGCCACTGGACGCCCTTGTCGACGGCGTCCTGGTGCCCGCCGAGCGCGATCAGGGCCTGGACGGCGACGGCGGTCGCGTTGCTGTCCTCGGTCGTGGCGTCGCACGCGGCCGCGGTGTCGGCCCGGAAGGACGGCCAGCCGCCGTCCGCGCACTGCTGGCCGGTGAGCCAGGAGACGGCCGAGTCGGCGGGCGTCACCTTGGCGCCGGCCAGGGCGGTGAGGGCGAGCGACTGCCGCCACACGCCGTCGTAGGTCGGGTCGCCCTTGCCGTACAGGCCCTCGGGGGTGGCGGGGGCGGCGCTCGGGGAGGGGCTGTCGGCGAGGGCCGGTGCGGCGGCGGTGCCGGTCAGCAGCGCAGCGGTCAGGGCGGCGGCGCCCAGGCGGGCGGCGGTGAGCATGGTCGGTTGAGCCTTTCGATGAGCGGTGTGGTGGCCCGTGGGCCGATCCGTAGTCCTCGACGGTGCCGGGCGCTGCTCCTGCCCGGACTGGCCGCTCGCTTCGCCCCGGGCACTCCGACTCGCCCGGCCGTCCGGCGCCGGGCTCACGGTTGCGGGTCAGTGCCGGATTCGCACCGGCTTTCCCCGGAGGAGAAGCGGGATGGAGTTGTCCTGCCCGTCGACTCTAGCCGCCGCGCGGAGCCCGTCGGACCGGCGTGGGCGAGAACACGTTCCACTTGCGGACCTGCGCGGGCCGGGCCGCCGGTGCGGCTGCGGCCGCGGGGGCGTTCGGGCCCCGCCCGGGCGGCCCGAGGCACGGGGGACGGGCGGCGGACGGGCGGGGAGACCCGGCGCAGACCCGGGGGAGAGCCGGCGGGGACCCGGGGGAGACGCGGTGGAGGAACGGAGCGCGGGACGGCCCCGAACCAGCACGGGAAAGCCCCGGCGGAGCGCGGCTCGGCCCCGGCGCGCGCCCTCAGGGCAGGGTGAGCAGCTGCGCCGCCGTGTGCAGGTCGGCGCGGACCTCCGCGATCGAGGCCCGGCCGGACAGCCACGACACCAGGGCCGAGTGCCAGGTGTGCTCGATCACCCGGACGGCGGCACGCTGGCTCTCGGTGGGCGGGCCGGACTGGCCGATCGCGTCCAGGATCAACTGCCCGGTGGCCGAGCTCACCAGGTCCACCTCGGCGCTCACCGAGCGGTCGGCGAAGGAGAGCGCCCGGACCATCGCCTCGGCCAGCAGCGGCTCGCGCTGGAGCGCGTGGAACGCCCGGGTGAGCGTCTCGGCGACCCGTGGCGCCGGCTCCCGCTCGGCCGGCGGATGGCGCCTGACCTGCTCCTGGAGGCCCTGGAGCTGTTCCAGCATCACCGCCACCAGCAGGTGCACCTTGGAGGGGAAGTACCGGTACAGGGTGCCGAGCGCGACCTGCGCGCCCTCCGCGACCTCGCGCATCTGCACCGCCTCGTACCCGCCGCGGGCGGCCAGGACGGTGGCCGCGCGCAGGATCCGGTGGCGCCGCTCGGCCTGGCGTGCGGTCAGCGGCGGGTCGGTGGCGAACGACCCGGACGGAGCAGTGGAGGACGACCCGGACGACGGACCGGAGGAGGCCCCGGCCGGCGGGGCCGCCGCCGCCCCGGCCGGGGGAACGGTCGGATCCGCGGCGTCGGCGGCGGAGGCGGCGGTGGGCGCGGGCGTGGCGGACGGCGGCAAGGATGCTCCCGGGGCGCGAGAGTGGCGAGGTGTCCAACATGGTTGCGACGTGGTTGCGAACCGATCCGGATCCGGTCCGGCGGAGCCGCTCCGGCAGGTCCGGCCGGGTGGTCCGGCGTGGCGTGAATCACCAGCCCTGGCGTCTGACGGAATGCTACGGGCCGGTATCTTCGAGGTCTCTCATTGTTCACATGGTCAGTGGTGAACTCCACACCACACTGAAACCTGATCTACTTTAGCGACCGGCAGCTCACCCGGCAGCCGACCGGCAGCACACCTAGCAGCAGAGATGGGGGCCGACGATGACCGCGCAGCCGCTGCGGATCGCCCTGTTGTCGTACCGCGGCGACCCGTTCTGCGGTGGCCAGGGCGTCTACGTACGTCACCTCTCCCGTGAACTGGCCCGGCTGGGGCACCACGTGGACGTGATCGGTGCTCAGCCGTACCCGGTGCTGGACGAGGTGGAGGGCTCCGGCTCGGTCCGCCTGGTCGAGCTGCCGAGCCTGGACCTCTACCGGGCCGACGACCCCTTCCGCACCCCCGCCCTCGCCGAGTACCGCGGCCCGGTGGACGTGCTGGAGTTCGCCACCATGCGCACCGGCGGCTTCCCCGAGCCGCTGACGTTCTCGCTCCGTGCCCGCCAGTTCCTGGCCCGGCACAAGGGCCGCTACGACGTGGTGCACGACAACCAGACCCTCGGCTACGGCCTGCTCGGGCTGGCCCGGCACGGGTTCCCGCTGGTCACCACGATCCACCACCCGATCACCGTCGACCGGCAGCTGGAGCTGGACGCCGCCACCACCCGGCTGCGGCGGCTCTCGCTGCGCCGCTGGTACGCGTTCACCCGGATGCAGCGCCGGGTCACCGCCCGGCTGGACCACATCGTCACCGTCTCCGGCTCCTCGAAGCGGGAGATCGTCGAGCACCTGGGCGCCGCGCCCGGCGCGGTCTCGGTGGTGCCGATCGGCGCCGACACCCGGCTCTGGTCGCCGTCCGAGCGGATCGCCCGGGTGCCCGGCCGGATCGTCACCACCTCCAGCGCCGACGTCCCGCTCAAGGGGCTCGTCCACCTGGTGGAGGCGCTGGCGAAGGTCCGCACCGAGCGGGACGCGCACCTGGTCGTGGTGGGCAAGCCGCAGAAGGAGCAGGGGCCGGTCTCGGACGCGGTGCGGCGCTTCGGGCTGGAGCAGCACATCGAGTTCCGCACCGGGCTGACCGACGAGGAACTGGTCGACCTGTACCGCTCGGCCGAGGTGGCCTGCGTGCCGTCCCTGTACGAGGGCTTCTCGCTGCCGGCCGCCGAGGCGATGGCCACCGGCACGCCGCTGGTCGCCACCACCGGCGGGGCGATCCCCGAGGTGGCCGGGCCGGACGGCGAGACCTGCCTCGCGGTGCCCCCGGGCGACGCGGGCGCGCTGGCGGCCGCGCTGGGCCGGCTGCTGGACGACCCGGAGCTGCGCCGGACCCTCGGCGAGGCCGGCCGCGAGCGGGTGCTGGAGCGGTTCACCTGGCGGCGGGCCGCCGAACTGACCGCGGAGGCCTACCGGGAGGCGATCGCCACCGGGACCGGGCGGCGGGCCCGCTCCGGTCCGGGCTGGCGCTATGTCGCCTGACGGCGCGCCGGACCGTGCTGTCCGCTCCGCGTCGGGCCCGACCCCGACCCCGGCGCAGGCCGCGGCGCCGTTCGCGTCGTCCGGTCGCGACGGCCGGTCCAGGTCGGCTAGGTCGGCCAGGTCGGCTCAGTCGGTCCGGGGCCGGCTCCGGGTCTGCTCGGAGCCGGGAACGTTTGGTACCAAAGGAATGGGAGCCCGCAGTGCTGACCGTTGATTTCTCGCGCTTCCCGCTCGCCCCTGGCGACCGGGTGCTCGACCTGGGCTGCGGCGGGGGGCGGCACGCGTTCGAGTGCTACCGGCGCGGGGCCAACGTGGTCGCCCTCGACCAGAACACCGAGGAGATCGCCGAGGTCAGGAAGTGGTTCGCGGCCATGGAGCAGGCCGGCGAGGCCCCCGAGGGCGCGTCGGCGGTCGCGATCGAGGGCAACGCGCTGGCCCTCCCGTTCGAGGACGAGTACTTCGACAAGATCATCATCTCCGAGGTGATGGAGCACATCCCGGACGACAAGGGCGTGCTCAACGAGATGTTCCGGGTGCTCAAGCCCGGCGGCCTGCTCGCCGTCACCGTGCCGCGCTGGCTGCCGGAGAAGATCTGCTGGGCGCTCTCCGACGAGTACCACGAGGTCGAGGGCGGCCACATCCGGATCTACCGGGGCGACGAGCTGCTCGGCAAGCTCAAGGACGCCGGCCTGGAGCCCTACGGCACCCACCACGCGCACGCGCTGCACTCGCCGTACTGGTGGATCAAGTGCGCGGTGGGCGTGGACAACGACAAGGCGCTGCCGGTCAAGGCCTACCACCAGCTGCTGGTCTGGGACATCGTCGGCACCCCGGTGATCAGCACCCTGACCAAGGCCGCCGAGAAGGCGCTCAACCCGGTCATCGGCAAGAGCTTCGTCGCCTACGCCTCCAAGCCGAACCGCGCTCCGGGCGGGGTGGCGTGACCGCCGCCGTTCCCGAGGTGCTGCTGCTGGACGGGGTGCTCGACGCCGAGCAGGCCGCCGGCACCGTCCGCAGCATCCTCGCGGAGCAGCAGCGCGACGGCGCCATACCGTGGTTCACCGGGCACCACCTCGACCCGTGGGACCACACCGAGGCCGCGATGGCCCTGGACACGGCCGGCGAGCACGCCGCCGCCGAGGCCGCCTACCGCTGGCTGGCGGACCGCCAGAACGCCGACGGCTCCTGGTACGCGGCCTACGGCTACGGCCACGGAGGCCCGGACGGCGAGGTGGTCAACGCCGCCAAGGAGACCAACTTCTGCGCGTACGTCGCGGTCGGCGTCTGGCACCACCACCTCAGCACCGGCGACGACGCCTTCCTGGAGTGGATCTGGCCCGTCGTCCGGCGCGCGCTGGACTTCATCGTCGGCCTGCGGCTGCCCGGCGGGCCGATCGCCTGGCGGGTGGCCGAGAGCGGCGAGGCGACCGACGAGGCGCTGCTGACCGGCTCCTCCAGCATCCTGCACGCCCTGCGCTGCGGCCTGGCGATCGCCGACTACCTGGAGGAGCCGCAGCCCGACTGGGAGCTGGCGGCCGGCCGGCTACGGCACGCGATCGCGCACCACCCCGAGCGGTTCCTGGACAAGGACCGCTTCTCGATGGACTGGTACTACCCGGTGCTCGGCACCGCGCTGCGCGGCCCGGCCGCGCTGGAGCGGATCGAGCGGGAGTGGGACCGCTTCGTCGTCCCGGGCCTGGGCGTCCGCTGCGTCAGCGACCGGCCCTGGGTGACCGGCGGCGAGAGCGCCGAACTGGCCCTGGCGCTCTGGGCGGTGGGTGAGTCCGACCGTGCGGTGGACATCCTGCGCTGGATCCAGAAGCACCTGCGGCACACCGACGGCTCGTACTGGACCGGGTACGTGTTCGAGGACGACGCCATCTGGCCCGAGGAGCGCACCACCTGGACGGCGGGGGCACTGCTGCTGGCCGTGGCCGCGCTCGGCGGCGACCCGGCCACGGTGGCGGTCTTCGGCGGTGACGACCTGCCGACCGGGCTGGTGGTCCAGGACTGCTGCTGAGCGGTCGGCGGGCCGCGTCCCCGTGAGCGGTTGCGTTCCACGGGGCCGCGCGCCCCGGGGATCGTTGCGTTCCGCAGGGCGCGCGCCCCAGGCTGACGCCCGATGAACGCCGAAGGGGCGGGACCGGAGAGATCCGGTCCCGCCCCTTCGGCGTGGTGCTGTCCGTCGTCCGGACGTCAGCCGCGCTGGAGGCCCGTGGTGTCGACCAGCACGCCCTGGGTGCCGTCCTGGAGCTGGGCGACCAGCGCGGCGCCGCGCTGCTCGACCGCCAGGTACCAGGTGCCCGGGATCAGCTCACCGACCGGGCCGCCGGCCGGGTTGTCCTTCGGGGCCAGCTGGCGCGGCGCCGGAACGGCGAACCAGAACGGCGCGAAGTCGGCCGCCGGAGCCGCCGGAGCCGCCGGGGTGGGCTGGGCCTGGCCGGCCGGGGCCGGCTGCGGGACGGCCTGGGCCGCCGCGTCCTGCGGCTGGCCGGGCTGGCCCGCCTGCGGGGCCGGGTAGCCGTAGCCGCCGGGCTGGCCGCCGAAGGCCGGGGACTGCGCCTGGAGCGGGTCCTGACCCTGGGCCGGGTAACCGTACTGGCCGGGCTGACCGGGCTGGCCCGGCTGCGGGGCCGGGTAGCCGCCGGCGAAGCCCTGCGGGGCGGCCGGCTTGTCGGTCACCAGCGGCGCCTTCAGAGCGGGCACCAGCGGGCCGGCCGCGGCCGCACCGGCGAGCACGATCAGCGCGATGACGGCGAGCCAGGCGCCGAAGCCGTGGTCCAGGCCCTTCGGGCCGCCGCCCAGCGCCCAGATCGAGGTCCAGAGCGCGGTGACGGCGAAGGCGATGCCCCACTGGTCCAGCCGCAGGCCGAGCACCTGGCGGTTGGTGGCGGCGGCGCCCTGGAAACGCTGCACCAGGATCAGCGCGGCGGCGATGATGCCGAGCAGGAAGACCGACGGCAGGATGGGGAACAGGTCGCTGTCCCAGGCGTTCGTCGAGGTGTCGCCGCAGTACCTGCCGCTGCAGTCAACGGTCCAGTACGGCAGGAAGGAGGCGATGAAGAGCAGGACGGCCGCACCTGCGACGGCGGCGTCTCCCCTGGTGAGAGCGCGCAGATTCACTAACGTTCCCCTCGTTGGTGTGTCGTGGTCGGCGGTTTTGCGTGGTCGGCTTGGCCGGCCCGGAAACTCCGAACGGACCAGAAGCCTAGGGCCAACCGCCTCGCGGGTGCACAGCGGGCTCGGGAATGGGGCGAAGTCGTTGCAAACTGCGCGCGTCCGTCCCCCTGCCGTCCACCACCGGGTCGGACGGTTCCTTCCCGCCCGGACGCGCTCCCGATCCTGCCCGCCGCCTACCGCGTGGTCAGAAACGTCGTCAGCGCGTCGGCGATCCCCTGGGCCGCCTGCTGGCGCCACTGAGGGTCCGTCATCCGCTTGGCGTCGGCCGAGTTGCGCATGTTACCGCACTCGATGAACACCTTGGGGACGGCCGAGAGGTTCAACCCGCCGAGGTCGGAGCGGGTGTCGAGGCCCTGACTGGCCGTGTAGTCGGCGTACGGCTCGCCCGTGGCCGAGCGGAAGCCGTCGCGCAGCAGCAGGCCGAGCCGGTGCGAGGGCGAGACGATCGCCGAGGTGTCCGCCTTCCCCGCGACCACCTTGGCGGGCATGATCACGTGGAAGCCGGTGCCGCCGGCCGGACCGCCGTCCCCGTGTACGGAGACCGCCGCGTCGGCGTGCGCCTCGTTCCCGGCCCTGGCGCGCTCGTCGATGCACGGGCCCCACGGCCGGTCGCCGTCCTGGACCAGCACCACGGTGGCGCCGCGGGCGCTGAGGATCGCCCGGGCCCGGCGGACCACGTCCAGCGTGAACTCGGCCTCGGTGTACCCGGCGTTGGTGGAGGTGCCGGTGGTGTCGCACTCCTTGCGGGCGTTGCCGATGTCGACCTGGCGGTTGATCTCGGTGGTGTGGGAGAAGTTGCCGGGATTGTGGCCGGGGTCGAGCAGGACGGTCCGGCCGGTGAGCGCCGTGGCCGAGAACGTGCCGGGGGCCGCCGGAGCGCCGGTCGCCGGGGTGCCGGTCGCCGGGGTTCCCGTTCCGGCGGACGGGGTGCCGGACGGGGCGCCGGGGCTGCTGGGGGCGGCCTCTGCGGGCGCGGTGGCGGTGCCCGCCGCGGGAGAGCTCGGCGGGGGCGCCGCCGTGCCGGCCCCGGTGGCGCCGGCGCCGTCCGTGGCCGTCCCCGGCCCGCCCGCCCCGCCGGGGGTGCCGGCCGCGCCGGCAGGTGCCGTGCCGTCCGCCCGGTCGTGGCCGCCGACGGCCTGCCAGCCCAGCCAGCCGGCCAGGCAGAGCGGCACCACGACGCCCACCACGGTGGTGGTGCGCAGCAGGAGGGAGCGGCGGGGCCGGTCGTTGTCGTCGGGCGTGCCGGGGGTGGTGCGGGTCACGGGTGTTTCAGATCCTGTCCTGGGTGCGCGTGGTCAGGCCATAGGTGTCGGCGATCGGCTTCCACTTCGCCACGAAGTCCTTCTTCGCCTGCGTGGCCTGTGGGTTGAGCTCGTCGGCGCGCTTCTTGTCGGCGGTGTTCGGGGCGGTGCCGGAGCAGCCCTGGGCCGACACCGCGCGCGCCCAGCTCGCGTACGCGCGGTCGATGTCGGCCGACAGCTGCCAGGCCGACTTCAGCGTGGCCACCGCCTCCGCGCCGCCCGGCAGGTCGGTGACGGACAGTGCGGCGAGCTTGGTGAGCAGCTGGTCGCGCTGCTTGGCCCCGCTGTCGAAGACCTGCGCGGAACTGTCGATGTCCGCCTTGGCGGGGCAGCTGTTCACCTTGGCGACCGCGTTGCCGATCGGCGCCTTCGCGCTCTCGCCCTGGGTCAGCAGCTCGTCCAGCGCCTTCGCCTGGCTCTGGGCGTTGGGGCCGGGCGCGCCGGCCGTCGGGCTGGCGGACGCGCCGGGGGAGGCGGTGTCGCCGGCGGTCGGGCTCGGCGCGCCGGCCGCGTCGGTGGGCACCGGGGCGGGCTGCGGGCTGCCGGAGCCGGCCGGGTTGGCGGCGGTGGCGGACGGGGCCGGGGCGGCCTGGTCGGACGAGGAGTCCTTGTCCTTCACCGCCCAGAGGATGCCGCCGCCGAGCGCCAGCACGAACAGCACGGCGAAGGCGAGCAGCAGCGGTGCGCGCTTGTTGCCGGGGCGGTCCTCGTCGTCCAGGTCCTCGTAGCCGGTGGCGTAGTCCGGCTGCCCGTAGGCCTGTCCGTAGGGCTGGGAGCCGTAGGGCGCGGTGTCGTAGGGCTGCGGGTACGGCGGCTGCTGGGGGTGACCCTGCGGCGGGTACGGGGCGCCCTGCGGCGCCTGGGGCGGGGCCGCCGGATAGCCGGGGGCGCCGGCCGGTGGCTGCGGGGCGCCCGGGTACGGGCCCTGGCTCTGCGGGGCCGCGTGGTCGGGGAAGCCCCCGCCGTGCGGGGCGGCCTGCGGCGGGGCGGACGCCGGGAAGGCCGCTGCGGTCGGGGCGTCGTGGCCGGGGGCCGCGGACAGGTACGGGCGCGCGCCGAGCGGCGGGCCCTGGTCGCCGACGCCGCCCGGCGCGGGCGGCCGGGCCATCGGTGAGTGGAGCGGCTGCGGGGCCTGGGGCGGCTGTGCCTGCGGCGGCTGGGGGGCTCCGGCGGGCGGCGCCGGGGGTCCGGCGGGGTTCGGCGCGGCCGCGGCGGCAGGCTGCTGCTGCGGACCGCGGACCCAGCCGCCGGCGCCGCCGCGCGCGGTGGGGTCCCAGACCGCCGGAGCGGTGTTCTGCTGGTCGGTCATTGCGCTGGCCCCCACCGTCCGCCGGATGCTCTGCCTGGTGTCGTGTCGCCGCGTGCCCGTGCGGCCGGTCCTGGTGGCTGCCCGGTCGCCCGCCGCTCCGGCCGAACGGCCGCGCGGACACCGTATCGTTCGAACCCCCGCCCGACAGCCCCGGCACGACGTTAGAGCATCCGTGATCGCCTGTGGGGGCGGTCCGCGGATCTACCGGGGGGTACGGCGGGAGTGCGGGGGCCCGGGCGGGCAGGGCGCGGGCGGGCGTCGGTGCGGTCAGCCGGCGGTGCGGCGCAGCACGCGCAGCGAACCGGTCACCGAGATCTCCTCGAAGCCCTCGGCGAGCGCCCGCAGGTAGACCCGGTAGGGCGCCTGGCCGCCGTCCGCCGGGTCGGGGAAGACGTCGTGCACCACCAGCAGGCCCTCGGGCGCCAGGTGCGGCACCCAGCCCTCGTAGTCGCCGGTGGCGTGCTCGTCGGTGTGGCCGCCGTCGATGAAGACCAGGCCGAGCCGGCCGCCCCAGAGCGCGGCGATCTGCGGCGAGCGGCCCACCAGCGCGACCACGTGCTCCTCCAGACCGGCCGCGTGCAGCGCGCGGCGGAACCGGGGGAGCGTGTCCATCAGGCCCACCTCCGGGTCCACGAGCTCCGGGTCGTGGTACTCCCAGCCGGGCTGCTGCTCCTCGGAGCCGCGGTGGTGGTCGACGGTGAGCGCCACCGTCCCCGTCTCCCGGGCCGCCCCGGCCAGCAGGATCGCCGACCGTCCGCAGTACGTGCCGATCTCCAGCACCGGCAGCCCGGTGCGCCGTGCGGCCGTCACGGCGGCGGCGTACAGCGCGAGGCCCTCGTCGACGGGCATGAAGCCGGTCGCGCCCTCGAACGCCGCCAGCACGTCGGCCCCGGGGTGGGCGGTCTCCAGGAGGTCGGACATGCGGGGCTCCTTGCCGGGGGTGATCGGTGCGGCTGTTCGCCGTCGGACCCTACTCGACGGTACGGCCCACCGTCGCCCCCGGGCCCGGGCCCGGCCCGCGGTGCGCCGCCGCTGACCTGCACCGCCGCCGACCTGCCCACCTGTGCCGGGTCCCGCCGAGGCGTGGGGCGCCCCGCTTGCGGGTGGAACGTGTTCTACTCCGCGCGGGCGCGTCGTGCCAGAATCGGCCCCGACCCACCGATCCGAGGGGACGGGAGCAGCCCCATGCGCGCAGCCATCCTGCACAAGACCGGCCAGGACACGCTCGACGTCCGCGACGACGTCACGGCGGTGGGCTTCGGCCCCGGAAAGGTGCGGGTCCGCCTGCGGGCGGCCAGCCTCTGCCACTCGGACCTCTCGGCGATGAGCGGCGTCCTGCCGCAGCCCGCGCCGTTCGTGCCCGGGCACGAGGGCGCCGGGGACGTCGTCGAGGTCGGCGAGGGCGTGACCGGCGTCGCGGTCGGCGACCGGGTGGCGCTCTGCTGGATGGCCCCCTGCGGCAGCTGCGCACACTGCGAGCGCGGCCGCGGGCACCTCTGCGTGACCAGCCTGCGCCGGCTCGGCGCGCCGGGCTTCCGCTTCGACGAGGACGGCGCGGGCGGCCCGGTCGAGGCCTCCGGCTTCTACGGCACGGGCGCGTTCGCCGAGGAGGTGGTGGTCGAACGCGACGCCGTGATCAAGGTCCCCGCCGACCTGCCCTACGAGCCGGCCGCCCTGATCGGTTGCGGGGTGACCACCGGCATCGGCGCCGCCGTCCACACCGCGCGGGTCGAGCCGGGCGCCTCGGTCGCGGTGATCGGCGCCGGCGGCGTGGGCGTCGCGACCGTGCAGGGCGCGCGGGTCTGCGGGGCCGGCCGGATCGCGGTGGTGGACCCGGTCGCCTCGCGGCGCGAGCGGGCGCTGGCCTTCGGGGCCACCGACGCGCTCGCCCCCGAGGAGCTGAAGGGCTTCGCGAAGGGCCTGCCGGGCGGCGGGTTCGACTACGTCTTCGAGGCGGTCGGCCGGGCGGCCACCGTCCGGGCCGGGTACGACGCGGCGCGGCGCGGTGGCGCGGTGGTGGTGATCGGCGCCGGGGCGCGGGACGACCTCGCGCAGTTCAGCATGGGCGAGCTGTTCTTCAACGAGAAGCGCCTGCTGCCCTCGCTGTACGGCGGGGCGCCGGTGCCGCGCACCGTCGCGCTGGTGGTGGACCTGTGGC
Source organism: Kitasatospora sp. NPDC090091 (assembly GCF_044747365.1). Lineage (NCBI taxonomy): Bacteria > Bacillati > Actinomycetota > Actinomycetes > Kitasatosporales > Streptomycetaceae > Kitasatospora > Kitasatospora sp. NPDC090091. The sequence continues at coordinate 89,641 of NZ_JBIVDY010000001.1, forward strand.
GGGCCGGGCGGATCGACCTCGCCGGGATGGTCACCCACCGGGTCGGCCTGGCGGACGTCAACGAGGCCGTCGCGCAGATGCGCAGCGGCGAGGCGCTGCGGACGGTCGTCACGCTGGACTGAGGCGCCCGGCCGGTGGCCGGGCCGTCGCGGCCGGGCCTCCTCGGCGCTCGGCGAACGGAAGGGCCCGCCGGGGTTGCCGGCGGGCCCTTGGCGTGACGTTTCGCCGGGGTCAGTTCTGCGCGGCGGCGGCGCGGTGCCGGCCGTGCGGGTCGGCCTCGGGCCTGTCGTCGACGGCGGAACGGCCGCGGTGGCGGCCGTGCGACGCGGTGTCCTCGGCCGTGATCTCGTCGGCGTCGGTCCCGTTGGCCGCGGGTCCGGTGGTGTCGGTGAGGGTGTCGGACATCAAGATCGTCTTCCGTGGGAGGGTGCGGATGCTTCGGCGCCTGGCTGGCACCACGGGCGCGAGCGTGCGCGTGAACGACGTGTCCGGCATGGCCGGTGCGGCCGGCGTGACCGCGTGACCGGTGCGATCGGCCGCATGGGCCGCGCCGGAGCCGGTGATCACGGCCCGTGCCCCGGCCACCATAACCGCACGGGTGGACAAGATCCTATCGAGATCGCGACGGGCGCCCGGGGAGCGGTCCGGCGTGATAATGGCCGATGCCGATGCCGCGGCAGACCGGCCCCAGCCAGTGGCCGGCCGGTTCGCGGTGGAGCGGGGACAGCGCCTGGAGGTCGCCGTGCCGGGCGAGCGCGCCGGCGCCGCCGTCCGGCAGCAGGACGCGTCCGGTCGCCACCCCGTCCGGTCGCCACCCGGCCGACCGGTGCCCGGGCCGACCGGTGCCCGGCCGACCGCTACCCCGGCCGGCCGGTGCGCAGGAAAGCCGCCAGCAGCTCGTGGAGCACGGCGGCACCGTCCTCCGCCAGCACCTCGTGCCCGGAGCCGGCCGCCTCCACGTACCGGAAGTCCGCGCCCTCGGTGCGGCCGATCCGCAGCAACTCGTGCCGCAGCGAACGGGACTGGCTCACCGGGACGACCTCGTCCCGGTCCCCGTGCACCACCAGCAGCGGCGCGCTCAACCGGTGCGCGAGCTGCAGCACGTCGCGCGGTCCGCGGGCGTCGGCGATCGGCTCGCCGCCGCCCAGTCGGGTGGTCAACGCCCGTACCGGGGCGGCTGCTTCGGCCAGCAGCCGGGCGCCGGACAGGAACGGTGCGACCACCGCGCAGCGGGCGACGTGCTCGGTCGGTGCGTGCGCGGCCGCCAGCAGCGCGAGGAACGCGCCGTAGCTGACGCCGAACAGGGCGGGCGGCTCCAGGCCGAGCGCCGCGCGCTGGCCCGCGATGCCCTCCAGCAGGTACAGGACGTCGTCGAGGTCCGGCCCGCCCCAGGAGCCCCGGATGGCCATCGCGTGCGCCACCCCGTAGCCGGTGGAGCCCCGTTGGTTCGGCGCGACGACAGCGAGACCCTCGGCCGCCATCCGCTGCAGGGCGGGGTCGAACTCCAGCCGCCAGGCGTCCGCCGGGCCGCCGTGCAGGGCGAGGACCAGGTGCGGGCTGCTCAGCCAGCTCTCGCCGCCGTACACCACGGCCTCCAACGGGCCTGCCGGTCCCGCAAGTTCGAGGCTCTGCGCCGGGTGCCAGCGGCCGCCGTCCCCGGGCTGGGTGGAGCCGTCGAGCTGCCAACCGGGCGGCGCGGTACGGGAGGTGCGCGCGCCGCCGGGCTGCCAGGGCAGGACGGTGTCCCGCCAGGGGCCGGGCAGGCCGGAGCCGAGCGGGGCCAACTGCAGGGGCAGCGGGGCCGGTCCGGACTCGGGGGCGGCCGGTCCGTGCGCCAGCAGCGCGTCCACGTCCAGGCCGGCCAGGGCTGCCGGATGGTCCGGGGCGGAGTACGGCATCCGCAGCGCCGCCTCCGACCAGTGCGCGACCGCGCCGAGCCGGCCGGGCGGTACCGGCAGCGGGTCGAGGCGTCCGAGGGTGGGCCGCCAGAGCGCGAGCGAGGAGCCGGCGCCGTGGTCGATCTGGATCGCGACGCGGACCCCGTCCGCGGCCGACCGCAGCGCCACCGGCCGCAGGAACATGCCCGCCACGTGCAGGCGTTCGGGGAACCGCAGCGGCTCACCGCCGCCCAGTACGCCCCAGCCGAGCCGGTCGCTGCCGGGGGCGTCGCTGCGCACCATCGCGAAGCGGCTGTCGGGGTCGAACAGCGCCAGCCGGTCGTTGCTGCGCTCGCCGATCTCCAGCAACGGGGTGACCGCGCCGCTGCGCAGGTCCAGGACGACGCTGCGGACGATGCCGTCGGCCACCCGGTCCAGCGCCAGCAGTGCGCCGGTGCGGTCGAGCCAGATGCCGCCGCCGTGCAGCCCCGGGATCTCGGCGACCTGCCGGGGCTCGCGCCCGTCGCCGTGGACCAGCCAGGCGGTGGTGGCCGGCCGGGTGTCGCTGCCCAGCGCGACGGCGACCGGTGCACCGGGGCCGGCCGCGGCGTCGGCCGGGAGCGGCAGAAGTCGCAGACCGGGGCACCGGAGAGTGGCCAACGGGGTTTCCCGGGTGGCCGGTTCGGCGCCGGGCGGGGCCGCGGTGAGCTTCACCAGCTCGTGCCGCTCGCCGTCGTTCCGGCAGACCAGCACCGAGCCGTCGGAGAGCGCGACCAGTTGGGAGCGGAGGTTCTCGGACCGGGTGCCGGGCAGCGCCAGCGCGGTCGGGACGGCGGGGCCGCTCGCGGGCAGCTGCCAACTCTCCGCGTACCAGCCGCCGTCGGCCGCGGAGGCCAGGCAGGCGGCGTGGCTGCCGTCGGCCGCGAAGGTGAAGCCGATCCGGCGCAGGGCCTGCGTCGCGGCGCGGATGACCACGTTCATGTCGTCCTCACCCCGCCGGTCCGGGGCCGGGATTCGCCCGGCCGGCGCGGCGCCTCGGCGGCGCCGTGCGGCGCATCGTCCGGTCCGGGCGTCCCCCCGGCGGCGGGACGCTGCGCGGGGTGCGCCGGCACCGGGTCCACCCAGAGCCGGGGGCCGCCGTGCCGGAGCCGGAGCAGGAAGGCGAGCGGGCCCGCCGTCCCGGTGCCGTACGCGGCGGCGCAGCCGGTGCCGGTCTCGTCGGGCAGGACCAGCAGGCCGGCGCGCAGCGCCGACCTGGCCGCGATCAGGTGTGCCAACTCCGCGGCACCCGTGCGGAATTCCGCATCTCCGGTGGCCTCGGCCAGGTCCAGCAGGTACTCGCCGTTGCCCGCCAGCCCGTGGCAGGCGCCGGTGCCGCAGTGCCAGCGCCCGGCCAGCACCGCCCGCCCGGCGGCGACGGCGAGCCGGTGCGCGGTGGCATCGCCGGTCACCTGCCAGAGCCGCAGCAGGAAGGTGCCCACGCCCGACGCCCCGCTGCACCAGTGGGCCGGCCGGATGTGCTCCGGGTCGTCCGCACCCTGCGGCCACCACGCCCCCGCGGACCCGCCGCCGGCTTCGTCGTACGCGCCTCCGCGGTCGGGCCCGTCCCCACGGCCAGGCGTGTCCTCCCACCGCACCGTGGCGGCGAGCGTGCGCCCGGCCTCGGCGGCGCCGGCCAGCAGCGCCCGGTCGCCGGTGGACTCGGCGGCGGTCAGCAGGAACGCGCCGACCCCCGCGACCCCGTGGGCGAACCCGAGGTGGGCGATCCCGGCGAGCGCCGAGTCGAAGTCCTCCGGCACCGGCCAGACCGTGCCGTGGGCGGTGCTCCGGCCGGCGGCCAGCAGACCCTGCCCGCAGCGGACCGCGCGGTCCAGGAAGGCCTGCGCCGACCCCTCGCCCAAGTCCTCTGCGGCGAATCGCAGTTGGAGGAAGCCGGCGCCCGCTGCGCCGTGGCAGACGTCCGGGTTGGGCCACTCGACGGCTATCCGGCGGGCCAGTTCGGCGGCGCGCCCGGCGAGGGCGCGGTCGCCCAGTGCCCCGGCGGCGTCGAGCAGCGCCCAGGCGGCGCCCGAGCGTCCGAAGTGCAGCCCGGGCAGGACGACCGGCTCGGCGGCGCAGCGGCGCTCGATCCAGTCGACGGCCGTCCGGGCGGTTCGCCGGGCCCCCTCCCGGACGTCGGCGGGCAGGCCGCCGGTGGACGCGGCCCGGGCGAGTACGGCCAGGACGCCGGCGGCGCCGTGCTGCACATTGCAGGGGTCGGACTGCTGCCCGGCCGGGACGGCGGGCCAGAGCCGGTCGCGCCGCAGCGGGGTGGCGGTCACGGTGAGGTGCCGGAGCCCGTCGTGCAGGACGCGGTCGAGGACGGCCGCGACGCCCACGGGCGCGGGGCCGGCCGACACGGCATCCGCCCAGGTGCGGTTCGCCGCCTCCGCGCCGACCGCACCCCGCCCCGCATCCGCGACCGGCTGCCCCTCGTCCGCAGCCCCCGGTGCCTCGTCCGCAGCGGTCAGTGCCCCGGCCACGGCATCCGTGCCCGCGGCCCCGGCCGCCGCGACGGGGGCGTCGCCGCAAGCCGCCCCCGCCAGGGCCTCCCGCACCCGGTTCAGGTTCCACCGCAGCTCCGGCTCCTCCGCCCGCAGCCCCAGCACCACCGGTGCCAGCCGCCGCGCGGTGTCGCCGGAGCGGGCGGCGAGGGCGAGCCAGCGGCCGAGCCGGTCGGCGACCGGGCGGGCGTGTGGCAGGTCCTCGGGCAGCAGCGGGTCGTGGCCGGTGGCGAGCAGGAAGAACAGCCCGCCGAGCGCGTACAGGTCGGCCGCCGGCTCGGCCACGTACAGGCCGTCCGCGACCCGACCGTCCGCGACCCGGCCGACCCGGCCGCGCCCACCCGATCCGGCTGCCGTGCCGACGGTGGCCGTACCGACCAGGGCCAGCCGGCCGGGCCCCTGCTCGGGGGCCCGGTACCCGGCGGTGCCGGCCGAGCCGGTCCGGCGGCCGGCCTCGGCGGCCAGCTCAAGGTCGACCAGCCGCAGCGAGCCGTCCGGCTGCACCAGGACGTTCCCGGGGGAGAGGTCGCGCAGCACCAGACCCAGCTCGTGGACGCGTTCCAGCAGGTCGAGCAGCATCTGTGCCATCGGCCCGGCCTCGGCCCAGTCGACGTCGGGGCTGCCGTCGCGGCGCAGCCGGGCGGCGACCCAGCTGCCCAGCGGCTGACCGGCGATTCGTTCCTGCACAAGGAAGAGGGAGTCGTCCTGCTCGACCAGTTCGACCGGATGCGGCGCCAGCCCCTGCCCCTCCAGCCTGGCCAGCAGGGCGGCCTCGTGCCGCAGGGCGGCGCGGGCGTCGGTGCCCGCGCGGTCCACCTCGATGTGCGCGCGGGCCTGCTTGACCACGACCTCCGCGCCGCCGTCGGTGTCCCGGCCCAGAAAGACGCCGCCCTTGGCGCTGTGCCGGATCGCGCCGGTGATCACGTAGCGCCCGGCGAGCAGTACTCCGCCGGCGCCGCGCCGGGCGGCGGTGGGCCTGGCCGCTCCGGGGCGGTGGCCGGTCACGGACCGCCCGCCGGCGGCCCCGGCGCCCGGCCGGGCGGTACCGCTGTCGCCACCGGCACCCGTACCGCCGGCCGTACCGCCACCGGGTCCCGGCGCGGCCCCGTCGTCCGAGACCCTCGCCGGACCCGCCGGACCCGCCGGACCCGCCGGCTCGCGCAGGGGATCGCGCGCCCACGGCGGGCACCGGTACGAAGCCCCGCGCACGTCCTCCACCCGCTCACCGGCCGGCCCGCGCAGCATCGAGCGGTACCCGCCGTCGTTGCCGAGCTCGGTGCGCGCCGCGAATGCGCCGTACCGGTAGTGCACCAGGCTGCCGGGCCGGTACGGGCGGTCGGAGAGGATCACCGGGCCGGGCAGGCCGTCGGTCGCCAGGTGCAGGGCGGCGGCCAGCCGCCGGAACTGCTCCTCGCCCGCCGGGTAGACGGTGATGAACTTCCCGGCCGAGCCCCGTTCGCTGTTGCGCGAGTTGAGTTCGTGCAGCTGCTCCTGTCCGGCCGCGAACTTGAACGTGCACGGGTCGTCGGCCAGCGTCTCGACGACGGCGGCCAGCACCGCGCCCCCCACCGCGGACGCCGTGCTGACGTGGATCTTCCAGCCCTCCCCGGCCAGTTCCCCCTCGGCCGGCCTGGCCGTGCACCAGAAGCCGTCGACGGTGACGTCCCAGTCCCCGCCGCCTCCCCGGCTCCTGGCGCCGGCCAGGGCCGACCGCGCCACCTCCGGCCACGCGCCGACCGCACGCGGCGCGTGGTCCGCCGATCCTGTTCCCCCGGCCGTCCGAAGCGATGTGCCTGCCCCCATCCGCTCTCACATCCCTTCGTCTCTGCCGCCGCCGCCCGGGTACACGCTGCTCCGGCACCCGGGCGTACGGCCACGGCCTGATCGGTTTCTCGGAAGTACGGAAGCGCCGCCCCGGCCGCGTCCGCCGCGGAGCCGGTCCGAGCCGGTGCTCTCCTTCGGCGGAGCGCCCTTCCGACCCCCCGGTCGGGGCAACTCCCGTTCGCGGAAGTGAAGTTACTTTCGGTTTCGGCACGGCCTCAACGCGTGGCGAGTCACTTCACTCGTAAGGGTGATCTGCGCGCGATTTCGAATTCGTGCGAACCGATCGGTGTGCGCGCCGGCACCCGCGCACCCCGGCGGCTGGGGCGCCCGGACGGCTCGCACACCGGCTCGGACCGGCGCGCGGGGGGCGGCCCGGCGGCACCCGAACGCCGCTCACCGCAGGATTGACGCGCACCTGTGCGCCCCGTCCCCCACACCGCCGACCCGCACCACCCGCCGCCCCGCGCACCCACCCGCCCGCGCCGTCAGGGCTCCCGTCCGGGCCGCCCCGGCCGCCGCGCAGCCGCCCGGGCGGCCCGGGCGCCCCTGCGCGCACGGTAGTCTCGACAGGTGCCGAATCTGTCCGACGTCATCACCGCACTCGAAGAGGTCTACCCGCCCCAGTGGGCGGAGTCCTGGGACGCCGTCGGCCTGGTCTGCGGCGACCCCCGGGCCGAGGTCCGCCGCGTGCTCTTCGCCGTCGACCCCGTGCAGGCGGTCGTCGACGAGGCCGTGGAGTGGGGGGCCGATCTCGTCGTCACCCACCACCCCCTCTACCTGCGCGGCACCACCAGCGTCGCCGCGACCACCTTCAAGGGCCGGGTGGTGCACACGCTGATCAGCAACGGCATCGCCCTGCACGTCGCACACACCAACGCCGACCACGCCGACCCGGGCGTCTCGGATGCGCTGGCCGAGGCCGTCGGCGTTCGCGTCACCGGTCCGCTGGTGCCGGACCCGACGGACCCGCTGGGCCGGCGCGGTGGCGGGCGGGTCGGCCTGCTGGAGCCCCCGCTCACCCTCTCCGTCTTCGCCGCGCAGGTCGCCAAGGGCCTGCCGGCCACCGCCGCCGGGGTGCGCGTCTCCGGCGACCCGAACCGGCTGATCAGCCGGGTCGCGGTCTGCGGCGGCTCCGGTGACAGCCTCTTCGCCGAGGTCCGGGCGGCCGGCGTCGACGCCTACCTGACCGCCGACCTGCGCCACCACCCGGCGTCCGAGGCTGCCGAGGCGGCTCCGGTCGCCCTGCTCGACGCCGCGCACTGGGCCACCGAGTGGCCCTGGCTCGCCCTGGCCGAGCGGGCATTGCACGGTGCCGCCGAGAAGCGCGGCTGGGCCGTGGAGACCAAGGTCTCCCACCGGGTCACCGACCCGTGGACCGCGCACGCCCCCATGTCCTTCACCGCCTGACCCGATTCACAGGAGCTCTCCGCTTGAACGCCGCGCCCGCCGACCAGATCCGCCTGCTCGACCTCCAGGCCATCGACTCGAAGCTCGACCAGCTGGCCCACCGGCGTCGTAGCCTGCCCGAGCACGCCGAGATCGACAAGGCCACCGCCGACCACACCGCCCTCAAGGACCTGGTCGTCGCCGCCCAGGCCCAGCAGGGCGACACTGCCCGCGAGCTGACCAAGGCCGAGCAGGACGTCGAGCAGGTCCGCGCCCGGGCCGCCCGCAACCAGCAGCGCCTGGACTCCGGTGCGATCACCTCGCCGAAGGACCTGGAGAACCTCCAGCACGAGATCGGCTCGCTGGCCAAGCGCCAGGGGGACCTGGAGGAGGTCGTGCTGGAGATCATGGAGCGGCTGGAGACCGCCCAGACCCGGGTCACCGAGCTGAGCGCCCGCCTGGAGCACTCCACCGTCGTGCTGACCGAGGCCGAGGGCCGCCGCGACGCCGCCTTCGCCGAGATCGACGCCGAGGCCGAGAAGGTCAAGCGCGACCGCGAGACCGTGGCCGCCGTCATCCCGGCCGACCTGCTGAAGACCTACAGCAAGCTGCGCGAGCAGCAGGGCGGCGTCGGCGCGGCCCGCCTCTACCAGCGCCGCTGCGAGGGCTGCCGCACCGAGTTCTCCATCACCGAGCTGAACGCCATCAAGGCCGAGCCGGCCGACAAGGTCGTCCGCTGCGAGAACTGCTCGCGGATCCTGGTCCGCACCGCCGACTCGGGCGTCTGATCCCGTGGCCGGGCGCAGGCTCATCGTCGAGGCCGACGGCGGCTCCCGGGGCAACCCGGGGCCGGCCGGTTACGGCGCGGTGGTCCGGGACGGCGACACCGGCCAGATCATCGCCCAGGCCGCGGAGTTCATCGGCCACGCCACCAACAACGTGGCCGAGTACAAGGGCCTGATCGCCGGCCTGAAGGCGGCCCGGGAGATCGACCCGGACGCCTCGGTGGACGTCCGGATGGACTCCAAGCTGGTGGTGGAGCAGATGTCCGGGCGCTGGAAGATCAAGCACCCGGACATGCAGCCGCTCGCCGCCGAGGCGCGCACCGTCCTGCCGCGCGGCCAGGTCGAGTACACCTGGATCCCGCGCGAGCGGAACAAGGACGCCGACCGGCTCGCCAACGAGGCGATGGACGCGGGCAAGGCCGGCCGCGCGTGGGAGCCCCGTCCGCTCGCCGGGGCGACGGCCGCGCCGCGGGGCGCCGGCTCGGCGGCGCAGCCCGTGGAGCCCCCGCTGGAGAAGGCCGTCCCGAAGGCCGGCTGGGCCGGCCCCGCGGACCTCGGCACGCCGACCACCTTCGTCCTGCTCCGGCACGGCGAGACCCCGCTGACCCCGGAGAAGCGGTTCTCCGGCAGCGGCGGCAGCGACCCCGCGCTCTCCGAGAAGGGCCGCTGGCAGGCCGAGCGCGCCGCCGCGGCGCTGGCCGCGGCCGGCTCCGTCCAGGCCGTGGTCAGCTCCCCGATGCGCCGCACCCGGGAGACCGCGGAGACCGTCGCGGCGCGCCTCGGCCTGGAGGTCCGCTACGAGGACGGGCTGCGCGAGGTCGACTTCGGCGCCTGGGAGGGGCTGACCTTCGCCGAGGTGCAGGAGCGCCACCCGGACGACCTCAACGCCTGGCTCGCCTCGCCGAAGGCCAAGCCGACCGGTAGCTCGGAGAGCTTCACCACCCTCACCCACCGGGCCGGGGTCGCCCGCGACAAGATCCTCGCCCGCTACCCCGGCAAGACCGTGCTGGTGGTCTCGCACGTCAGCCCGATCAAGACGCTGGTCCGGCTGGCGCTCGGCGCCCCGCCGGACTCGATGTACCGGATGGAGCTGTCGGCCGCCTCGCTCTGCGCCGTCCAGTACTACGCGGACGGCAACGCCTCCGTGCGGCTGCTCAACGACACCGGGCACCTGCGCTGACCACGGCGGCGGGCTCCGGGCCGGGGCCCGCCCGCCACCTGCCACCGTGCGCGGCCGTTCGTCGTGCGCTGCCGTTCGTCGCGTGCTGCCGTCCGGGCCGGTCAGTGCACCTCGGTGACCACCACGTCCAGCTGCCACGGCTTGCGGGCCGTGCCCTCGGCCACGACCTCCACCCGGTGGCCCAGCTCCAGCAGTGCGTCCACCAGCTCGCCCGGCGTCTTCGGCTCGGCGCCGGCCACCAGCAGGTCGCGCACCAGCCGGCCCTTGGTCGCCTTGTTGAAGTGGCTCACCACCGTGCGCCGGCCGTCGCGCTCCTGCAGCACCCGGACGGTCGCCGTCCGGGACACCAGCTCGCCGGCGGGCTTCCACGCCGCCGCGTAGGCCGAGCTGCGCAGGTCCAGCACCAGCCCGTCCGCCGCCTCCGGCAGCACGGACGCCATCGCGCCCCGCCAGAACGCCCCGAGCGCCCCCAGGCCGGGGAGTTTCACGCCCATCGAGCAGCGGTACGGCGGAATCCGGTCGCCGATCCGCACCGCGCCCCAGAGCCCGGAGAAGACCAGCAGCGAACGCCCGGCCCGGTCGAACGCGGCCTCGTCCAGGGTGGCCAGGCCGAGGTTGTCGAACAGCACCCCGGTGTACACCTCGCCGGCGGGGAACGCGCCGGCCGTCGGCAGGCCCGCGTTGCGGGCGATCTCGCCGCGCAGGCCGGGGCTCAGGCCGAGCACCTCGGCGGCGGTGTCCTCGTCGCCCCGGCAGAGGGCGACCAGCGTCTCCAGCACCTGCGCCCGCGCCGCCGTCAGCCCGGGCAGCGAGAGCCCGTCCAGCGCGACCGGCACGCCGTCCCCGGACGCGGCCTTGCCCTCCGAGGGCGGCAACAGCACCAGCACAGCGGACTCCTCAACATTTTGTGTCGGACGCGATCCCCGCCACCCTACGCAAGCGCGTCCCGCTCCCGGTAACTCGCGCCCGCCACCGCCACCGCCCCGGCCCCGGCGCCGAGGGCGAGGCAGAGCGGCGAGTAGTAGCGGACGTCGAGCCGCCGGAACCGCGCCGACGACCCGCCCAACCCGAGGCCGGACACCAGCAGCCCGCCCGCACCGCGTGCCAGCATCACCGCCGAGACGGTCCACACCCCGGCCCGCCGCACCCGCGCCGGCCCCGCCGCCGGGAGCACCCCGGCCTCCGCCCCCACCAGGTACGCGGCCGCCCCCAGCGCCCCGGCCACCGCGAGGCACGCCGCCGCCGGCGGCATCCCGTCGCCCGTGCCTACCACCGCGTCCGCCAGCTCCTCCGGCGTCCGCAGCGGCCACGGGGACACCGCCCAGACCGTGTGCAGCACCCCCGTCCCCGCCAGTACTCCGGCCACCACGGCCCCCGCCGCCTTCACCGCACCCATCCGCCCAGCCCCCTTCGCCGTACCGATACCAGGCTCCTCACGCTACGACTCCTTACACCCCGCGCCCCGGCCGAGCCCCGCCGCTCCGGACACCCGGTGGCGCTCCGCAGTGGCCTCGCCACCCGGACGGTCGGTTCGGCACCGGCCCGGAAGGGCCCGCATGGCAGGATCGGAACGTGTCCGCCCCCGCCTCCGCGGCGTCCGCCGCCGCCCCCGCCCCCGCCTCCGCGGCTCCGGCCCCCGGCCGGCGCCGGAGGCTGCTGATCCTGGCGATCTGCTGCCTGAGCCTGTTCATCGTCGGCCTCGACAACACCGTGGTGAACATCGCGCTCCCGGAGATCCAGAAGGACCTGGGCGCCCAGGCCTCCGGTCTGCAGTGGGTCATCGACGCCTACACCCTGGTGCTGGCCTCGCTGCTGATGCTGTTCGGCTCGGTGGCCGACCGCTTCGGGCGGCGCCGGGTGTTCCAGACCGGCCTGCTGCTCTTCGTGCTCGGCTCGCTGCTCTGCAGCATGGCGCCGAGCCTGGAGTGGCTGGTGGTGTTCCGCGCGGTGCAGGCCGTCGGCGGCTCGATGCTCAACCCGGTGGCGATGTCGATCATCACCAACACCTTCACCGAACCGCGCGAGCGGGCCCAGGCGATCGGTGTCTGGGGCGGCGTGGTGGGCATCTCGATGGCCCTCGGCCCGCTGCTCGGCGGGTTCCTGGTGGACGGGGCCGGCTGGCCGTCGATCTTCCTGATCAACGTCCCGGTCGGCCTGGCCGCCTGCCTGCTGACCGCCCGTTACGTGCCCGAGTCGCGCGCGCCCCGGGCCCGCCGGCTCGACCCGGTCGGTCAGCTGCTGATGATCGTTCTGCTGGGTTGCGGCACCGCCGCGATCATCGAGGGCCCGGAGCACGGCTGGACGTCCCCGCTGATCATCGGCCTGGCCGCCGCCGCCCTGGCCGCGCTGGTCGCCTTCCCGCTCTGGGAGCGGCGGGTCGCCGAGCCGCTGGTCGATCCGCGGTTCTTTCGCAGCGCGCCGTTCACCGGCGCCACCGTGACCGCGGTCTGCGCCTTCGCCGCGCTCGGCGGCTTCCTCTTCCTCAACACCATCTACCTTCAGGACGTCCGCCGCTACAGCCCGGTCGAGGCGGGCCTGTGGACGCTGCCGATGGCCGGGATGATGCTGGTCTGCGCCCCGGTCTCCGGCCGGATCGTCGGCAGCCGGGGCCCGCGCGGCCCGCTGGTCGCGGCCGGCCTGGGGCTCGCGGCGAGCGGCCTGCTGCTCACCAGGCTCGCGGCGGACTCCCCGGCGGCCCTGCTGCTGGTCGCCTACGCGCTCTTCGGGTTGGGCTTCGGCATGGTCAACGCGCCGATCACCAACGCCGCCGTCTCCGGCATGCCGCGCGCCCAGGCGGGCGTGGCGGCGGCGGTCGCCTCGACCAGCCGGCAGGTCGGCCAGTCGCTGGGCGTCGCGGTGATCGGCACCGTGGTCACCTCGGCCGTGATCGGCCCGGTGCTCACCGGCTTCGCCCCGGCCAGCCACGCGGGCTGGTGGATCGTGACGGGCCTCGGCGCCGCCATCCTCGTCCTGGGCCTGGTCACCACGACCGCCTGGGCGACCGGCACCGCGGCCCGGGTGGCCGCCCGGCTCGGCGGTGAGCCGCCCGCCGTCCGGCCCGGCGTGCGGGAGGCGCCGCCCGAGCGGCTACCATGACCACTACGGCGGAAGAGCCGGCCGGGCGGTCGCGACGGGTCCCAGACCCGCCGAGGAACGTCCGGGCTCCACAGAGCAGGGTGGTGGGTAACGCCCACCCGGGGTGACCCGCGGGACAGTGCCACAGAAAACAGACCGCCCGCCGCTTCGGCAGCGGGTAAGGGTGAAACGGTGGTGTAAGAGACCACCAGCGACCGGGGTGACCCGGCCGGCTCGGTAAACCCCACCTGGAGCAAGGTCAAGATCGGTGCCCTCGGGCGCCGTGCGCGGATGTCCGAGGGCTGCTCGCCCGAGTCCGCGGGTAGACCGCACGAGGCTGTCGGCAACGGCAGCCCTAGATGGATGGCCGCCTCCCCGGGCCGCGCAAGCAGCCCGGGAGACAGAACCCGGCGTACAGGCCGACTCTTCCGCCCCCTTCCCCCCCCCGACTGCCCGTCAGGACGGGTGTGCGCCGACCGCGTCGCGGATCTGGTCGCCGAGGCCGCCGTTGACGCGGGCGCAGTTGGCGCAGCAGAAGAACCGGCCGGCCACCTCCACGCCGTGGCCCACGATCCGGACCTGGCACTGCTCGCAGCGGGGCGCCAGCTTCTCCATCGCGCACTCGAAGCTGTCGAAGGTGTAGGTGTCGCCGGTGATCGTCTTGATCTCGAAGGCGAGCCAGTAGTCGTTGCCGCAGGTGACGCAGATGGCCATGGTGGCCGTCTCCCTTCCGGTGTGGGGCTGACCGACCGGGTGGGCGCTCAGCCCTTCCCAGTGTCGGATCGGCCCCCGGGACCGGCCACTCGGAGCGCGCCCGCGGGCTGACGTCGCCCCCGCCCGCCCGGAATCGGCCCGCCCGGAATCGGCACGGCCCGAACCGGCACGGCCCGAATCGGCCCGGCCGGGAGCGGCTCAGCCGGACGAGGCCGAGAGTTCCTCCAGCGCCCGGACGGCCGGCTCGGCGTCCTCGGCGGCGACGAACAGGTGGTCGTGGTGGAAGCCGGCCACCACGTTGCAGCTGATCCCGACCTCGGCCAGCCGGCCCGCCACGGCGGCGGTCAGGCCGACAGCCTCCAGTGCGGAATGGATCTGCAGGGTGATCCAGGCGGCCACGTACTCGTAGCGCAGGCCGAGCGAGTCGGCCTCCTCCTGCGCCACCACCACCGTCACGCCCTCGGGCTCGGCGACCGTCACCACCGGCCGCATCCCGGCGGGCACCTTCGCCGGGAGCGAGCAGTAGACGTACCGCCCCGGGTTGAGCAGCGGGCGCATCCCGCGCAACAGCGTCGCTAGATCTCGTTCACCGGCCATGCCCGCCACCGTAGCGGCCGGCCGCCCGTGCGCCGGGTTGTCGGGCGGCTGTGTCGGAAACCGTTGACGAGCGACAGTCACCGATATATCGTCGAGTTATCGAGACAGTTACTCGACTGTCCGGGCGACTGTCCGGGCGACTGTCCGGCGCGCGAAGAAGTCTCGATCGACGACAGGTCGGCCGGCGGGTGCCGGTCGACGACCGGAGACACAACGGAGGTGAGCGCCATGCGCTCAGGACGATTTCGTGAGGAGGGCCCGCGCGGCCGACGCCGCGGCCCGGGTCCGGAGTTCGTGGGCATGCCCGGCGAGGGCTTCGAGGGCCGGGGGGCGTTCGGCCCCTTCGGGCCGCCGCCGTTCGGGCCGGGGCGCCCGATGGGCGGGCCGTTCGGTCCCGGCTTCCGCGGGCACGGCGGGCGCGGCCACGGTCCGCGCGGCCGGCGCGGTGGGCGGGCCCGGCGCGGCGACGTGCGCGCCTCGCTGCTGGCGCTGCTCAAGGAGCGGCCGATGCACGGGTACGAGATGATCGCCGAGATCGCCGAGCGGACGGGCGGGGCCTGGCGGCCGAGCCCCGGCTCGATCTACCCCAACCTCCAGCTGCTGGAGGAGGAGGGCCTGATCACGGCCGAGGAGGTCGGCGGCAAGCGGCTGGTCTCGCTCACCGAGGCGGGCCGGGCCGAGGCCGACGCGGGCCCCGCGGAGCCGTGGGCGGAGGCCGGCCGGGAGGTCGACTGGGAGGCCGTGCAGGAGGTCGGTCAGGCGCTCGGCGCCGTCGACCACGCGATCCGGCAGGTCATGACGACGGGCACGGAGGCGCAGCGCGCCAAGGGCCTGGCGGTGCTGAACGAGGCCCGCAAGAAGCTGTACCTGATCCTCGCCGAGGATGAGTGACGGTCCAGGGGGGACCTGCCGGACCCGGCCGGGGGTGAGAGCGGCCGGGCGGCGGACGGTGCGGCTGCTCGGTCGCGCACGGCTCAGTCGCGGACGGCGAACAGCGCCGCGCACGCGAGCAGCAGCACCGCCCAGCCGAACCAGAGCCAGCCGTTCGGGCCGATCACCGCGCTGTAGAGGGTGACCACCACGAGCAGAGCGCCGGTGACGGCGGCCGCCTGCCGGTTGCGGTGCGCCGCCGCCGCGGACCGGTTCCTGGACTGCTGGTGGCGTGCGGTCCTCGCCATGGCCGTCCTCCCGGGGGGAGCGGCGGCCGTCACCCGGAGGCGCGGGCGGTGGCCGCCTCGTCGTACTCGTAGCGCCAGAACCAGCGGACGCCGTCCAGCTGCTTGGCCCGGACGTACACCAGTGTGCGCGCGGGAGTGTCCCCGTGCGCGGGGACCGGCACCTTGTAGGTCTTGGGCACGCCGTACATCGGCCCCAGGGGGATCGGGATGATCCGGCCGTCGAGGGGGCCGCCGACGAATTCGGTGTCCGTGCTCTTCACCCCACCAGGGTCTCACCCCGCCCGGGCGAACGGTCGTGCGAGGCGGTCCGGGGAGGCCCTGTGCGGTCCGGGGGAGGCCTTGTGACGCGGGCGTGCCGGGAGTGTGACCGGAGAGGCACCGCCCCCGGTCATCCGAAGGCCCCGCGCACCCTTATCCTTCCTGTACGCCCTCGGGGTTCACCCGGGTCAGCGGGCCCCGTACGGGCCGGGCGAGGCGCACGTCGGTGTGCCCGTCGGGCCGCCGAGCCGCCGCCTGCGTGCTGCCGCGACTCCGTACCGTGACCCGGGCGTCGGCCGTCCGGCAACCCCGGCTCCGGCCGGCAGGGCGCGGACAGCAGGGCCGAGCACCGCCCCGGGAAGCAGCGGGGGGCGCCGCGCGTTGCGTCGGAGTGGTACGTCGAATGCTGTGTCACACCAGGCACGGCAATGCGCGGAAGGGGCCCGATGGAAGCCGGCGGCAGGTGGACGACCTGGTGGCAGAGGCGTGATCGTCAGCGGGCCCGGTCGGCCGACGCGGACAGCCCCGCAGCCCGACTGGATCAGCTGCTGGGCGCCGTACGCGCAGGCTTCCCGCTGGCACCGGCCGCACATCCGGCCGGCCACAGGTGTTCCTGCGACCGGGTCGCCTGTCCGGCGCCGGCCCAGCACCCGGTCTCCTTCGCCTGGCAGACCCAGGCGACCACCGACGCCGAGCAGGTCGCCCGCTGGCTCTCCCGGGACCCGCAGGCCAACTTCGTCACCGCGACCGGCCGCGTTCACGATGTGCTGGACGTGCCCGCGGAGGCGGGCCGGCTGGCGCTGGAGCGGCTGACCGCGCTGGGCGTCGAGGGCCCGGTCGCGGCCGTCGGCGAGGACCGCTACCTCTTCTTCACCGCCACCCGGGGCACCCCGGTGGACGAGGACGAGTGGTGGCCGAGCGCCCTGGACTCCACCCCGGACACGATGTCCGAGCACCCCGGGCTGCGCTGGCACTGCCGCGGCTCGTACACCCTGCTGCCGCCGGCCGCGCTGCCGGACGGCTCCGCGGTCCGCTGGCTGCGCGGGCCCGACCAGCCGCTGCCGGACCCGCTACGGGTACTGGACGTGCTCACCGACGCCTGCACCGAGGTGGGCGCGGTGGCCGAGGAGCAGTGGCTGATCGGCTGACCGTCCGCCAGGTCCTGCACGCAGGGACGCACGGACCCACGGACTGGAACGAGAAGGCCCGGGCGCTCCCGCCCGGGCCTCTTCGTCTTCGGGCCACCGCCGCCCGCCGGTCGGCTACGGCAGGGTGAGGATCTCCGCGCCGTCCGCCGTGACGACGAGGGTGTGCTCGAACTGGGCGGTGCGCTTGCGGTCCTTGGTGACGACCGTCCAGCCGTCGGCCCAGATCTCGTAGTCGTAGGTGCCCAGGGTCAGCATCGGCTCGATGGTGAAGGTCATCCCGGGCTTGATCACCTCGGTCGCCCGCTCGCTGTCGTAGTGCGGGACGATCAGGCCGGAGTGGAACGACGTGTTGATGCCGTGCCCGGTGAAGTCCCGCACCACGCCGTAGTCGAAGCGCTTGGCGTAGGACTCGATCACGCGGCCGATCACGTTGATCTGGCGGCCGGGCTTGACCGCCTTGATCGCCCGGTTCAGCGCCTCGCGGGTCCGCTCGACCAGCAGCGCGGACTCCTCGTCCACGTCGCCGCAGAGGTAGGTGGCGTTGAGGTCGCCGTGCACCCCGTGGATGTACGCGGTGGCGTCGATGTTGACGATGTCGCCGTCCTGGAGGACGGTCGAGTCCGGGATGCCGTGACAGATCACCTCGTTGATCGAGGTGCAGATCGACTTCGGGAAGCCGCGGTAGCCGAGGTCGGACGGGTAGGCGCCGTGGTCGCACATGTACTCGTGGGCGACGGCGTCCAGGGCGTCGGTGGTGACGCCCGGCGCGATCAGCTTGGCGGCCTCCTCCATCGCCCGGGCGGCGATCCCGCCCGCGATCCGCATCTTCTCGACGGTCTCGGCGGTCTGCACCTCGGGCCCGGTGTACGGCGCCGGCGCGGGTCGTCCGACGTACTCGGGGCGAGCGATGTGCGCGGGGACCTTGCGGGTGGGGGACTGGGTGCCGGGTACGAGAGCCATGGCCGCGAGTCTATCCGCCGGGTCCCGCCCCGCCCGGTGGTGTGCGAGCGGCCCCGCTCCGGGGAATGATCGGTACGACCGATCGGTTCGGCCGGTCGGTGCGACGCACCTCACGGACGGGAGACCGCCATGCCCCTCGGGTTCCACCGCAAGCCCACCGGCAAGCCGGGCGAATGGTTCTACTGCATCAAGCACGCCAAGGTGGAGGAGGGCCCCGAGTGCCCGGCCAAGGACCGGCTCGGGCCGTACGCCAGCCGCGAGGAGGCCGCGCACGCGCTGGAGATCGCCGACGAGCGCAACCGCGAGTGGAAGAACGACCCGCGCTGGAGCGACCGGCCGGCGGCGGACGACGGCACCGAGTAGCGGTACGGCCCCACGCCAAGGGGAGCTGACGGTCCGACGGGCCCCGCCCCCGAGCGCCCGTCAGCCGGGCCCCGCCCCCGAGCGCCCGTCAGCCGGACTGCTCGCCCTGGTACTTGGCGCTGGTCAGCGGGGCGAGCACCCGCCAGCCGAGCGCGGTGTAGAGCGCGTGCCCGTCCGGGGTGCCGGCCAGCACGCCGGTCCGGGCGCCCTGCTCGTGCGCCGCCGTGGCCAGCGCCCGGACGACCAGGCTGCCGAGGCCCCGGCGCCGGTGCTCCGGCGCGGTCTCGATCTGGTCGACGACGGCGGTGGCGCCGGTCGGGGCGATCTGGCCGCGGGCCGCCAGCGCGCCGTCCGCCGCGGTGACCAGGGTGCGGACCACGCCGCCGCGGGACCAGGTGCGCATCCGGTAGCCGTCCGGGGCTGTGAGCCGGTGGGCGGGCGCCGGGGCGAGCGCGGCGGTCATCAGGTAGCCGGGCTCGTCGTCGATCCACCACTGCGGGCCGAGCCAGGGCGAGGTGACGGCCGGGTCCGCGAAGATCTTGAGCCACGTTCCCCCGGCGCGGACGGCGCCGGCGACCTTGCGGACGTCCTCCTCCCGCACGGCGCCGCCGACGGCGTCGAACACGTGCCGCGTCACGTGGCCGGCGAGGCCGACGTCGACGGTGTAGCCCCACGGCTCGACGACGGCCGGCGCGGCGGCCCGCGAGGCGATCCATCCGTCGACCCAGCTCCGGACGACGTTCTCCGACGTGATCTCCAGCACCGCCACCCCTCCCGTTGGACGGCCCGGACACCCGGACCGAGGAACAGTGTAATAACCCAAGCCGGTGAGTGTCACTTACTTTCCAAGTGGCTGCCCGGCTACCAGCGGCCGACGGTCGGCCCCGCCGTGAGCCGGCCGGCCAGGTCGGCCAGCCGGGCGAGCGCCGAGCGGCGCGCCGGGGAGTGCCCGGCGGCCGCGCCGACCAGGTGCTGGGCGAGGTCGAAAGGCTCCTCCTCGGCGGTGCCGACCGCGAGCCGCTCGTGCGCCAGGGCCGCCAGCTCGGTCGGCCCGGCGGCGCCGTCCAGGGCGAGCACGGTGGCCCCGCCGTGCCGGGCGTCCTGCACCCGCTCCAGCAACTGCTCCCCGGCCGCCGCCGGAGCCACCACCAGCACCGTCGACCCGCGCCCCGCCGCGGCGAGCCGGTGCAGGTCGTGCGCCAGGTGGGCCGGGGCCCGGGCCGGCACCCGGTGCCGCAGCAGGGTGGGTGCCAGCCGGGGGACGTCCGACCAGGCGGCCTCGTCCGCGAGGTGGGCGGCCAGGTGCCAGGGCTCGTACGCCTCGGTGCCGACCAGCAGCAGCCCGGCGGAGCCCCGCCGGTCGACCGCGTGGCGCAGCGATCCGGCGAAGCCGCCGGCCGCCTCCAGCCAGCCGGTGCCGGCGAGCCGCTCACGGAGTGCCGAAACTCTCACCGCGTCCATGGGCCACAGAATGTCGTGGCCGACCCGCGGTTTGGCAGGATCGGCCCATGACTTCCCTCGATTCAGCGACAAACCCGGCCCACGAGCTGCCCGACGTCTCGCAGCTGGTGGTGGGCGTCCTCGGCGGCACCGGCGACCAGGGACGGGGGCTGGCCCTCCGGCTGGCCAAGGCGGGCCAGCAGGTGATCATCGGCTCCCGCGACGCGGCGCGCGCCGAGGCCTCGGCGGCCGAACTCGGCCTCGGCGTGCGCGGCGCCGACAACGCCACCACCGCGCGCGAGAGCGACATCGTGATCGTCGCGGTGCCCTGGGAGGGGCACGCCGCCACCCTCACCGCCCTGCGCGAGGAGCTGGCCGGCAAGATCGTGGTGGACTGCGTCAACCCGCTCGGCTTCGACAAGCAGGGCGCGTACGCGCTGGTGCCGGAGGAGGGCAGCGCCGCCCAGCAGGCCGCCGCGCTGCTGCCGGACTCCCGCGTCACCGCCGCCTTCCACCACCTCTCGGCGGTGCTGCTCCAGGACGAGTCGATCGAGCGGATCGACACCGACGTGATGGTGCTGGGCGAGGAGCGCGCCGCCACCGACGTGGTGCAGGCACTGGCCGGGCGGATCCCGGGGATGCGCGGGATCTTCGCGGGCCGGCTGCGCAACGCCCACCAGGTGGAGTCGCTGGTGGCCAACCTGATCTCGGTCAACCGCCGCTACAAGGCCCACGCGGGCCTGCGGATCACCGACGTCTGAGACCGGTCCGGCCCGCGCCGGGCACCGGGACGGGCCGGACCGGCGACGCGCCGTCCGCCGACCTCACCCCTGGAGCCGTTCCGGAGGTGAGGTCGGCGACAATGGGGGCCGACCGTCAGCCCGCGCTAGGAGCCAGCCACCATGCCCCGCACGTCCCTCTTCGCCGCGATCGTCGTCGTCCTCGCGCTGGCCGCCGCGGTGGTCTCCGTGGTGAAGGACAACTACTGGGGGCTGGTCTGGCTCCCGCTCGCCGGTATCGCCAGCAACGTGGTCTGGATGAACCTGCGCCGCGCCAAACTGGCGAAGGCCGCCGCCGAGCAGGGCTGAGCCCGGCTCGACAGGCGGCCCGACCGGCCCGAGGGCCGTGCCTAGTCCTGCCAGAAGCGGAACAGGTCGTGGCCGAGGGCCGCGAAGTTGTCGTCGCTCACGCCGAACAGGTGCATCAGCCCGTACACGGCGTCGAAGAAGAAGCGGTTCACCTCGGGCTGCCAGAGCAGCGCGAACACCGCCAGCATCCCGTACGGCGCGAACGGCTCGACCGCCCGCCGGGTCCGGTACGACAGCCACGGCTCGACGATGCCGTAGCCGTCCAGGCCGGGCACCGGCAGCAGGTTCAGCAGCGCCGCGCTCAGCTGGAGCAGGCCGAGGAAGGCGAAGGCGCAGGCGAGCGGCGAGTACGGCAGCTGCATGCCGTGCCACTCGACCGGGGTGGCCGGGTCGTCCAGCCAGCCCGCGCCGACCGGGACCAGCAGCAGCGCCGCGCAGACCACGTTCACCAGCGGGCCGGCCGCCGAGATCAGGCTGTGCTTGAGCCGCCCCTGGATCCGGTGCCGCTCGATCCAGACCGAGCCGCCGGGCAGGCCGATGCCGCCGAGGATCACGAAGACGATCGGCAGCACGAAGCTGAGCAGGATGTTGGCGTACTTGAGCGGGTTGAGCGTCAGGTAGCCCTTGGCGCCGACGGTGAGGTCGCCGCCGTGCAGCGCGGTGCGGGCGTGTGCATACTCGTGGAGGCAGAGCGAGACCATCCAGCCGGCCACCACGAACAGGAAGACCCCGAACCGGGCGTTGCCGTACCCCGAGTAGACCGCCCAGCCGGACGTGCCCAGTATCGCGAGGAGCACCCAGAACACCGGACTGATCCGGCGGTCCTCGCTGCGCGAGCGCTGCGTTGCGGCGAAGGTCATGAGTGGGTGCTCCGGGGTCTGGGGGAGAGGGCAGGGACCGATCATGCCGGGCCGGCCGGTCGCCGGACAAGCCGTCCCGGGTGAACGTCCGGCGCCCCGCGCAGGGTTCCGCGGCCCGGCGGGAGCCCGGACAATTGTGCGTGCCGGCCGCGCCCATCGACCAGAATGGGCGGGTGCACTACGGCATCCTCGGCACCACCACGGCCCACCACGACGACGGCACGCCGGTCCCGCTCGGCGGAGCCCGGCTGCGGGCGCTGCTCGCGGCGCTGGTCCTGCGGCAGGGACGGCCGGTGGCGGCCGACCTGCTGGTGGACGAGGTCTGGGACACCGAGCCGCCGCAGGACGCGTCGGCCGCGCTGCAGACCCTGGTCGGCCGGCTCCGCCGGACCATCGGCCGCGACCAGGTCGGCTCCGGGCCGGCCGGCTACTGGCTGACCGAGCCGCGGACCGACCTCGGCGAGTTCCAGCGGCTGGCCGGGGAGGGTCGCCGGGCGCTGGAGGAGGGTGACCACGGGCCCGCCGCCGAGCAGCTGCGGGCCGCGTTGGCGCTCTGGCGCGGCCCCGTGCTCGCCGACCTGCCCGACCGCGGCGGCCCGGCCACCCGGCTGGAGGCCCAGCGGGAGGAGGTGCGCCGGCACCGGATCCTCGCCGACCTCGGCCTCGGCCGGGCGGCCGAGCTGGTGGCAGAGCTCGCCGAGCTCTGCGGCCGGCAGCCGCTGGACGAGCCGGTGCAGTACCTGATGGTCCGGGCGCTGCACGAGAGCGGGCGCACCGCCGAGGCGCTGCGCCACTACGAGCGGACCAGGCGCACCCTCGCGGAGGAGCTCGGCGTCGACCCGGGCCGGCAGCTCCAGACCCTCTACGCGGAGCTGCTGGCCCCTGCGGACCCGCCACCGGCGGACCGCCCGGCCCCGGCCGCGCCGGAGCCGGCCGTCCCCGGGCCCGCCACCACCCCGGTCCTCGCCCCGGCCGCCACCGCTCCGCAGCCGCCCCGCAGCGCGGGCAACCTGCGCACCCGCCTGACCAGCTTCGTCGGCCGCGAGGACGACCTCGCCGCCCTGCGCGGCGCCCTGACGGGCAGTCGGCTGGTCACCCTGACCGGCCCCGGCGGCTCCGGCAAGACCAGGCTCTCCGTCGAGGCCGGCCGCGCCGAGCAGGCGGCCGGCCACTGGCCGGACGGTGTCTGGCTGGCCGAACTCGCCCCGCTGGAGAGCCCGGCCGCGGTGCCCGCCGCCGTGGTCTCCGCGCTCGGCCTGCGCGAGACCGTGCTGCACACCGGCGGCATGGTCGCCGAGGTCATCGAGCCCCGCACGGAGGACCCGCTGCGCCGGCTCGTCGAGTACTGCGGCCACCGCCGGATGCTGCTCGTCCTGGACAACTGCGAGCACCTGATCCAGGCCGCCGCCGACCTCGCCGACCGGCTGCTCGCCGAGTGCCCCGGCCTGACCGTCCTCGCCACCAGCCGGGAACCGCTCGGCGTCCCCGGCGAGACGGTGCTGCCGGTGGAGCCGCTGCCCGACCCGGTCGCGCTGCGCCTGCTCGCCGAGCGCGCCGCCGCCGCGCGCCCCGGCTTCGACCCGCAGCGCGAGCCCGAGGCCTGCGCCGAGATCTGCCGCCGGCTGGACGGCCTGCCGCTCGCCATCGAGCTGGCCGCCGCCCGGCTGCGGGTGATGACGGCCCGGCAGATCGCCGACCGCCTGGACGGCCGGTTCGCGCTGCTCACCGGAGGCAGCCGCACCCTGCTGCCCCGCCAGCAGACCCTGCGCGCGGTGGTCGACTGGAGCTGGGAGCTGCTCGGCAAGCGGGAGCGGGCGGTGCTGCGGCGGCTCTCGGTGTTCGCCGGCGGCTGGACGCTGGAGGACGCCGAGGCGATCTGCGCCGACGACGTCGAGGTGCCCCGCGAGGAGGTCGCCGACCAGCTGCTCTCGCTGGCCGACAAGTCGCTGGTGGTGGCCGACCTGAGCGGGGACGGCTCGTCCCGCTACCGGATGCTGGAGACCATTCACGAGTACGCCGAGGAGCGGCTGGCCGCGGCGGCCGAGCGGGCCGAGGTCGAGCGACGCCACCTGGTGCACTTCCGCGAACTGGTCCGTACCGCCGACCAGCACGTCCACGGCCCGGAGCAACTGCGCTGGCTGGCGGTGCTGGAGCGGGAGCACGACAACATCCGGGCCGCGCTGCGCCGGGCGGTGGACCGCGCCGAGGAGCAGGAGGGGCTGGCCCTCGCGCTCGGGATGAGCTGGTACTGGTCGCTGCGCGGCTTCAGCCTGGAGGCGCGCGGCTGGTACGACGCGGTGCGCGCGCTCGGCCCGGACCCGTTCGACCCGGCCGGCCCGCCGCCGGAGCCGCTGGAGCGGCAGGTCCTGGAGTACGGGGTGCCGATGCCGCCCGGGGTGGCGGCCGAGGCACGCCGGCAGCTGGAGATCTTCCGGCTGGTCGGACTCTTCGAGGGGAACCTCGACGTGCTGGCCGACCGGGATGCGATTCGCGTGTCCCGGAAGCTGCTGGAGGCCTACACCCCGGACCTCCCGCAGAGCTACCGGTTCCCGGGGGTGATGCGGGTGTTCGGCGCCTTCCTGGCCGGCCGGCTGGAGGTGATGCGCGACCTGATGGAGGAGACGGTGGCGGGCTGCCGCCGCCACGGCCGCGCCGCCGACCTGGCGTTCGTCCTGCAGATCCGGGCCAAGACGATGAACGACTGGCCCGGCGGGCTGGAGCAGGCGCTCCGGGACGGCGAGGAGTCGCTGGCGCTGTACCGGGGGATCGGCGACCGGTGGGGGATGTCCCAGGCGTACGCGGCGCACGGCGAGGCGCTGGCCGGCCAGGGCCGGTCCGCGGAGGCGGTCGCCGCCTACCAGCGGGCGATCGAGCTGGCCGAGGAGCTGGACGCGCCGCAGGAGGTGCCGATGCTGCGGGTGCACCTCGGCAGCGCGATGCTCGAACAGGACCTCGAAGACGGCGAACGGTACATCCGCGAGGCCCTGGACATGATCGATCCCGGCGAGATCCAGGCGGCCAACGGCGCCCTGCTCTTCGGGCGCCTGATGCTCTGCGGGATCAGCGCCCAGCGCGGTGCGTACGACGACGCGCTGGCCGAGCTGGACCGGGTGAACTGGACCACCAGCCGGATCGGGACCTTCGCCCCCGACCTGGTCGGCGGGATGCTGACGGTCACCAGGGGCTGGATCACCGCGCGGGCCGGCGATCCGGAGCGGGGGCTCGAAATCGTGGACGAGGGGCGGCGGCTGCTGCGCGCGGTGCCGCCCGAGGGCAGCGGCTTCGCGGAGCAGCTGTCGGTCATGCTGGTCCCCCCGGCGGCCGGGGTGCTGCGGGTGTTCGCCGAGCGCGACCACGACCTCGCCGCGGCCCGCAAGGCGGCCGTGCTGCTCGGTGCGCACACCGAGCTGAACGGGCCGAAGGGCGGCTACCTGGACCGGGTCGAACGGACGGCCGCCGAAGCGAGCCTGCGCGCTCTGCTCGGTGACGAGGTGTTCGAGGAGGCCCACCTGGAGGGCGCCCGTCTGTCGCCGCCGCAGACCAGCTCCCTGCTGGACGGCCTGATGGCCTGACGGCCTGCCGGCTCGACGCCCCGGTGGGCGGTTGGGCCGGTGGCTGACGGCCGGGCGGCTGACGGCCCGGCGGCCTGTGGGCAGGCAGCGAGGCCGGCCGGCCGACCCCCCGTCCCCAGGGGCCGGCCGACCGGCGGTTCCGGTGGCTGCGACGGCCGGCTCAGGTCCGCTTGCGGAACCGGGCCACCGCGAGCGGGGCGAAGACCAGGGTGACGCCGACCGACCAGCCCAGCACGATGAGCACCGGGTGGGCCAGCGCCCCCTCGCCGTTGAGCAGCGAGCGGCAGGCGTCGGCGAGCGCGGAGAGCGGGTTCACCTTGGTGAAGGACTGCAGCCAGCCCGGCATGGTGTCGGTCGGCGCGAAGATCGAGCTGCCGAACTGCAGCGGCATCAGGACGAGCATGGAGACCCCCTGGACGGCCTGGGCGCTCCGCAGCGCCATGCCGAGCAGCATCGAGATCCAGACGATCGACATGCCGAACACCAGCGAGAGGCCGATCGCGGCCAGCACCTCCAGCGGTCCGGTCTTCACCTCGAAGCCGAGGATCAGCGCGAAGCCGATCAGGATGGCGAAGGAGAGCAGCGCCCGGCAGGTCTCCGCGGCGATCTTGGACAGCAGGACGGCGGAGCGGCCGATCGGCAGGGTGCGGAAGCGGTCCATCACCCCGGTCTGGAAGTCGCTGTTCAGACCGGTGCCGACGGCCATCGCCAAGGTGATGCCGGTCTGACCGAGCAGACCGGGGATCATGTACTGCTTGTAGGCGTCCTGGCCGCCGGAGATCGCGCCGCCGAAGACGTAGACGAACAGCACGGTGAAGATGATCGGCATCAGCACGGCGTCGAACATCGACTCCGGGTCCGCCTTGATCCGCATCAGGTTGCGGCGGGTCAGCGCGCCGACGTGGCGCAGGTGGCCGGCCAGGTCGATCCGGGAGTCCTCCACCCGGGCGGTGGCGGCGGTGGCGGTGGTCATGCGACGGGCTCCTTGGCGAGGCTCGGGGCGGGCACCGCGGCGGCCGCGGGCTTTCCGGTGATGGTGAGGAAGACCTCGTCCAGGCTGGGCACCTTGGTGTCGATCCCGGCGACGGCGAAGCCGCGGGTGCCGAGCACCCGGATCACCGCGGTGAGCTGCTCCTCGCCGGTGATGGGTACCGAGAGCAGCCCGGTGTCCGCGGAGAAGGTGGCCTCGGCGATGCCCGTCTCGTGCAGGCAGCGGGCCATCTCGGGCAGCTCGGCCCGGTGGACCGGGCGGATCTGCAGGGTCTGGCCGCCGACCTGCGCCTTGAGCTCGGCGATGCCGCCGGAGGCGATCACCCGGCCCTTGTCGATCACGGTCAGCTCGTCGGCGAGCTGCTCGGCCTCCTCCATGTACTGGGTGGTGAGCAGCACGGTGGAGCCTTCGGCGACCATCCGCTGCACCTCGTCCCAGACCTCGTTGCGGGTGCGCGGGTCCAGGCCGGTGGTGGGCTCGTCCAGGTAGAGGACCCGCGGGCGGCCGATCATGCTGGCGGCCAGGTCGAGACGGCGGCGCATGCCGCCGGAGTAGGTCTTGGCGACCCGCTTGGCGGCGTCGGTGAGCGAGAACCGCTCCAGCAGCTCGGCGGCGCGCTCCTTGGCGTCCTTGCGGGAGAGGTCGAGCAGCCGGCCGATCAGGTAGAGGTTCTCGTAGCCGGAGAGCATCTCGTCGACGGACGCGTACTGGCCGGTGAGGCCGATGGTCCGGCGCAGCTGCTTGGGCTGGCGCACCACGTCGTAGCCGCCGACGTAGGCGGTGCCGGCGTCCGGCTTGATCAGGGTGGAGAGGACGCGGACCAGGGTGGTCTTGCCGGCGCCGTTGGGGCCGAGCACGCCGAGCACGGTGCCCTCGCGGACGGTGAGGTCGACCCCGTCGAGGGCCTTGGTGCTGCCGTAGTGCTTGACGATGCCGCGGACCTCGACGGCGTTGCCGGCGGTGCGCCCCCGGTCGTTCGGGGCGGTGGCGATTGGTGTCATGCCCTCAGGTTGTCCGGCCCGGCTGTCAGCGGGCTGTCACCGCCCGGCGGGGGCGGGCGGGGCACCGGCGGCGCGCTGTCACCTTGCTGTCATCCCGCTGTCGGAGCCCGGACGCGGCCGCCCTCGTGCACGGAGGGGCCCGGACACGACGGGGCCCGGACACGACGGCGCCCGGACACGACGGGGCCCCGCCCCCCGGGAGAGGGGAGCGGGGCCCGGTCCGGCGGTCCGGGGACCGTCAGTGGAAGGTGTGCTCGGGTGCCGGGAAGGCGCCGGAGCGGACGTCCTCGGCGAACTCGCGGGCGGCCTCGCCGAGCACGGCCCGCAGGTTGGCGTACTGCTTGACGAACTTCGGTACCCGGCCCGCGGTCATGCCGGCGAAGTCCGTCCAGACCAGCACCTGGGCGTCGGTGCCCACGCCCGCGCCGATGCCGACGGTGGGGATGGCCAGCTGCTCGGTGACCTGTGCGGCCAGCTCGGCCGGCACGGCCTCCAGGACGACGGCGAAGGCGCCGGCCTGCTGGACCGCCTTGGCGTCGCGCAGCAGCTGGTGCGCCGCCTCGTCGCCGCGGCCCTGGACCGGGTAGCCGCCGAGGGCGTGCACGGACTGCGGGGTGAGCCCGATGTGCGCCATCACCGGGACGCCCGCCTCGACCAGCAGCTCGATCGAGCGGGCGCTGCGCTCGCCGCCCTCCAGCTTGACCGCGCCGACCCCGGCCTCCTTCATCAGCCGGGCGGCGTTGTGCATGGCCTGCGCGGGGGACTCCTGGTAGGAGCCGAACGGCAGGTCGGCCACGATCATGGCCCGCTGGGTGCCGCGGACGACGGCGGCGGAGAGCATCACCATCTGATCCATGGTCACCGGGACGGTGGTCTCGTAGCCCAGGTGGCAGTTGCCCGCCGAGTCGCCGACCAGCAGCACGGGCGTGCCGGCCTCGTCGAAGACGCCCGCGGTGAGGGCGTCGTAGGCGGTGAGCATCGACCACTTCTCGCCGCGCTGCTTGGCGGCGGCGAGGTCGCGGACGGTGACGCGGCGGTTGGTGACCCCGCCGTAGAGCGAGGCGGTCGACGCCTGGTTCTGGGCAGGCGAGGGCGAAGAAGCGTTCATCGAACAGGCTCCTGAAGGGTTGTCGTCTCGTGGCGCCGTGTGGCGTCCCCGGATCACCTCCATGCTTGCACGCCCCGGCACGGGCGCAAAGAGGGGTGCCGTCGTGGCGGTGCGATCTGCGGCACACCGGGCGTCGGGCCGGGTTGTGGGCCGGGCCGCGCACCCGGCCGCGCACCCGGTCGCACGCCCGTCCGGGGCGGCCAGGGGTGGCCAGGGGCGGCCTGTTCTTTGCCCATGTTTTACGAAACGGATTCGTCTCGTATCGAAAATGGCGCTACGCTCCCTACGGGGGTTACGAGACGCCATCGGCTCGGAAATGCCCGCCAGTGTCACGCCACCACGGACGGGGAGACCGCCATGACCACCGCAGCCGCGCCACCACGGGTACCGGAAGCCATCCACCGCCGCCGCTGGGCGATCCTGGGCACGCTGGTGCTCGCCCTGCTCGTCGTCGTCCTGGACAACTCGATCCTCAACGTCGCGATGAAGACCATCGCGTCCCCGGCGCCCACCGGCATCGGCGCCAGCCAGAGCGACCTGGAATGGGCGATCAACTCCTACACACTGGTCTTCGCCGGCCTGCTGTTCACGGCCGGCCTGCTCGGCGACCGGTTCGGCCGCAAGCGCGCCCTGCTGGCCGGCATGGCGGTCTTCGGGGTCGCCTCGCTGCTCTCCTCGCTGGCCGCCTCGCCCGGTGAACTCATCGGCTACCGGGCGCTGATGGGCGTCGGCGGCGCGCTGGCGATGCCGGCCACGCTGGCCATCATCATGAACGTCTTCGAGCGCGCCGAGCAGCCCAAGGCGATCGGCATCTGGGCCGGCGCGGTCGGCCTGGCCATCGCCATCGGCCCGATCACCGGCGGCGTGCTGATCGAGCACTTCTGGTGGGGCTCGGTCTTCCTGATCAACGTCCCGATCGTGATCGTCGCCCTGATCGCGATGGTGCTGCTGGTGCCCGAGTCGAAGGACCCGAACCCGGGCCGGCTCGACCCGGTCGGCGTGCTGCTCTCGATCATCGGCCTGGTCGCCCTGATCTTCGGCATCATCAAGGGCGGCGAGCTCGCCGACTTCACCTCCCCCGAGGCCTGGGTGCCGATGCTCGTCGGCGCCGCGGCGCTGGCCGCCTTCGTCTGGTTCGAGCGCCGTACCGCGCACCCGGCGCTGGACGTCACCTGGTTCCGCAACCGGGTCTTCAGCGCCTCGGTGGCCGTCGTCGGCGTGGTCTTCTTCGCCCTGATGGGCGTCTCGTTCTTCGGCGTCTTCTACACCCAGAGCGTGCGCGGCTACAGCGCCCTCCAGGCCGGTGTGCTGATGCTGCCGCTGGCCGTCGCCCAGCTGCTGTTCGCCCCGCGGGCCCGGCTGGTGGTCGACCGCTTCGGCGTCCGGGCCACCTGCGCCGGCGGCATGGCGCTGATCGCGGTCGGCTTCCTCGGCTACCTGCTGCTGGACACCGACACCCCGATCTGGGTGCTGGTGGTGCTCGGCCTGCTGATGGGCTCCGGCATGGCGCACGTCATGCCGCCGGTCACGGTCGCCATCATGGGCTCGCTGCCGCGCGAGAAGGCCGGCGCCGGCTCGGCCATCAACAACACCTTCCGCCAGGTCGGCGGCTCGCTCGGGGTCGCCGTGCTCGGCGCGGTGCTCTCCACCGTCTACCGCGACGGCATCGCCGACAAGCTGGACGCGCTGCCGACCGAGGCGCTGCGGGAGAAGGCGGGCGAGTCCCTGGAGGCCACCCTGACCGTCGCCGGGCGGCTCGGCCCGCAGGGCGCCGGGCTGGTCGGCCCGGCCAACGACTCCTTCATCAGCGCGATGCACGTGGTGGCCGGGCTCTCCGCCGGCATCACGGTGGTCGGCGCGCTGCTGGCCTGGTTCCTGCTCCCCGGCCGGGTGCCGGCCGCCGGACCGGGTGCCGGACCGGGCGGTGCGGGCGGCCAGGGCGGTGCGCCCGGCACGGCGCAGGCCGGGCAGGCCGGCCCCGAGCAGGCGGCCGACCTGGCCGGGAAGTCCCGCCCGGCGGCCCCGGCGCGCGCCTGACCAGCGGCTGCGCTGAGCGACAATGGGCCCTGCCCGTCCGGATCCGTCCGTGCGGGCAGGGCCGCGGCCGTACCGGGACTTCCCGGATCCGGGGCCGCGGACGACAATCGGGAGGTTCGGGAGTGGGAGACGGCGCCGCGTGCACGCGAGCGGCCGGGCAGACAGGAGCGGCGATGACCACCGACAGCACGACCGCGTCGGACTGCGCCGCCCCGCGCCGGGGCCGCCCCCGCAGTGAGGCCGCCGAGCAGGCCATCTTCGCCGCGGTCGAGGAGCTGATGGCCGGCGGCACCAGCCTGCCCGAGCTGACCATCGAGGGCATCGCCGCCGCGGCCGGCGTCGGCAAGGCCACCATCTACCGGCGCTGGCCCAACAAGGAGGCGCTGCTGGTGGACATGGTCAGCCGGCTGGAGGAGCCGCTCCCCTCCACCACCGGATCGGTCCGCGGCGACCTGGTCGCCATGATCGAGTACATGCGGCTGCGCGGCCTGGCCAAGCGCTCCCGCTGGGTGCTCAAGGCCGCGCTCGGCCAGATGCACAGCTCGCCCGAGCTGCACGCCGCCTACCGCGAGCGGGTGATCAAGCCACGCCGGCAGGCCGCCCGCGAGCTCGTCCGCCGCGGCATCGAGGAGGGGGAGCTCCGCTCCGACCTCGACGAGGACCTCGTCGGCGACCTGCTGGTCGGCCCGATCCTCGCCCGCAGCGTCCTCTGGGACGACTCCGACCTGGAGGACCCGGCGCTGGCCGTCAAGATGGTCGACGCCCTGCTCCAGGGCCTCGGCGGCCCGGCCGCCCGGGGCGAACGGGGCTGACCCGGCGCCGCTCCCGCCGCGCGCCCCCGGCGCACCCGCCGTGGTGTGGCTCACCAAAGCGGGCCACGCCGGAACCCGCTCCACCGGACCGGCGTCTGTCCCGGCATAGGCTGAGCCGGGAATCCGATCGAACCGGCACCGGTCCGGCGCCTCGCCCGCCCCGCCGGCGGCGTCGCGGGCCCGGAACGGCAGACGGCACGAACGACGGGAGCCACGGCATGGCGCAGGCGGACAGGGCGGACCGGACGGCGGCACCGGAGGCGGGGGGCAGCGGCCCGGCCGACGGCGGCTCCGGCTACCGTCCTGACGGCCCGGGCGCCGACGGCGGCCCCGGTCCGCTTCCCGGCAGCCCCGGCTCCCTTGCCGACGGCCCCCTTGCCGACGGGCCCCGCCCCGACGGTCCCGGTCCCCTTCCCGACGACCTCCGCCCCGACGGCCCCGGCCCCCGCCCCGACGGCCCGGGCGCCGGTGGCGGCGGGTTCCTGGGCCTGCGGCACTGGGGCCGGGACGGCCGGGGCAGCACCACCTGGCGGCGCGGCCTCGCGGTCGCCGCCCTCGCCCTGCTCACCGCCGCCCTGCTGGGCCTGCACGCCGACGTGCCCAACACCGTCGGCAACCTCGGCAGCCTGCTGGAGACCTTCCTGCCCTGGCTCGGCCTGGCCGTCCCGGTGCTGCTGGTGCCCGCGCTGCTGCGCCGCTCGGCGACCGCGCTGATCGCCCTGCTGCT
The DNA here is from genome assembly GCF_044747365.1 of Kitasatospora sp. NPDC090091. NCBI lineage: Bacteria > Bacillati > Actinomycetota > Actinomycetes > Kitasatosporales > Streptomycetaceae > Kitasatospora > Kitasatospora sp. NPDC090091. The sequence continues at coordinate 121,165 of NZ_JBIVDY010000001.1, forward strand.
GCCGACCCTGATCTGGTTCAACATGTTCGGCGGCCTGCTCAGCGACAAGAGCGGCGGCACCGGCGACTTCACGGTGGTCAGCCACAACGTGGCCGCGGCCAACACCGACACCCAGGGCACGGTCAAGCTGCTCAAGGACTCCGGCGCGCAGATCGTCGCGCTTCAGGAGCTGGCCGGCAGGCCGCTGCGCGGCTACGAGACCGGGCTGGCCGACGCCTACCCGTACCACGCGGTCGAGGGCACCGTCGGCCTCTGGTCCAAGTACCCCATCAGCGGGGTCTCGGTGGTGGACATCAAGATGGGCTGGACCAGGGCGTTCCGGGCCCAGGTCGCCACCCCGCAGGGCCCGGTCGCGGTGTACGTGGCGCACCTGCCGTCGGTCCGGCTGAAGGCCGAGGGCGGCTTCACCGTCAGCCAGCGGGACGCCAGCGCCCAGGCGCTCGGCGACGCGATCGAGGCCGAGCAGCTGAAGAAGATCCTGCTGCTCGGCGACCTCAACGGCACCATGAACGACCGCAGCCTGGCGCCGATCACCTCGCAGATGCGCTCGGCCCAGGGCGCGGCCGGCGACGGCATCGGCTTCAGCTGGCCCGCGTCCTTCCCGATGGCCCGGATCGACCAGATCATGAGCAAGGGCGGCCTGAAGCCCACCGACTCCCGCACCCTGGGCCGGGACGGCAGCGACCACCTTGCGGTGGCCGCCACCTACCGCTACTGACCCGGCCGCGGCTCAGCCCCGGCGCCACCGGTTGGTGATCGGGAGGCGGCGGTCCCGGCCGAAGCCCTTCACCGAGATCTTCGGGCCCGGCGGGTACTGCCGCCGCTTGTACTCGGCGGTGTCGACCAGCCGGACGACGCGGTCCACCACGGCCGGGTCGAAGCCGGCGGCCACGATCGCGTCCCGGCCCTGGTCGCCCTCGACGTAGAGGTCGAGGACGGTGTCCAGCAGGTCGTAGTCGGGCAGCGAGTCGGTGTCCTTCTGGTCCGGCCGCAGCTCGGCGGACGGCGGCTTGGTGATGGTGTTCTCCGGGATCGGAGGCACCTCGCCGCGCCGTTCGGCCTCCTCGTTGCGCCAGTTGGCCAGCCGGAAGATCAGCGACTTGTAGACGTCCTTGATCGGGCCGAACGCGCCGACCGAGTCGCCGTAGAGCGTGGAGTAGCCGACCGCGAGCTCGCTCTTGTTGCCGGGCGCGAGCACGATGTGCCCCTCCTGGTTGGAGATCGCCATCAGCAGCGTGCCGCGCAGCCGGGACTGCAGGTTCTCCTCCGCCAGGCCGGTCAGCTCGGTGGCCGCCATGTAGGCGTCGAACATCGGGGCGATCGGCACCGTCCGGAAGTGCAGCCCGGTGCGGCGGGCCAGCTCGGCGGCGTCGTCCCGGGAGTGCTGCGAGGAGTAGCGGCTCGGCATCGAGACGCAGTGGACGTTCTCCGCGCCGATCGCGTCCACCGCGATGGCCGCCACGAGGGCCGAGTCGATGCCGCCGGAGAGGCCGATCAGCACCGAGCGGAAGCCGTTCTTGCGCACGTACGCCTGGGTGCCGGAGACCAGCGCGGCCCAGATCTCGGCCTCGTCGGAGACCCGCGGCGCCACCTCGGCGCGCAGCGGCTCGGCCGGGGCCGGCCGCACCTCGCCGTCCAGTTCCTTGCGGACCAGGTGCAGGCCGTCGCTGAGCAGCAGCCCGTCGGTGTGGTCGCTGCTGGCGGCCGGCAGGTCCAGGTCGAGGACGAGCAGGTGCTCCTCGAACTGGGGGGAGCGGCCCAGCACCTCGCCGTCCGGGGCGACGACGATCGAGTCGCCGTCGAAGACCAGCTCGTCCTGGGCGCCGACCATGTTGACGTACGCCAGCGGGCAGCCCGCCTCGGCGGCGCGGCGGCGGACCAGCTCCAGCCGGACGTCGTCCTTGTTCCGCTCGTACGGGGAGCCGTTGATCACCAGCAGCAGGCCGGCCTCGGCCTCGCGGGCGGCGGTGACCCGGCCGCCGTCCTGCCAGATGTCCTCGCAGATCGCGAGCGCGACGTCCACGCCGTGCAGCCGCAGCACCGGCAGCTGGTCGCCGGGGACGAACCAGCGGTACTCGTCGAAGACGCCGTAGTTGGGCAGGTGGTGCTTGGCGAACCGGGTGACCACCTCGCCCCGGTGCAGCACGGCGGCGCAGTTCTGCGGCGAGCCGGCCGGGCGGCCGAACCGCGGCGAGGCCTGGTCGGAGCGGCCGAGGTAGCCGACCACCACCGGCAGCTCGCCCAGCCCCTCCGCGGCCAGCCGGGCGGCGAGCTCGACCAGCGCGGACCGGGACGCCTCGACGAACGAACGGCGCAGGGCGAGGTCCTCGACCGGGTACCCGGTGAGGGCCATCTCGGGGAAGGCGACCAGCTGGGCGCCGGCCTCGGCGGCCCGCTTGGTCCAGCGCACCACCTCATCGCTGTTGCGTGCGATGTCGCCGACCCAGGGGTCGGTCTGGCTCAGGGCGAGACGGAGATTGGGCATGGCCCCGAGTGTAATCGTCTATCTGACGCAATGTCCCGGGCGGGGGGTCACCACTGCCCCGCGGGGCCGCGATCCGCCATGATGGGGAGCAGTCGCTCCCAGGTGGTTTCCGGGCGTAACACGAACGTAAAGAGCAGAGGTGAGACTGTCCCCATGGGCAAGCAGCAGGAGTTCGTGCTCCGGACGCTCGAAGAGCGTGACATCCGTTTCGTCCGGCTGTGGTTCACCGACGTGCTCGGGTTCCTGAAGTCCGTGGCGGTGGCGCCGGCAGAGCTGGAGCAGGCCTTCGAGGAGGGCATCGGCTTCGACGGCTCGGCGATCGAGGGCTTCGCCCGGGTCTACGAGTCCGACATGATCGCCAAGCCGGATCCGACCACCTTCCAGATCCTGCCCTGGCGATCGGAGACGCCGGGCACGGCCCGGATGTTCTGCGACATCCTGATGCCGGACGGCTCGCCGTCCTTCGCCGACCCGCGCTTCGTGCTCAAGCGCACCCTGGAGAAGGCCTCCGAGCAGGGCTTCACCTTCTACACCCACCCGGAGATCGAGTTCTTCCTGCTGAAGAACCTGCCCGGCGACGGCACCCCGCCGATCCCCGCCGACCAGTCCGGCTACTTCGACCACACCCCGCGCGGCGTGGGCCACGACTTCCGCCGCCAGGCGATCACCATGCTGGAGTCGATGGGCATCTCGGTGGAGTTCTCCCACCACGAGGGCGCCCCCGGGCAGCAGGAGATCGACCTGCGCTACGCCGACGCGCTCTCCACCGCCGACAACATCATGACCTTCCGCCTGGTCATGAAGGAGGTCGCGCTGGAGCAGGGCGTGCACGCCAGCTTCATGCCGAAGCCGTTCTCGGACCACCCCGGCTCCGGCATGCACACCCACCTCTCGCTCTTCGAGGGCGACCGCAACGCCTTCCACGAGTCCGGTGCCGAGTACCAGCTCTCCAAGGTCGGTCGCTCCTTCATCGCCGGCCTGCTGCGGCACGCCGCCGAGACCGCCGCCGTCACCAACCAGTGGGTCAACTCGTACAAGCGGATCTGGGGCGGCTCCCAGCGCACCGCCGGCGCCGGCGGCGAGGCCCCGTCGTACATCTGCTGGGGCCACAACAACCGCTCCGCGCTGATCCGCGTCCCGATGTACAAGCCCGGCAAGCAGGGCTCCACCCGGATCGAGGTCCGCTCGCTCGACACCGGCTGCAACCCCTACCTGGCCTACGCCGTCACCCTGGCGGCCGGCCTCAAGGGCATCGAGGAGGGCTACGAGCTCCCGCCCGGCGCCGACGACGACGTCTGGGCGCTGACCGACTCCGAGCGCCGCGCCCTCGGCATCCAGCCGATGCCGCAGAACCTCGGCGAGGCGATCGACCTGATGCAGCGCAGCGAGCTGGTCGCCGAGACGCTCGGCGAGCACGTGTTCGACTTCTTCCTGCGCAACAAGCGCCAGGAGTGGGAGGAGTACCGCTCCGAGGTGACGCCGTTCGAGCTGCGGAAGAACCTCCAGGTGCTCTGACCGGCCGTCAACTGTCAAGTGGGCCTGCTCCGTTCGGAGTGGGCCCACTGTGCTGTCGTGGGGCCCGGCGGCCGTGGAGGGCGGGGTGGGCGTGCCGGGGGCGGCGTCCCCCGCGCACGCTAATTCGTTAGGCCGATGCGGTTACACCCCAGCGGTGCGCACCGTGAACGGGTGACGGAGGGGCGTATTCAGAAGATCCGTTTTGCGGATCATCCTGGAGCGTCATGCGTACTCGAATCACCACCCTGGTCCTGTCCGGACTGGCCTCGGCCGCCCTCGTGTGGGGCGCGGACGGTACGGCCTTCGCCTCACCCCTCGTCGACCACGGCGCAGCCTCGGAATCCGTGGAGGCCCAGGGCGAGTGGGTCGACAGCCTCCTGCGCCTGGCCGATGAGGACACCGGATCCTCCGTCGGTACCTGGACCTTCAACGGTCGCGGCACCATCCACTCCTCGCCGGTGGTCCGCCCGGCCCATCGGGCCGACACGAGCACCGACACCGAGGCCGACGACGCCTGGGCCGACGGCCTGGCGGGGGAGTCCGCGGAGTCGGTCGAGGGCGACGCCGTCGCGCAGGACGACCTGGCCCGGCTGGGCGAGGACGGCGTCGTGCGCACCCGGCCGGCGGTTTCCTCGGCGCCGGCGCTCGTGACCCCCGAGGGCCGGCCGACCGGTGGCGGCGAGCACGGCGAGCACGGCGAGCACGGCGAGCACGGTCAGCACGGTGATCAGTGCGCCGAGGAGGGGCAGGGCCACAACGGCGGTCACGGGCCGTCCGACTGCGGCTGCCAGCCCGGTGGCCACGGCGGTCACGAGGAGCACGGGGACCACGGTGGTCACGAGGGCCATGGCGGTCACGAGGAGCACGGGGACCACGGTGGTCACGAGGGTCACGGCGGTCACGAGGGCCACGGCGACCAGGGGCAGGGCCAGAACCAGAACCAGGGCCAGAGCAACGGCCAGAACCAGGGCCAGGGCCAGCTGCAGGGTCAGGGCCAGGAACAGGGCCAGAGCCAGAGCGGCAAGCAGAACCAGGGCCAGGACCAGCACGTCCACGTGACCGTCGTCGTGCAGAACAGCGTCACCAACAACCTCGACAACAGCGCGAACAACATCGCCGCCAGCAGCTCGAACAACTCCGCGCACAACAGCGCGAAGAACGCGGCGCACCAGTCGGCCTCGCAGGACAACAAGCTCTCCAACGCGCAGAGCCAGAAGAACCAGCAGGCCTCGCACAACGTGAACAAGACCAGCCTCGTCGGGCAGGCGGGCAAGCCGTCCAAGGCGGTTCACCACGGCGGCGGCGAGCACGGCGGCAAGCCCGCGCACCACGCCTCCGGCCAGGAGCACCAGACCGGGTACCACGGCGGCGGCAAGGACCACCAGTCCAAGCCGCACGGCAAGGACACGGAGCACAAGCCGGGGCACCACCACGGCGAGCTCGCCGAGACGGGCTCCCAGGGGATGCCGATCATGCTCGGCCTCTCGGCCGCGCTGCTCGCGGCGGGCGCGGCGGCGATGCGGCTCGGCCGGCGGCGTGCATGACCGCACCCGTTCCCCGGGACGCCGGGTAGCGGCGCACGGGCCGCACTGCGCGGTCGTCCGGCGGGGTGCCGTCCCGGCCGTTCAACGGCCGGGACGGCAGGACGGGGACGGGGCGCACCGCGCGCCCGCCCGTCGGCCGGCTTCCACCGCCCGCCCCGGCGAGGGGCCTCGCTAGCGCAGCTCGGGCGGCGGCGTACGGGCGGCGTCCACCGGCTGCTCCCGGACCAGGCTGCCCCAGACGGCCATCCGGTGGAGCGAGGTGTAGACCGGCGTACAGGTCGTCAGGGTGATGTAGCGGCCCGGCCCGGTGTAGGGGGAGCCGGTGGGCACCGGGGCGATGACGCCGGTGTCGTCCTTGGAGGTCTTCGGCAGCGTGGCGTCGACGCGGTACACGTACCAGCGGTCGCGGGTCTCCACGACCAGTGGGTCGCCCGGCTTCAGCACGTCCAGGTCGTGGAACTTCGCGCCGTGGCCGTCCCGGTGGGCGGCCAGGGCGAAGTTCCCCCGGGGCTCCCAGGGCATCGCGGCGGCGTACGGCTCCGTGTAGGCGCCGGCGACGCCCTCCGCGAGGGTCTTCTCGTCGGTGCCGGTCTTGATCAGCACCTGGTAGCCGGCGCCCATCGCAGGCACGTGCAGGAACCCGATGCCGTCGTCCTCCCCGAACGGGGCCGGGGCGGCGGTGTCCGTGCTTCCGGTCGGTGCCGCCGCCGGTGGTGCCGGTGGTGCAGCCGGTGCCGTCGGGGCCGCCGCCGACCAGCGCTGGCGCAGGTGCTCGGCGGCGAGATCGGCGTGCCGGGCGGCCGTGAGGTTCGTCCACCACAGCGAGTGGACGACCAGCAGGGCGAGCAGCACGCCCACGGTGAACAGCAGGTCGCCGAGCGCGCCGACCGCGGCCCGGAGCAGGCGCCGGCGCGGGGCTCGCGCCGCGGACGGGTGCGCGGTCGCCATGGGCTGTCCTTCGCTGGGGGACGGGGGAGAGGGCGTCGGCCGGGGGCGGGCGCGGTCCGCGCGGCGCAGCGGCGGGCACACCCCGCCCGAGACGTCCGGGCCGGTCATGGGCGTACTTCACCGCGTCCCCGGACGGGCGGGCAAGCCGACACGCCACACCGGTGGCCGGGCGGGGTCCGGTCCGCGGTCATGCCCGGCGCGGCGCGGTGGGGGCGCGTAATCTGCTGAACGGAGGGATGGAGGGGCCATGGCGGTGGAGGAGCAGCGGGCCGGGAGCCGGGTGAGCCGGCCCGAGATCAGGCTGGTCCGGCGCGGGTTCACCGACCCGGCGCAGGCCGTCCGGCTGCTCGCCGGGCCCGGCCTGGAGGGCCTGGCCGACGACCCGGTGCTGCTCGACGCGCTCGGCGCCACCGCCGACCCGGACCTCGCCCTGCTCGGCCTGGCCCGCCTGCTGGAGGCCGCGGACGAGGCGGACCGGCACACCCTGCGCGACACCCTGACCACCTCCAAGCCGCTGCGCGACCGGCTGCTCGGCGTGCTCGGCGCGTCCACCGCGCTCGCCGACCACCTGGCCCGGCACCCGCACGACTGGCACGCCCTGGTCACCTTCGAGCTGCGCGACATGCACCCCGGCCCGGACGACTTCCTGCGCGCGCTGCAACAGGCCGTCCGGGCGGACGGCACGGCCGGCCCGGCGGACGCCCTGCGGGTCGCCTACCGCCGCTGCCTGCTGGCGATCGCCGCCCGCGACCTCACCGGCACCACCGACCTGGCGCAGACCGCCGCCGAGCTCGCCGACCTGGCCGGCGCCACCCTGCAGACCGCCCTGGACCTCGCGGCCGAGCAGGACCCGGAGGCCGCCCGGGCCTGCCGGCTGGCCGTCATCGGCATGGGCAAGTGCGGCGGCCGCGAGCTCAACTACGTCTCCGACGTGGACGTCATCTTCGTCGCCGAGCCGCAGGAGGGCGCCGACGAGCACGAGGCGCTCAAGGCCGCCACCCGGCTCGCCGCCGCGCTCACCCGGCTCTGCGCCGACACCACCGGCGAGGGCACCATCTGGCCGGTCGACGCCAACCTGCGGCCCGAGGGGCGCAACGGCCCGCTGGTGCGCACCCTCGCCAGCCACACCGCGTACTACCAGCGCTGGGCCAAGACCTGGGAGTTCCAGGCCCTGCTCAAGGCCCGCCCGGTGGCCGGCGACGCCGAGCTGGGCGCCGCCTACCTCGCCGCGCTGGAGCCGATGGTCTGGCAGGCCGCGGCCCGGGAGAACTTCGTCGCCGACGTGCAGCAGATGCGCCGCCGGGTGATCGACTCCATCCCGGTCACCGAGCTGGACCGCCAGCTCAAGCTCGGCCCGGGCGGGCTGCGGGACGTCGAGTTCTCCGTCCAGCTGCTCCAGCTGGTGCACGGGCGCACCGATCCGGCGCTGCGCAGCGGCAACACCCTGGAGGCGCTGGCCGCACTCTCCCGGGGCGGGTACGTCGGCCGGGCCGACGCCGCGTCGCTGGAAGCCGCCTACCGCTTCCTGCGCTCGATGGAGCACCGGATCCAGCTGCACCGGCTGCGCCGCACCCACCTGATGCCCACCGGCGAGGAGGACCAGCGCCGGCTGGCCCGCTCGCTCGCCCCGCTGATCAACGACGACACCCGGGCCGACCCGGTGGCCGCGTTGCAGCGGGAGTGGAAGCGGCACGCCGTCGAGGTCCGCCGGCTGCACGAGAAGCTGTTCTACCGGCCGCTGCTGGACGCCGTCGCCGAGCTGCCGGCCGGCGCGGCCGGCCTCACCCCGGACGCCGCGCGCGCCCGGCTGGAGGCGCTCGGCTACGCCGACCCGGCCGCCGCGCTGCGCCACCTCACCGCGCTCGCCTCCGGCGTCAGCCGCAAGGCCGCCATCCAGCGGACGCTGCTGCCGGTGCTGCTCGGCTGGTTCGCCGACTCGGCAGACCCGGACGCCGGGCTGCTCAACTTCCGCCAGGTGTCCGACGCGCTCGGCCGCACCCCCTGGTACCTGCGGCTGCTGCGGGACGAGAGCGCCGCCGCCGAGCAGCTGGCCCGGGTGCTCTCGGCCGGCCGGCTCGCCCCCGACCTGTTGCTGCGGGCGCCCGAGGCGGTGGCCATGCTGGGTGACCCGCAGGGGCTGGTGCCGCGCGGCCGGGCCGCGCTGGAGCAGGAGATACTGGCCGCCGTCGGCCGGGCCGACTCCACCGGCGCGGGGGTCGCCGCGGCCCGCTCGGTGCGCCGGCGCGAGCTGTTCCGGACCGCGGCCGCGGACGTGCTCGGCCGGCTGGGCGACGACCCCGCCGAGGCCCTGGACGCCGCGGGGGAGGCGCTCACCGCGCTGAACGCCGCCACCCTGCAGGGGTCGCTGCGGGCCTGCATCGCCGGCTGGGAGGCCGAGCACGGTGGCCTGCCGACCAGGATCGCGGTGATCGCGATGGGCAGGTTCGGCGGCCGCGAGCTCGGCTACGGCTCGGACGCGGACGTGCTCTTCGTCCACGAGCCGCTGCTCGGCTCGCTGGAGCAGGACGCCGCCCGGGCCGCCCAGGCCGTCTGCCACGAGCTGCGCACGCTGCTGGCCGCGCCGTCCACCGAGCCGCCGCTGCTGGTCGACGCCGACCTGCGGCCGGAGGGCCGCAACGGTCCGCTGGTGCGCACCCTCGCCTCGTACACGGCGTACTACCGGCGCTGGTCGCACGCCTGGGAGAGCCAGGCGCTGCTGCGGGCCGAGCCGGTGGCCGGGGACGAGGACCTGGGGGCGCGGTTCCGGCAGCTGATCGACCCGCTGCGGTACCCCGGTGTCGGGGTGCCGGAGCGGGACCTGATGGAGATCCGCCGGATCAAGGCCCGGATCGAGGCCGAGCGGCTGCCGCGGGGGGCCGACCCGACCACCCACACCAAGATCGGCCGGGGCGGACTGGCGGACGTCGAGTGGACCGTCCAGCTGATCCAGCTCCAGCACGGGCACGAGCTGCCGGCCCTGCGCACCACCCGGACCAGGGCCGCGCTGGCGGCCGCCGCCGAGGCCGGGCTGGTGGACGAGGAGGACGCGGCGGTGCTGGACACCGCCTGGGTGCTGGCCTCACGGGTGCGGTCCGCGGTGATGCTGGTGCGCGGCCGGCCGGGGGACAGCTTCCCCGCGGACGCCCGCGAGCTGGCCGGGGTGGCGCGCTACCTCGGCTACGGCGCCGGGCACAGCGGCGAGCTGGTGGACGACTACCGGCGGGCCACCCGGCGGGCCCGGGCGGTGGTGGAGCGGCTGTTCTACGGCTGAGGGCCTGCCGGTGCGCGCCCGGGGCGCTGAGCGGGGGAGGACGCGAAGAGGGCCCGATGAGTGGTCACCGGGCCCTCTTCGGGCGTATTCGGGTGGTGCCGTACGGCGGTCAGCGTCGGGCGGTGCTCACGGCCGGCTCGCTCCACTGCTCCGGCACGGTGATCGGCTCCTCCGGCGTCTCCCGGGCGGGCACCCTGGGCAGTTTGTAGACCGAGGAGTGGTAGAGCCAGCGGGCGGTGAGGAAGCCGACCAGGAGGCAGACCAGGCCGCCGACCGCGTCCATCCAGAAGTGGTTCGCGGTTGAGACGATGACCACCAGGGTGGCGGCCGGGTAGAGCAGGCCGAGCACCCGGACCCACGTGCGGCGGGCCAGGAAGAAGAGGGTCAGGCCGCACCACATCGACCAGCCGATGTGCATCGAGGGCATCGCCGCGAACTGGTTGGAGACGTGCGTGGCCGGGCCGGAGGCCATCGAGCCCCAGGTGCCGTGCGTCTTCACGGTGTCGATGAAGCCGCCGTCCGTCATCAGCCGGGGCGGGGCCAGCGGGAAGAAGTAGAAGCCGACCAGGGCGATGCCGGTGGTGACGAACAGCACGGTGCGGACCCCGACGTAGCGGCCCGGGTGGCGTCGGTAGAGCCAGACCAGGACGCCGATGGTGACGACGAAGTGCAGCGTCGCGTAGTAGTAGTTCATCCCGGTGATGAGCCAGCCGATGCCGTCCATCGCGTGGTTGACCGAGTGCTCGAACGCGACGCCCAGGCTGTGCTCGAAGTCCCAGATCCAGGAGGCGTGCTTCTGGGCTATCGCCTCCTGCTCGGGCACCGCGTTGCGGACGAGGGAGTAGAGCCAGTAGCTGATGCCGATCAGCGCCAGCTCGAACCAGATCCGTGGCCGGGCCGGCGAGCGGCGCTGGTCGCGGACACGGCTGCGCAGGGCGGCCGAGCGGGACTGGGCGACCCGGGTGGCTCCGTCGGGCATCCGGCCGGGTCCGGCCGGGGCCGGCGCGGGAGTGCCGGGTGCCGCGTCGGTGTGTTCGGCGCCGGGCTGCTGGATGTCGGTCGGTTCCCCCATGGACGAGAAGTCTGCCAGACGTCCCGTAGCCGTCTGCTCATCCTGCGGAAGTGGATTCTTCACCGGCTGTCCCCCTTGAGGGCTAGGGGGTCTCTCCCACCGGGGTAGGGGGTGCGGATGGGTCTGGTGCGAACCGGTGGGACGGGCATAGCTCCCATTGTCACGCCGGGCGGATCGGCGGGCGCAATCGGGGGTCGGGAACCGGTACGAGGAGCGTATTTTCCCTGCGCGAAACCGTTTCTGCATCTTGCTGAAACAGATTGCAGCCCGCTAGCGTCCTCGCAACTCGATCACCCCTTTCCCCCGCAAGGGAGCCCTCCGTGGCCGATGTCACGCCCCGCCGCCGGCGGAGCACCACCCGCAGACCCGGCCGGACGGCGGTGCTGCTCGCCGCCTCGCTGATGGCCGCCACCCTCGGCACCGCCCCGGCCGCGTTCGCCGCCGCCCCGCCCGCACCCCCCTCGGACGCCGCGCTGGCCGCCACCGGCGGGCGGCACGACCTCACCCGCGAGCAGTTCTACTTCGTGCTGCCGGACCGCTTCGCCAACGGCGACCGGGGCAACGACACCGGCGGCATCACCGGCAGCCGGCTGGAGCACGGCCTCGACCCCGCGGACAAGGGCTTCTACCACGGCGGCGACCTCGCCGGCCTGATCCAGCGGCTCGACTACATCCAGAACCTCGGCACCACCGCGATCTGGATGGCCCCGATCTTCAAGAACAAGCCGGTCCAGGGCGCGGGCCCGGACGCCTCCGCCGGGTACCACGGCTACTGGATCACCGACTTCACCCAGGTCGACCCGCACTTCGGCACCAACGAGCAGCTCAAGGAGCTGATAGCCGAGGCGCACGCGCGCGGGATCAAGGTCTTCTTCGACGTCATCACCAACCACACCGCCGACGTCATCGACTACCAGCAGAAGCAGTACGGCTACCGGAGCACCGGCGCCTACCCGGTGCTGGACGCCGACGGCCGGCCGGTGGACGAGACCGCGCTCGCCGACGCACGGGCCGCCTGGCCGAAGCTGACCAAGGACTCGTTCCCGTACAGCCCGGTCTTCCGCAACCCGGCCGACGCCACCGCCAAGACCCCGGCCTGGCTCAACGACCCCGCCCTCTACCACAACCGCGGCGACTCGACCTTCGCCGGCGAGTCCGCCACCGAGGGCGACTTCTCCGGCCTGGACGACCTCGACACCCAGAACCCGCGGGTGGTGCAGGGCTTCGAGAAGGTCTACCAGCAGTGGGTCAAGGACGCCGGCGTGGACGGCTTCCGGATCGACACCGTCAAGCACGTCAACATGGCCTTCTGGCAGCAGTGGGCGCCGGCGCTGAAGGACTTCGCCGCCAAGCAGGGCAACAAGCGGTTCTTCATGTTCGGCGAGGTCTACTCCGGCGACCCGGCGATCACCTCGCCGTACGTCACCAAGGGCAGGCTGCAGGCCACGCTGGACTTCCCGTTCCAGAACGCCGCCCGCTCCTACGTCTCGCAGGGCGGCTCGGCGAAGGCCCTCGCCGACGTGTACGGCCAGGACTACCGCTACACCACCGCCGACACCGACGCGTACGAGCTGCCGACCTTCCTCGGCAACCACGACATGGGCCGCTTCGGCTCCTTCCTGCTGAGCGACAACCCCGGCGCCGACGACGCCACCCTGCTGAAGAAGGACCGGCTCGGCACCGAGCTGCAGTTCCTCACCCGTGGCCAGCCCGTCGTCTACTACGGCGACGAGCAGGGCTTCACCGGCGCGGGCGGCGACAAGGACGCCCGGCAGGACCTCTTCGCCTCGCAGACCCCCTCGTACAACACCGACCGGGTGCTCGGCGGAACCGCCGGCTCCGCCGACCGCTACGGGCAGGGCGGCGCGCTCTACCAGGGCATCGCCGGGCTGGCCCAACTCCGCCGCGACCACCCGGCGCTCGCCGACGGCGCCCAGATCGAGCGGTACGCCGCCGACGGCGCGGGCGTGTACGCCTTCTCCCGGATCGACGCCGGCCAGCAGGTCGAGTACCTGGTCGCGGTGAACAACGCGACCGGGGCGAAGACCGTCACCCTGGACACCTTCGCCGCCGGGCAGGGCTTCGACCGGATCTACCCGGCCGCGGGCGAGAAGCTGACCAGCGGCGCGGACCGCAAGGTGACCGTGACCGTGCCCGCGCTCTCCTCGGTGGTCTTCAAGGCCACCGGCCGGCTGGCCCCGGTCGCGGCCGCGCCGGGGCTGGCGCTCCGGCCGCCGGCCGACGGCAGCAGCGGCACCGTCACCGTCGGCGCCGACGTCGACGGGGGCGGCTTCAACCGGGTCAGCTTCGCCGCCCAGGTCGGCACCGGGCCGTGGCAGACCCTCGGCACCGCCGACAACGGCGTCTACCGGGTCACCCAGGACCTCGGCGCCGTGGCGCCCGGCACCGTCGTCCGCTACAAGGCCGTGGTCCAGGACTCCAGCGGCCACCTGCGCTCGGCCACCGCGAGCTTCACCACCGGCGCCCCCGCACCCAAGCCGGTGCCCAGCGCGGCCGCCCGCCCCTACGCCGTCGTGCACTACCAGCGCCGGAGCGGCGACTACGACGGCTGGAACCTCTACGCCTGGGGCGACATCGCCGACGGCGAGGGGACCCAGTGGCCGGCCGGGCACGGCTTCACCGGCCGCGACGCCTACGGCGCCTTCGCCTACGTCAAGCTCAAGCCCGGCGCCTCGGACGTCGGCTTCATCGTGGAGAAGGACGGCGCCAAGGACGTGGACGCCGACCGCCACATCGACGTCGGCGCGACCGGCGAGATCTGGCTCAAGGAGGGCGACCCGACCGTCCGGACCGCCAACCCCGGACCGGTCGACACCCCGCCCGCCGGCACCGCCGTCATCCACTACAACCGCCCCGACGGCGACTACGACGGCTGGGGCCTGCACGACTGGACCGGTGCCGCCCACCCCACCGACTGGGGCAGCCCGCTGATGCCGGTGCGCCGCGACGCCTTCGGCGCGGTCTTCGAGGTGCCGCTCGCGCCCGGCGCGACCAGCCTCAGCTACATCCTGCACCGGGGCAACGACAAGGACCTGCCGAACGACCAGTCGCTGGACCTCGCCGCCACCGGCCGCGAGGTCTGGATCCTCGGCGGCCGGGAGGGCTACCTGCTGCCGCAGACCGCGGCCGCCTCCTCCCAGGTGGACCTCGGCTCGGCCAAGGCGCAGTGGATCGACGCCCGCACGGTGGTCGTCCCGGCCGGCTACGGCGCCGGCGACGCCGCCCTGGCCGGCGGCACCAGCGCCCAGCTGGTCTACGACCCCGAGGGCGGCATCACGGCCGACAAGGGCGTGCTGAGCAAGGCCGGGCAGTGGATCCGGCTCACCCCCGTCCAGGGCGGGCTGACCGACGCGCAGAAGGCGAAGTTCCCGCACCTGGCGGGCTACCGGGCCTTCACCGTGGACCAGCGGGACGCCGGGCGCGTCGCGCAGGCGCTCCGCGGCCAGCTGCTCTTCACCGAGCACCTGCCGAGCGGTGCCGCGCTGGCCGCCACCGGGGTGCAGATCCCCGGCGTCCTGGACGACCTGTACGCGCGCCGCACGGGCCGGGTGGACTTCGGGCCGGCGTACTACAACGGCAAGGTGGCGCTCTCGGTCTGGGCGCCCACCGCGCAGGAGGTCTCCGTCCAGCTCTTCGACGGGCCGGACGGCGGCACCCCGAAGACCGTGCCGATGAAGCTGGACGACGAGACCGGTGTCTGGGAACTCGTCCGGGACAAGGCCGAGCTGGACGGCAAGTACTACCTGTACCAGGTGAAGGTCTGGGCCCCGTCGGTGCAGCGCACGGTGGTCAACACGGTGACCGACCCGTACTCGGTGGCGCTCTCCGCCGACTCGCGGCGGAGCCTGGTCACCGACCTCGCCTCCGCGGCGCTGAAGCCGCAGGGCTGGGACGACCACGCCGTCCCGAAGGCCGTCCCGCCCGCCCGCGAGCAGATCCAGGAGCTGCACGTCCGCGACTTCTCGGTCGAGGACGCCACCGTGCCGGCCGCCGAGCGGGGCACCTACCTGGCCTTCACCGAGTCGCAGTCGGCCGGCATGAAGCACCTGCGCGAGCTGGCCGGGGCCGGCGTGACCACCGTCCACCTGCTGCCGACCTTCGACATCGCCACCATCCGGGAGAACCGGGCCGAGCAGAAGCTGCCCGCCTGCGACCTCAAGGCGCTGGCGGCGGACAGCGAGAAGCAGCAGGAGTGCGTGGCGGCCGTCGCCGCCCAGGACGCCTACAACTGGGGCTACGACCCGCTGCACTACAACGTGCCGGAGGGCTCGTACGCCACCGATCCGACGGGCACGGCCCGGACGGTGCAGTTCCGGCAGATGGTGCAGGCGATCCACGCGGCCGGGCTGCGGGTGGTGCTGGACGTGGTCTACAACCACACCGCCGCGAGCGGCCAGGCCGAGCACTCGGTGCTGGACAAGGTCGTCCCCGGCTACTACCAGCGGCTCGACGCCAACGGCAAGGTGACGACGGACAGCTGCTGCTCCGACACCGCGCCCGAGCACGCCATGATGAACCGCCTGGTGGTGGACTCGGTGACCACCTGGGCGCGCGAGTACAAGGTGGACGGCTTCCGCTTCGACCTGATGGGGCTGGACCCGAAGTCCACCATGCTGGACGTGCAGGCCGCGCTGCGGCGGATGACGCCGGACTCGGACGGCGTCGACGGGAAGAACGTCCTCCTCTACGGCGAGGGCTGGAACTTCGGCGTCGTCGCGAACAACGCCCGGTTCGAGCAGGCCACCCAGCTCAACATGGCCGGAACCGGCATCGCCACCTTCGACGACCGGATCCGGGACGCGGCACGCGGCGGCAACTTCATGCTCTCCTCCGCCCCGCAGCAGGGCTTCGCCTCGGGCCTGTTCACCGACCCCAACGGCTCGCCCGCCAACGGCAGCCCCGAGGAGCAGCGGGCCCGGCTGCTCAAGCAGATGGACCAGATCAAGGTGGGGCTCACCGGCAACCTGGCCGGCTTCAGCTTCACCGACAGCTCCGGACGGACCGTCACCGGCGCCGGCGTCGACTACAACGGCGCTCCCACCGGCTACGCGGCCAAGCCCGGCGAGGCGGTCGAGTACGTGGACGCGCACGACAACACCGACCTGTTCGACGCGCTGGCCTACAAGCTGCCGGCCGGCACCGCGCCCGCCGACCGGGCCCGGATGCAGGCCCTGGCGCTCTCGCTGACCGCGCTCGGCCAGGGGACCGGCTTCGCCCAGGCCGGCAGCGACCTGCTGCGCTCCAAGTCGCTGGACGCCAACGCCTACGACTCCGGTGACTGGTTCAACGCCATCCACTGGGATCCGGCCGACGGCAACGGCTGGGGCCGCGGCGTGCCGATGGCGGCCGACAACCGGGAGATGTGGCCGGCGGCCAAGTCCCTGCTGGCCAACCCGAAGCTGACGGTCGGCGCCGCCGACATCCGGGCGACGAGCCTGCAGTACCAGGACTTCCTGCGGATCAAGCGGTCCTCGCCGCTGTTCTCGCTGCCCACCCTGGCCGAGGTGCAGCAGCGGCTCTCCTACCCGCTCTCCGGCACGGCCGGCGAGGCGCCCGGGGTGATCACGCTCCACCTGGACGGCGCCGGGCTGGCGGGCGCGGAGAAGGGCGTCACCGTGGTGTTCAACGCCACTCCGGGCGCGCAGAGCCAGACCGTGGCCGGGCTGAAGGGCACCGCGCAGGCGCTGCACCCGGTCCAGGCCGGCGGGGCCGACCCGGTGGTCAAGCAGGCCGGATTCGACCCGTCCAGCGGCACGTTCACGGTGCCCGGCCGCACCGTGGCGGTGTTCGTCCAGCGCTGACGCGGCGCCCGGACCCGGGCCCCGCACCGCCTTCGGGGCGGTGCGGGGCCCGCGCCGTTTTCCGGACCGGGCGGTACACCAAGTGGCCGAAAGTCATTGCTGGCACGGCCGGAACGGTGACGTGCCGCCGCCGTCCGGCGCTTCCGGCCGGGTTTCGGCGCGGGCGGCCGATCCGAGCACTGGTCAGTGACCGCCGGGGGTGGCCGAACGTTCCGGCGAAAATGAAAACGGTCGTCACGAGGTCTCGTGCCTGTAACACAGTCAAGGGGCCCACCGGTATACGGTTTCGATCGCTAATCGGCCAATCAGTGGCATGCATCTGTCATTCATGACGCGTTTGCTGCCACGATTCCTCCGGCTGCAGACGAGGGGGCCCCACCCCCCGGTGCGGCTGTCACAGGTCAGGAACAGCGCGCCCCTTCGGAAATCGTTCCACCCTGCTCCGCAACCGCACCCGCGCCGCACACCGGCGGCGGGGGCCCCCACTGCGCCGCAACCCTGCGGCCAGGTTCTCTCCACCGCACGCGAACCCGCGCCGGTCGGAAAAGGAGTCCGCATGTCCCGCTACACCCAGGCCCGGAAGGCAGCGGTTGTCATGGCCGCCACCACCGCGCTGCTGGTGACCGGCTTCCCGGTCATCGCGCAGGCGGCCACCCCGGACGCGCCGGCGGCCGTCGCCGCCCAGCAGGCCAGCCGTGCCGAGCTGCTCTCCTCGGCGACCCAGCAGTCCGCCTCCCTCGCCCAGACCCTGGGCCTGGGCAGCGAGGAGAAGCTGGTCACCAAGGACGTCGTCCAGGACGCCAGCGGCGCCCGCCACCTGCGCTACGAGCGCACCCTCAACGGCCTGCCGGTGCTCGGCGGCGACCTGGTGGTGCACCAGGCCCCGGGCGGCACGACCACGGGCGTGGACCGCGCCAGCAGCGCGGCACTCACCGGTGTCAGCACCACTCCGAAGCTGGCCGCGCCGGCCGCGCAGTCCGCCGCGCTGGCCGCCGAATCGGGCTCCGCGCTGGAGAGCGCGCCGCGCCTGGTGGTCTGGGCCGCGGACAACAACCCGCGCCTCGCCTGGGAGACGGTCGTCTCCTCGACCGAGTCCGACGGCACCCCGAGCAAGCTGCACGTGGTCACCGACGCGACCTCCGGCCAGGTCATCCAGAAGTTCGAGGGCGTCAAGACCGGCACCGGCAAGGGCGTCTTCGTCGGCAACGTCACCATCGGTACCACCCAGTCGGGTTCGACGTACCAGATGAAGGACGGCGCCCGCGGTGGGATGTACACCACCAACCTGAACCACGGGACCTCCGGCACCGGCACCCTCTACAGCAAGTCCACCGACAGCTGGGGCGACGGCACCGCCGCCAACAGCGAGTCCGCCGCGGTCGACGCCCACTTCGGCGTCGCGGCCACCTGGGACTACTACAAGAACACCTTCGGCCGCAGCGGCATCCGCAACGACGGCGTCGGCGCCTACAGCCGCGTCCACTACGGCCAGAACTACGTGAACGCGTTCTGGGACGACGACTGCTTCTGCATGACCTACGGTGACGGCGACGGCAACACCCACCCGCTCACCGAGCTCGACGTCGCCGGCCACGAGATGAGCCACGGCGTCACCGCCGCCACGGCCAACCTCAACTACTCGGGCGAGTCCGGCGGCCTGAACGAGGCCACCTCGGACATCTTCGGCACCATGGTGGAGTTCTACGCCAACATCCCGACCGACAACCCCGACTACCTCATCGGTGAGTTGATCGACATCAACGGGAACGGCACCCCGCTGCGCTACATGGACAAGCCGTCCAAGGACGGCGCGTCCGCCGACTACTGGTCCTCCACCGTCGGCAACAAGGACGTCCACTACTCCTCGGGCGTCGCCAACCACTTCTTCTACCTGCTGTCCGAGGGCAGCGGCGCGAAGGTCATCAACGGTGTCAGCTACAACTCGCCGACCCAGAACAACATCGCCGTCACCGGCATCGGCCGGGACAAGGCCGCCGCGATCTGGTACCGCGCGCTGACCACCTACATGACCTCCACCACCAACTACGCCGCGGCCCGCACCGCGACGGAGAAGGCGGCCACCGACCTGTACGGCGCGGGCAGCGCCGAGCTCACCGCGGTCGGCACCGCCTGGGCGGGCGTCAACGTCGGCACCGCGCCGAACCCGGGCGGCGTCACCGTCACCAACCCGGGCAACCAGAGCACCAAGGTCGGCACCGCGGTCAACCTGGCCATCAAGGCCGGCGGCGGCACCGCCCCGCTCAGCTACTCGGCCACCGGCCTGCCGGCCGGCCTGTCGATCAACGCCTCCACCGGCGTGATCACCGGCACGCCGACCGCCCTCGGCACCTCCAACGTCACCGTGACCGCCAAGGACGCGGCGAACAAGACCGGGACCACCAGCTTCACCTGGACGGTCACCGACACCACCAGCAACTGCACCCCGGCGCAGCTGCTCGGCAACGCGGGCTTCGAGTCGGGCGCGGCCACGCCGTGGACGGCCACCAGCGGCGTCGTCGACAACAGCTCCTCGCAGGCCGCGCACGGCGGTTCGTGGAAGGCCTGGCTGAACGGCTACGGCTCGACCCACACGGACAGCCTCTCCCAGACGGTCACCATCCCGTCCGGCTGCAAGGCCACCCTCAGCTTCTACCTGCACATCGACACCGGTGAGTCCGGCTCGACCGTGTACGACAAGCTGACCGTGACCGTCAACGGCACCGCGCTGAAGACCTACTCCAACGTGGACGCCGCCGCCGGCTACCAGCTGCGCACCTTCGACCTGTCGGCCTACGCGGGCCAGACCGTCACCCTGAAGTTCAACGGCACCGAGGACTCCTCGCTGCAGACGAGCTTCGTGATCGACGACACCTCGATCGCCACGAGCTGAACCCGGCCGGCAGGACCGGCTGAAACCAGGTGAGACAGGGAGCAGGGCCCGGCAGCACGGCTGCCGGGCCCTGTGTCGTGCGGTCCCCGCCCTCCGGCCGGCTCCTTTCGGCGGCTGCGTGGCGTCCTCCTCGCCCGGCCCGCCGGGACGGCGTACGATCGCGGCGTCCTCGGACACGGCACGACCCGCCCACGCCACCGCCACCGTGCACCCGCACCCGTCCGACAGGGCCTCCGCATGAAGCTGATCACCGCGATCGTCAAGCCGTTCAAGCTGGACGAGGTCAAGAACGCGCTGCAGGCCGTCGGCGTGCACGGACTGACCGTCACCGAGGCCAGCGGGTACGGGCGGCAGCACGGGCACACCGAGGTCTACCGGGGGGCCGAGTACCGGATCGACCTGGTGCCCAAGGCCCGGATCGAGGTGGTGGTGGAGGACGAGGACGCCGAGCGGGTGATCGAGGAGATCGTCCGCGCCGCCCGCACCGGGAAGATCGGCGACGGCAAGGTCTGGTCGGTGCCGGTGGAGACCATCGTCCGCGTCCGCACCGGGGAGCGCGGCCCGGACGCCGTGTAGTTCTCCGGCCTGTCCATGCCCCCGCGGTCGTCCCCGGCCGTCGCCGGTTGACGCCGGTCGCTGGTTGACGCCCGGATCCACGCTCCGGCCGGACCGAAAAGGTCGCACACGAGCTTCCGGAGCTGCAGAAACGTTGCTTCCAAGGCCTTGACGGGTCCCGGTGCCGACCCTAGGTTCAGCGCTGCAAGTTTCCCGCAAGTTTCAGCAAGCTTTCACGCGCGGTACCCCAGGCTGCCCCCACCCCAGCCCCCAGGAGACAACGTGGTCACCACCGCCCCCACCCGCCGGCCTGCCAGAGTGGCCGGCGCGCTGACCGCCTCCGCGGCGCTCGCGCTCTCGCTCACCGCGGCCCTCGGCGCCGCCCCCGCCGCCCAGGCCAGCCCACCGGCGAACGGAAAGGACGTCACGGCGACCCTGTTCGAGTGGCGTTTCGACTCCGTCGCCAAGGCCTGCACCGACACCCTCGGCCCCAAGGGCTACGGCTTCGTCGAGGTCTCGCCGCCCCAGGAGCACATCCAGGGCAGCCAGTGGTGGACCTCGTACCAGCCGGTGAGCTACAAGATAGCCGGGCGCCTCGGCGACCGGACCTCCTTCAAGAACATGATCGACACCTGCCACGCGGCCGGCGTCAAGGTGATCGCCGACTCGGTGGTCAACCACATGTCGGCCGGCTCCGGCACCGGGACCGGCGGCACCGTCTACAGCAAGTACAACTACCCCGGGTACTACCAGGACTGGGACTTCCACTCCTGCCGCACCGCGATCAGCAACTACGGCGACCGCGCCAACGTGCAGAACTGCGAGCTGGTCAACCTCTCCGACCTGGACACCGGCAGCGCCTACGTCCAGCAGACCATCGCGAAGTACCTGGACGACCTGGCCTCGCTCGGCGTCGACGGCTACCGGATCGACGCGGCCAAGCACATCGCCGCCGCCGACCTCGCCGGCATCAAGGCGAAGACGGCCAACCCGAACGCCTTCTGGGTGCAGGAGGTCATCTACGGTGCCGGCGAGCCGGTCCAGCCCTCCGAGTACACCGGCACCGGCGACGTGGACGAGTTCCGCTCCGGCACCTGGCTGAAGAGCGCCTTCCAGGGCGGCCGGATCGCCGACCTCGCGTCCTGGGGCTCGGGGCTGCTGCCCACCGACAAGGCCCGCACCTTCGTCGACAACTGGGACACCGAGCGCAACGGCTCGACCCTGACCTACAAGGACGGCTCCGCCTACACGCTGGCCAACGTCTTCATGCTGGCCCACCCGTACGGCGCGCCCAACGTCTACTCCGGCTACGCCTTCACCGGCCACGACGACGGCCCGCCGAACGGCGGCACCGTCAACGCCTGCTACAGCGACGGCTGGAACTGCACCCACGCCTGGCGGCAGGTGGCCAACATGGTCGGCTTCCGCAACGCGGTGGCGGGCACCGGCATCACCAACTGGTGGTCCAACGGCAACAACGCGATCGCCTTCGGCCGCGGCGGCAAGGGCTTCGTGGCGATCAACCGGGAGTCCGGACCGGTCACCCAGACCTTCCAGACCTCGCTGCCGGCCGGCTCGTACTGCGACGTCCAGCACGGCGACCCGGCCGCGGGCGGCTGCACCGGCGCGTCCTACACGGTCGGTTCGGACGGGCGGTTCACCGCCACCGTCGGTGCGGGCGACGCGGTGGCCCTCTACGTCGGCGCTCCCGGCGGCTCCGGCACCCCGGTGACCGGCGGCGCCTCGTTCGCGGTCAACGCGACCACCGCGTTCGGGCAGAACATCTACGTGGTGGGCAACACCGCCGCGCTCGGCGGCTGGGACACCGGCAAGGCCCTGCTGCTCTCTTCGGCCTCGTACCCGGTCTGGAAGCTGAACGTCTCGATGGCCGCCGGCACCGCCTTCGAGTACAAGTACATCCGCAAGGACGCCTCGGGCGCGGTGACCTGGGAGTCCGGGGCCAACCGGACCGCGACGGTGCCGGCCTCCGGCGCGGTGGCGCTGAACGACACCTGGCGGAACTGACCCCGCCCCGGGGTCGCGCCCCGGGTTCGCGGACCCGGCCCGGCCGACGGCCGCCCCCTGCACACGACGGGGGCGGCCGTCAGCCTGTTGTGCCGGAGGTTCGCTCGGGCGAGTGGCTTCGCGGGGTTCAAACCCCCGGGTCGGGTGAAACGCTGCCAGCATCGCGGCATGAGCACCACCCCCGTCGTCCTCGACATCGAACTCTGCGGCGGCCGCTGGGACGGCCACCGCAAGCGCGTGAACGCCGCCGCCCCGCCGCCCTCCCTGCGGATGGTGCTGCGGGCCGAGCTGCCCGTCACCGAGGCGGGCGAGTACTGGCCGACCACCAGCGTCTACCTGCTCGACGTGGAGGGCGGCCGGCGGCGCTACCGCCACTCGCACGACGACTAGGTCCTGTCCGCGGCCCCGCGCCTCAGCCCCGGCCGATGTACGGCATCGCGGTGGCCATCACGGTGGCGAACTGCACATTGGCCTCCAGCGGAAGCCCGGCCATGTGCCGGACGGTGCGGGCCACGTCGGCGACGTCCATGGTGGGCTCCACCGCGACCCGCCCGTCCGCCTGCCGCACGCCGACGCTCATCGCCGCCGTCATGTCGGTCGCGGCGTTGCCGATGTCGATCTGCCCGCAGGCGATCCGGTACGGGCGGCCGTCCAGCGACAGCGACTTGGTGAGCCCGGTGACGGCGTGCTTGGTCGCGGTGTAGGCGATCGACTGCGGGCGCGGCACGTGCGCCGAGATCGAGCCGTTGTTGATGATCCGGCCGCCCTGCGGGGCCTGGGCCTTCATCTGCCGGAACGCGGCCCGGGCGCAGAGGAACGCCCCGGTCAGGTTGAGGTCGACCACCGCGCGCCACTCGGCGACGTCCAGCTCGTCCACCGGGGTCGGCGCGCCGAAGGTCCCGGCGTTGTTGAACAGCAGGTCGACCCGGCCGAACCGCCCGGCGGCCGCGGCGAAGAGCGCGTCCACCGCCTCCGGGTCGGTGACGTCGGTCGGCACCGCGACCGCGTCCGCGTCCGCGCCCGGAGCGGCCGCCCGGCAGCGGCCGGCGGTCTCGTTCAGCGGCTCCTCGCGCCGCCCGGCGAGCACCAGTCGCCAGCCGGCGGCGGCCAGCTCCACGGCCACGGCGCGGCCCACCCCGCTGCCGGCTCCGGTGACGACGGCGATCTGCTGGGGCATGGCGGTCTCCTCGGACGTGGTGCGGCGGGCGAGCCGATCGTGCCCGATCCGGAGCGGCGCGTCACTGGTGCGAGGGCCCAAACCGTGGCGGCCCCGACACCGGTCCGGCTGTGCTCCCCGCCGTCCGGCGGGGGCGAGAACCCCGTCGACCGGCGGGCCTGGCCGCACCCTTTACCGGATCGGGAACAAACATTGGAATGCCGCTGGCGGTAGCGCAACCGGCTTGACGCGACTCACGTCATAAGATCGCAGGGCGGCGCGCCCCCGCGAGGGACGGCGCGCCGGTCCCCGGGGCCGCGGACGACGTCGCGCCCCGGTCATGTCCGGCCCCACCCGGGGGCCGCCGTCCGGCTCCCGAGGGGAGCGGGCGTGACACCGGTCGGAGAGTCCTCACCGTGCAGCCGCAGTCCACCCGAATCCGCGCCGTGCTGACCGGCGCCGCCGCCTTCACCCTGGCCGCCTCGCTGGCGGCCTGTGGCAGCACGGACGGCAGCGGGAAGGGGGACTCCGCCAAGGGCGGCGGTGCGGGCGCGACCGGCGCGGCGGCCTCCGGCGCTCCGGCGGCGGGCGGCAGCAGCTCCGCCGCGGCACCGACCGCCACTGCGACGCCGACCCCGACCGCCCCGAGCAAGGTGCTGATGCCGACCGGTCCGGCCGCGCCGATGACCAAGGCCCGGGACACCGCTGCCGGTGCGATCATGGTGACCACGCTGAACGGGCTCAAGTCCGGCGTGTCCGGCAAGGTCTGGATCTGGCTGCCGCCCGAGTACAACGACCCGAAGTACGCCAAGACCGGCTTCCCCGTCCTCACCCTCTACGCGGGCGGCCAGAGCAACGGCTACAACACCTGGACCGACAACCAGCTGCCGATCCAGGAGGAGAACGCCGCGCTGGTCAAGGCGGGCAAGGCGCACCCGTTCATCATGATCATGCCGGTGCAGAACTTCACCGCCGACGAGAAGAACGCCCTCGACTGCGCCGACATCCCGGGCCAGCCCAAGATGGGCACCTGGATGGCCGAGGACATCCCGGACTTCGTCCGCGCCAACTTCCGCACGATCAAGGGCCGCGACGGCTGGGGCCTGATGGGCGCCTCCACCGGGGCGTTCTGCAGCGCGAAGCTGGCCCTCCAGCACCCGGACAAGTTCAAGGCCGCCGTCCCGATCGACGGCTACTTCAACCCGGACTCGGGGCTCTGGAAGGGCCACGAGACCGAGCGCCAGGCCAACAGCCCGGACGTGCTGGTCGCCCAGGGCAAGGCCGACGTGAAGATGCTGGTCACCGCCGGCGGCGCCAACCCGTTCGAGACCAAGCTGGTCAAGGCCTGGGTCGCCAAGGCCGCGCCGCCGCTCGCGCTGGAGTACTACGAGCAGCCCGGCGGCAAGCACCTCACCAGCGACTTCAAGAAGATGATCCCGGACACGCTGCAGTGGCTTTCCAAGAACCTGGCGGGTCCGCAGAGCGACTGACCCCCCCACTGCTGTGCGGCGCCCCGGCGCCGCGTGCGACGCCCCGGTGGCCGGGCCCTGCGCGGGCCGGCCACCGGGGCGTCGGCGTTCCCTGGGGCGTTCCGCGACGCGTTCCCCGGGGTGTTCCGCGACGCGTCGCCGGGGCGTTTCCCCGAGGCGTTCGAGGGTCGTCCGGTGGGGTGCGGCGGCGTCCGGCGGCGTGCAGCGGGTTGCGGTGCCGAAGGGGCGGGCGCGGGGCTCCGCAACGCGCTGACCTGCACGTCAATCGGACATTGATTCATGCCTGATCGACTGTGGTCACTGTGGTGGGACTGCAATCCGCCGCCGCGCAGTCGTCCGTGGCGATGCCGCCAGCCGTGCCAAGTCGTGAAGAGAGTGCCATGCCGAGCCACCTGCTGCCCGTAGCGTCCCCGTCCGTTCCCGCCCAGGGCGAGCCCTCGCGCGACCGGGCCGCCGACGCGGAGCCGCAAGCCCTCCGGTTCGCCGGACTGCGCCTGGTGCACGCCGCGCTCCGCCGCGACCTGGCGCGACTGCCCAACTCGCTGCGGCTGATCCAGCCGGGCGAGGACGAGAAGGGTGCGGCGCTGCTGCGGCACTGGCACTTCGTCACCGCCATGCTGACCTGCCACCACGAGCAGCAGGACACCCGGCTCTGGCCGCTCGTCCGCCGGTTCGCCCCGGAGCTGCGGCTGCTGCTCAACTGGCTGGAGGCGGACCACCACAACCTCGACCACTCGTTCACCCGGGTCACCACCCTGGTCCGGATCGCCAGCCGGGACGCCGGCAGCGCCTGGCCGGTCGCCTACGCCATGGAGGACCTCGCCGCCCGGCTGGAGACCCATCTGCGGATCGAGGAGCGTCAGCTGCTGCCCCGGATGGAGATGGTCTTCGCCGACTCCTCCCGGCTCGGCAGCCTGCCCGAGCTGCTGGACCTGCTGCGCGCCGCCGACGGGCCCGGGACGGCCGACGCGCTCGCCTGGCTGCTGGACGGCGTCGAGCCGGCGGTGGTCGAGCAGCTGATCGCGGAGTGCGACGACGACGTGGCCCGGAACTGGCCGCACTGGCAGGCCACCTACCAGCGCTGCACCGCCCCGCTCTGGGGCCCCGCCGACGTCCGGGAGCACCTCGCCGACTGACCGCCGGTCCTTTTGCGGGCCGCCGGTCTACGCGCGTGGCATATGCCGTTCGCGACTATGCCGCAGCGGGCCGGCGCCGGGGCGGCCGGCCCTAGCTGATCCCCAGCCGGGCCAGGTAGCCGGGCAGGTCGGCCGGGTCGTCGGTGGCGAGCCCCAGGTAGCCGTCGGGTCGGACGACGAACAGCCCCCGGCCGTACGCCGCGGCCGCCACCCCGCCGTCCACCCGGTGCGCCCGCACCCCGGCCGGCACCGCGGGCAGCTCGCGGCCGACCGCCAGCACCGTGACGTGCGGCCCGCGGAACAGCTCGAAGAGCCGGGTGCCGGCGCCGTCCAGCGGCGCGTCGGGCGCGCGCCCGCCCGCCCGCAGCGCGTCCTCCGGCAGGTCCTTACGGGCCTCGACGGTCAGCGGGCCGTCCTCGTAGCCGAGTCCGAGCTGCTCGGTCGACGGGCCGCGCCGCAGTCGGCCGTCCCGCACCCCGCCCGCGCGGTGCAGCCGGGTGGAGATCTCCAGCACGTCCGCGGCGATCGGCAGCCGCTCCGCCTCGTAGCTGTCCAGCAACTCCTCCGGGGCGCCGTGCCGCAGCACCTGGCCGAGCTTCCAGCCGAGGTTGTAGGCGTCCTGGACGCTGGTGTTGAGGCCCTGTCCGCCCGCCGGGGAGTGGACGTGCGCGGCATCGCCGGCCAGGAAGACGCGGTCCTCCCGGAACCGCTCGGCCAGCGCCGCCCGCGGCCGGAACGCCGAGGCCCAGTGCACCGCGCCGACCGCCTCGGCGGGCAGGTGGCTACGGGCCGCGATCACCCCGCGCACCGCCTCCGGCGAGGTGTCCGGCTCCACGTCCTCGCCGAACTGGGCGAAGAGCTGGAACGCGGTGGTGCCCGGCAGCGGGCAGAGCAGCAGGGCCCCGCCGGGCGCGTGCTGCCAGACGTGCCAGTTGCCCCGGTCGAGGCCCTCGACCTCGACGTCGGCGACCAGCGCCGGCTTCGGGTCGACCCGCTCGCCGGCCATCGGCACGCCCGCCGCGCGGCGGACGGTGCTGCGCCCGCCGTCGGCGGCCACCAGGTACCGGGCGGAGACGGTCCGCCCGGTGCCGTCCGGCCCGGTCAGCCGGGCGTCGACCCGGTCGGGGTGCTGCTCCAGCCCGGCGAGGGCGGTGCCGAAGCGGATCCGGCCGCCGAGCTCCGCCAGCCGGTCGGCGAGGAGCTGCTGGGTGCGCCACTGCGGGAGCATCCAGATGTTCGGGTGCGGGACGGTCGGGTCGGGCCCGTTCGGTTGGATGAGGTCCCACTCGCCCTGCTGTTCGCCGTCCTGCCAGTTGAGCATCCGGGGGTAGCCGCTGCCGGCCGCCAGGACCGCCGGCAGCACGCCGAGGTCCTCGAAGACCTCCAGGGTGCGGGGTTGCAGGCCCTTGCCGCGCGAGCCGGGGAAGAGCTCCCCGGCGCCCTCGACCAGCAGGGCGTCCACGCCGCGGCGGGCGAGGTCGACGGCCAGGGTGAGGCCGGTCGGCCCGGCCCCGACGATCAGGACGTCGGTGTGCTCCGGGATCCGGTCCGAGGGCTGGGTGTGCCGCATGAGCGCTCTCCTTAACGACGTTAAGTTACCCGATGTCCCGAGGATGGACTTAACGGTGTTAAATTGTCAAGTGAGGGGTCGCCCGAGGACCCGACGGATCGGAGAGGAGCCGGACATGCCGTCGAAGCTGGACCGTGCCCAGGTCGTCGACATCGCCCTGCGGCTGCTCGGCGAGACCGGCCTGGAGGGCCTCACCCTGCGCCGGATCGCCACCGAGCTGGACGTCAAGGCGCCCGCGCTGTACTGGCACTTCGCCAACAAGCAGGCGCTGCTGGACGAGATGGCCACCGAGATGCTCCGCCGGATGACCCCCCGGCCGGTCGTCGTGCCGGACAGCTGGCAGGAGGCGCTGGCCGGCACCTGCCGTGTCCTGCGCACGGCCCTGCTCGGCTACCGCGACGGCGCCAAGGTCTTCAGCGGCACCCGGCTCACCGACCAGGACCACGCCGAGGGGCAGCATGCGATGCTCGACGCGTTCACCCGGGCCGGGTTCGAACTCGGTGACGCCGTCCAGGCGTTCACCACCGGCTACGCGTACACCATCGGCTTCGTGATCGAGGAGCAGGCCATCCGGCCGATGCCCGGGGAGCGGACCCCGGGCTACGACCCGGGGGAGCGGGCCGTCGCCATCGACCCGGCGTACGAGCTGGCCGCCGCGGCCGGACAGGAGCTCTTCGGGGGCTTCGACCAGCGCTTCGAGCGCGGCCTCGCCATCCTGCTGGCCGGCGTCGAGGCGGTGCTCCTGTCTTCAACCGGCCCTAGGAACTAGGGAATTGACCTGACACGGCTCGGGGCTGCGGGCGGCGGGGCGCTCCGGGGGCGGCGAAGGTCGCCGTCCGCAAGGCTGTCAGGCGCGCCCGTCCGCAAGGCCCCGGGCGCGTCCGTCCGCCGGGCCGCCGCGCGTGGCCACTGCGCCGAGCCGCACCTCGCCCGGCGATCCGGGCGCCGCCACCCGTCGGTTCCGCCCGGTACCCGCCGGGCGGCACACCCGCTAGTCGGGCAGGCGGTTGAGCCAGGTCAGCGGGGTGACGTGGATCGCCTTGCCCGGCGAACCGTTCCACTCCACCGGCAGGCCGACCGCCTCCAGCGCCGCGACCACCTCGCGGCCGATCTCCACCGTCCGCCGCTCCGCCGACTCCTTCGGCTCGTCCGTGGCCCGGAAGCCGCCGTACCGGAGCATCAGCCCGCCGCCGGCGGCCGCGCTCTCGGTGTCCTGCTGGTGGAAGAAGACGAAGCCGCGCGAGCCCTCCTCGGCCTCGCCGCCGATCTCCGCGTAGCCACAGCTCGCACAGCAGGTGAAGTCCATGGCAGCCACGACGTCGCGCTCCTCCAGCGCGTCGAAGGCCGCCGCCAGCCGGTCCACGTCGGTGGTCTCCGGCCAGGACGCCTGCTCGGCCAGCCGCTCCCGCCAGAGCGGGCCGACCACGGCCGCGGCGTCCTCCGCCGAGAGTCCCTCCTCCTCGAACTCGTCGGCCAGGGACTCGGCTATCTCGTCCGATTCCTGGAAGCCGCAGCGGATCAGCTCGCGGGCGCGCTCCTCGGCCTCGCGCCGCAGGTCGGAGGCGGGTTCGGGCGCGGGGGTCACGGTCTCCTGGTCCATGGCCGCATCCTCGCACCGGCCACCGACAGTCCCGCCCCCGGGGCCCGCGCCGTGCGCGGCCGGCGGCCTCAGCCCGAGGCGAGCCGGAACTCCAGGTTGCCGAACCGCACCTGGTCGCCGGGCCGGACCCGTACCCCGCCCGCGATCCGCAGGCCGTTCACATGCGTCCCGTTGGTCGAGCCGAGGTCGTACAGCACCCAGTCGTCGCCCTCCCGCCGCAGCTCGGCGTGGTGTCGCGAGACCGATATGTCGTGCAGCCGCAACCCCGAACCGGGGACCCGGCCGATCGTCAGCTGCCGCTCGCCGCCCTGCGGCAGGCTCAGCCCCGGCAGCCGTTCGAGCCGCCACGCGCCGCGCAACCGCACGCCGAACGCCGAGACCTGACCGACCGTCCGCAGCACGAACCGGCCGACCGGGTTCCGGGCCGGCAGGTCCGCCAGTGCCGAGTCCAGCTCGGACCGGCTGTTGGCGTGCAGCACCAGCTCCATCCGTCCGAGGAAGGTGTCGTGCGACAGCCGGCCGCTGCCGGCGCCTTCCCGCAGCACGTCGAGCGCGTGGTCCCGCTCGGCCTCGGACGGCCGGACCACGTGGGTCCGGATTTCAGGAGAGCTCATGGCCCGATTGTCGGCGCAGCCGGCCCCGGCTGTCCAGAATCCCCCCACGGCCCCCGAGGAGACCCCGGATCAGGACGGCTTCCTGGCGGCGGCCAGGATCTTGGCGGTGGTGTGCAGGAAGCGGGCCGTGGCCGAGCCGCGGTAGGACTTGCCGAACAGGTTGGCCGGGGCGTTCCAGCGGCCGTCCCGGAGGTGGACCACCACGTACGCGGTGCCGGCGTCGGCGCCGATCACCTCGTAGTCGCCCTTGGGCGAGGTGTACGGGACGGGGAAGTCCGCCGGCAGCGGCTCCGTGAGGAAGTTGACGACCAGTCGGACGTCCGGGGTCACCTCGATGCCCGCGAAGGGCTCGGCCGCGAGCACCGCCTCGACCTCCTCGACGGTGCGCAGCAGTACCGGCACCGGGAAGCCGAGGGCCTCCTCCAGGTGCTCCTCGATCCGCCGGGTGAGCGCGGCGCGGTCCGGCTCGTCGGTGCTGAAGAAGACGTTGCCGCTCTGGATGTACGAGCGGACGCCGTCGAGTCCGAGCTCGCCGAACAGGGCCCGCAGCCGTTCCATCTTCACCGTCCGGCCGGCGACGTTGACGGCCCGGAGGAAGGCGATGTACGTGGTCGTGGTGGTCACCGGGCCAGTCTGGCACCCGCCACCGACACGGCGCCGCGCGCCGGACCGCGGCCGTCGGTGCCGGGTGCCAGACTGGCGCCATGGCTACCTGGCAGGACTTCGAGGACGAGGCTCCGGATCTGGCCCCCGCCGTACGGGCGCGCTTCGAGGCCAACAAGCACCACGTCCTGGCGACGCTGCGCAAGGACGGCTCGCCCCGGGTGAGCGGCATCGAGGTGGACTTCACCGGCGCCGACCTCACCTTCGGGTCCATGTACGGCGCGATGAAGGCGCGCGACCTCCAGCGGGACGCCCGCTTCGCGCTGCACGCCCACCCGGGGGACGAGACCCTGACGGGCGGCGATTCCAAGCTCTCCGGCCGGGCCGTGGAGATCACCGACGAGGTCGAGATCGCCGCCTGGGTGGCCGAGCTGCCGGAGCCGCCGCCGGGCCCGTTCCAGGCCTTCCGGCTGGAGCTGGAGCAGGTGGTGCACACCACCGTGGAGGACGAGCACGTCTGGATCACGTCCTGGCGGCCGGGGCAGCCGGTGCAGCGCGTCCGGCGGGAGTGACGGCGACGCGCGGTCCCCGGCCGCGCCCAGGCCCTGGGGGGTGACTGCCCTACGGCAGTACGGACTTGACGGCCTCCGGGGTGCGGGCCACCACGGCGTGGCCGTCGTCGGCGGTGATGATCGGGCGCTGGATCAGGATCGGGTGCTCGGCCATCGCTGCGATCCAGCGCGCCCGGTCGCCCGGCTCGCGGGTCCACTGCTTCATGCCCAGGTCCTTGGCGGCCTGCTCGTCGAGCCTGGTGATGTCCCACGGCTCCAGTGCCAGCCGCTCCAGGACCTGCTCCAGCTCGGCGGCGGTCGGCGGGTCCTCCAGGTAGCGCCGCACGGTGTACTCGGCGCCGACGGACTCCAGCGTCCCCAGCGCCGCACGGCACTTCCCGCAGCGCGGGTTGATCCAGATCTCCATGCGGCCAGCCTACCGACCGCCCGTCCCGGCCGCCCCCTTCCGACCGGCGTGCCCGACCGGCTCTGCCTGCGGGCGGACCGGCATCCGTGAACGCGCCCCGGGAGGTCCGGCGGGAACTCCGGACGGGGGGCGGCGGTTCACGATGCAGGACGCGGGGTCTCGGGAGGGGAGAACCGGATGGACGGCGAAGCGATCATCGGGCAGCTGATGACCACGGAGGGCCGGGCCGACCCGTACCCGCTGTACGCCCGGGCGCACGAACTCGGCGCCGCCGCCCCGGCCGGGCCCGGCGTCGTCCTCGCGATCGGCCACGCCGCCACCAACCAGGTGCTGCGCAACCCGGCCTTCGCCCCGGAGGACGTCGAGGCCCGGCTGCGGGCCGATCCCCAGCTGGCTCGGCACACCTCGGTCACCCTGTTCGGCCGCTCGATGCTGCAGCGCAACGGGCCCGACCACACCCGCGTCCGCTCGCTGGTCGCCTCCGCGTTCAACGCCCGCCGGGTGGCCGCGCTCAGGCCGGCCGTGGAGGCGGCGGTCGGCCGGCTGCTGGACCGCCTGGCCGAGCAGGGCGCGGACGGCTCGCCGGTCGACTTCATGGACGCCTTCGCATTCCGGCTGCCGGTCGAGGTGATCTGCGAGCTGCTCGGCGTTCCCGCGCGGGACCACCACCGCTTCCGCACCCTCGCGGAGGACCTCGCCGTCGCCCTGGAGCTGGTCCAGGACCTCGACGAACTCGGCGCTTCCGACCTGGCCGCCGACGAGCTGGCCGGCTACTTCACCGAGCTCGTCGCCGAGCGCCTGGCCCGGCCCCAGGACGACCTGGTGAGCGACCTCGCCCGGATCGCCGCCGACGCGCCCGGGCGGATCTCCGGCGCCGAGCTGCTGGCCAACCTGGTGCTGCTGCTGGTGGCCGGGTTCGAGACCACCACCAACCTGCTGGGCAACGGCCTCGCACTGGCCTTCCGGCACCCGGAGGCGGCGGCCGGGCTGCGCACCGGTGCCGTGGACCCCGCGATCTTCACCGACGAGGTGCTGCGCTTCGACTCGCCGGTCCAGCTCACCACCCGGATCGCCGCCGCCGACGGGCTGGACGTGGCCGGCGTCCCGGCCCCGGCAGGCACCATGGTGCTGGTCCTGCTGGGCGCGGCCAACCACGACCCGGCCCGCCACCACCGGCCGGAGCTGTTCGATCCCGCCCGCACCGACATCCAGCCGCTCAGCTTCGGCGGCGGCGCGCACTTCTGCCTCGGCTCGCAGCTGGCCAGGACGGAGGCCGAGGTCGCCTTCCCGGCGCTGCTCGACCGCTTCCCCCGGCTCGCTCCCGGCGGCGTGCCGACCCGGCGGGACCGCCTGGTCCTGCGCGGTTACGAGACCCTGCCTGTCACCGTCCGCTGACCTGGACGCCGGTCGCCGGCCGGGTCGACACGACCCCGGCCCGAGCCGGGACCGGGGCGGGAGGCCTCACCGCCGGCGTGAGCGAGGCCCGCGACGCCACCGGCGCCCCTCACCCCGGCGTGGGCCCGCCCCACTCCATCAGGTTGGCGAACAGCACCGCCTGCTCACGGGCGTCGTCCAGGGCGTTGTGCG
Source organism: Kitasatospora sp. NPDC090091 (assembly GCF_044747365.1). Lineage (NCBI taxonomy): Bacteria > Bacillati > Actinomycetota > Actinomycetes > Kitasatosporales > Streptomycetaceae > Kitasatospora > Kitasatospora sp. NPDC090091. The sequence continues at coordinate 154,026 of NZ_JBIVDY010000001.1, forward strand.
TGTGGGGGAGGTCCGGCAGCAGGGCGGGCGGCATCGAGCGCTTGCCGATGCCCGCGAACGGCACGCCCGCGCGCGCCGCGTACAGCGTCTTCACGTCCAGGCACCCCGAGTGCCCGAACGGGCTGGAGCCGGTGAACCGGATCAGGTACCAGTACACGAACTGCCAGTCGTAGACGGCCGGGTAGGCCACCATCACGGGCCGGTACCGCCGCCCGTCGGGCCCCTCCCGGACCTGCTCCACCCACTGGGCGAACTGGTGCAGCGCGGCCCCGGGGTCCGTCCCGCCGGCCAGCAGGGCCGCCCGCTCCAGCCCGGACACCGCCAGTGCCTCGGGGTCGTACTCCTCGCTGATCGGCCGCAGCTCCCGGTAGAACCCGGCCGCCCCGCCGGCCGGCCGCCGGAACCCCTCCGCGGTGTGCCACCCGGCCACCGCCGCGCCGAGGCTGACCATCGAGTACGGCCCGGGGATCGGCCCGTCCGCCTCGACGTCCACCGAGATGTACACGGTCGGGGTGGTCTTCGTCCTGCTCGCCATGGCGCCGATTCTGCACGCCGAAGCCCCCGCCCCGGCAAGTGATTTCGGGACGGGGGCTTCGATGTGCGGAGTCGGCGCGGGGCCCGGGGGCGGTACGGCCTACAGGTCGTAGTTCTGATTGAACATGCCTCTGACCTGCGGAAACGTCAGTCGCATGGAAGATCATTTCGCAGTCAGTGCACACGCGGCGGCGATGACGATGGGATGCGGTGAGTAGTGCCGAGCGGTGCTGGGGATGTTGCCCCGCTCGTTAGCCACAAAGCGTGACCGGTGTTCGAACCGACTCGTACGCGGCGTCCGAATCGCTCGTGAAACCCAGCGCGCAGTTGATGTGGCGAGGTGCGCGGCCTGCCACTGACGCCAGTGAAGTTGCAGACTCGGTAGTCGGCGGTGCTCACACCTCTCTGATGATCACGCGGCTTCCGCAGAGCTTCGACCAGTCGTCGCGGTCGGAGGTCAGGACGACAGCGGGGGCTGGGGCTCGTAGAGCGAGTGCAGCTACGAGAGCGTCGATGGCGTACTTGTGCCCGTGCAGCCCGCCGGCGTCCCGGAGCAGCGCCACCGCGGCCAGGGAGTCCTCCTGGCTGACCGGTTCCACCCGCAGCCGGGAGAGCACCCATTTCAGGCGCGATAGGTCGGTCTTTCCCTGTGCTGCCTCGACGATGGTCAGTGCCGACACAAGGACAGGCACTCCGACCTGCCGGGACGCCTCGATGCGAGCCGCCATCCTGCGGTCGTTGCGCAGGAGCAGGGAGAGCGCCTCGGAGTCGAGTACCAGCGACCGGGCCGGCTGCTCCTTCACGCAGCGCCCCGTTCGACTTCACCGGCGTTCTGCTCTCCGAACAGCTCACGACGAGCGGCTTCGATCTCCTGCTCCGTGAGCGCGCCATGTTCCGCTTCGTGCGACGCGACGATCTCGGCGAGTCCGTCCATGGCGAGTTGGTGCCTGACAGCCTCGGTGATGTAGCTGGACAGCCCACGACGGCCGGTTCGAGAGCGGAGCTCACTGACCAGCTCGGTGGGCATGGATACGGAGATGTTCTCGGTCGTCCCGGCTCGGGTCGGCTTCATGGTCTTAGTGTAAGACAGCCTCTATTACAGAGCGAGGGCCTTCGATACTTCGTTCCTGCTCGCGGGAGGCGGTTCTGTCGCAGCGCTTGCCCGACCGCGGTCGGGCAAGCGCTGCGCATCAGCCGCCGTGCTCACGCAGTAGTTCGATCATGTTGCGGAGCATCGGTATCGCCGAATCGCCGGCCTTGTCCTTGTCGTTGAAGTGCATCAGCTCGTTGCGGATCTCCCGGAGTTCGTCGAGGCGGGCCGTGAAGGACCTGCGGTCCAACGGCCACTTCAGCCTGTCCCACTGCTTCTGGTTGCTCAGGACCTGCTGGTAGTCCCCGTAAGACAACTGGTCGAAGGAGCTGAGCTTCCGGAGTCCGTCCGGATCGCAGAGCGTGATCACCTCTGCAAGGTCCAGACCTTCCGAGATGACCCGGCGTAGTTGTCGGTCAAGGTCACCGATCAGCAGGAACGGCCGGGCCGTGGCACCGTATTCGGCGGCCACGTCGGCGACGGTGATGATTCCGGCGATCTGATTCGTCTGGTCCTTGACCAAGAGGAAGCCGAACCGTTCCAGGTCGGGCAGGACGTCGATCAGGTGGTCGGCGTAGCTGACCGCGTGAGCATCGACGATGGCATCCGCAAAAGGCGCCGCGGCGTCCGCGTAGCGCGCTCGTGCGATGGATTCCCAGGTGACGGCTCCCCGCAGATTCCGGGGTCCGTTGAGCACCGGCAGTTGCGAGTACCCGTTGAGCCGCATCTTGGTGAACACCTCCTCGAAGCTCGCCGAGGAGGCCACCGATACCACTCCCTTGAGTGCTGAGGGCAGGTTGCCGACCGTCTGCCCCTGGATCGGCTCGCTCCCTTCCCCTTCGTCGCCGGATGTGGTGCCGGGTCCTGGTGCGCCGGACGTCCTCGGCTCTTCTTGCCCCGTCGCCGGCTCCTGCTCAGCCGCTTTCTCCTCCGCGTCCTCGGTGTCCCCGGAGGGTCCGGTCAAGGCGACCCGATCGTCGATCCCCACGGCTGTGAAGTCCGGCACGGTGGACAGGCCGTGGTTGGCCAATTCGGTGGCCACCTGCTCGGTGACCAAGTAACCGCGCCGGGAGGCCCCCCACCAGCCCAGCAGATCTCGGACGGTGAGGGTGATCGGTGTGTCGGCGTCCGCCTGCTTTCGGGCCTCCTTCAACCGGGCGTGACGGGCGGCGGATCCGTCCGCCGCGACGTCGCCGGAAGGCGGCAGCTCCGCCGCTGTGTCCAGGAGGGTCTGTCTCAGAACGTCCAGCAGGGTGCCGTCGTCCAGTGCCCAGGCGGTCCACCCGTCGTAGGGCCCTCGCCCCGTGGCCGCAGCAGCTGCCGTGGAGGGGGATTTGAAACGCTGGCCGTCGACCAGCTCGATCCTGCCGTCCTCGGTCACCCGGGCGTGGTGTGCATCTCCGGATCGCTTACGCCAGAACGTGAGCTGTGTTCCGGGGGCCAGCAGGCCCGCGTTGACAAGGTCGGCGAGCAGCACCCGCCGTCCCTCGATCAGGTAGGAGGCTCGCCCCAGAGGCTCTTCCTCGCCGTTGGCCAGCGCGGAATCGGTCATCGGTGTCTTCCCCCAGCTCGGTCCCGCCCAGAAGTAGTCCGATCATTGCAGAGGCCTGCTTCGTGGAGCTGTGGATTTCGAACAGCTCGTTCGTCAGAGCGCCCAGGGGCGATATGGCTCTCGTCGGGGCGCTGTGGTGATGTCCGGTGACTGACGTAACAAGTACACACGGGGGGTGACCGACGTGGGATAGTTGCCGGATTCGGCGTGTCCAGGTGGGCCAGGTGAGGGAGCACTGGCGCAGTGGATGGAGCAGCTGGTCCGGGTAGTGGATGAGGTGCTGGCCGGTGAGGGCCGCGCTGGTGGCCGCGCAGAGTCAATGCGGCACACGGGGACGTCCACTACCTGGAGAACGGTTTGCACGGACTCCCAACCTATGTGAACCGGATCGATCCCGATTTCCTGGTTTGTTCGCTGCGCGAGGCATTGGCGACCCTGCCGGACAGCGGACTCACAGAGCGGTTGGTCGCTGGTCGGATCGACAAAGTCGCCCCCTCGGAGAGCTTGGCCTGCGGTGGTGTCCTGAAGGGCGGTCAGGTGCAGGCGTGAGCCGGGTTGCCGGACGTGCGGCGCCGTTGGGGTGCCACGGCCCCGCCAACGATGGCGCTCAGCCCGCGCCGAGACCGCCCAAGAGGGCTGGGAGGCCGGTGACGCTGTTCAGGCGGCGGGCGCATCTCCGCTACACCGCCTTCGATGTGAGTCGGGCGCACGAAGTTTCCGCAGGTCAGCGAGGTGCTGACCTGCGGAAACGGTGAGAGGCCGACCTGCGCTTCCGCAGGTCGGCGGTGCCCCTACAGGTCGTAGTAGAGCTCGAACTCGTGCGGGTGCGGGCGCAGGGCGATCGGGGCGATCTCGTTGGTGCGCTTGAAGTCGATCCAGGTCTCGATCAGGTCCGGGGTGAAGACGTTGCCCGCGAGCAGGTACTCGTGGTCGGCCTCCAGCGCCTCCAGCACGGCCGGCAGCGAGGACGGCACCTGCGGGACGTTGGCGTGCTCCTCCGGCGCGAGCTCGTAGAGGTCCTTGTCGACGGGCTCCAGCGGCTCGATCTTGTTCTTGATGCCGTCGAGGCCGGCCATCAGCATCGCCGAGAAGGCCAGGTACGGGTTGGACGACGGGTCCGGCGCGCGGAACTCGATGCGCTTGGCCTTGGCGTTGGAGCCGGTGATCGGGATGCGGATCGCGGCCGAGCGGTTGCGCTGGGAGTAGACCAGGTTGACCGGCGCCTCGAAGCCGGGCACCAGCCGGTGGTAGGAGTTCACCGACGGGTTGGTGAAGGCCAGCAGCGACGGGGCGTGCCGGAGCAGGCCGCCGATGTAGTAGCGGGCCGTGTCGGAGAGCCCCGCGTAGCCCTGCTCGTCGTAGAAGAGCGGGGATCCCTCGGTCCAGAGCGACTGGTGGACGTGCATGCCCGAGCCGTTGTCGCCGAAGATCGGCTTCGGCATGAAGGTGGCGGTCTTGCCGTTGCGCCACGCGACGTTCTTGATGATGTACTTGAACAGCATCAGGTCGTCGGCGGCGTGCAGCAGGGTGTTGAACTTGTAGTTGATCTCCGCCTGGCCGGCCGTGCCGACCTCGTGGTGCTGGCGCTCGACCTCCAGACCGGCCGCGGCCAGCTCCAGGGACATCTCGGAGCGCAGGTCGGCGAAGTGGTCGACCGGCGGGATCGGGAAGTACCCGCCCTTGTACTTGACCTTGTAGCCGCGCACGTCGCCCTCGGCGGCGCCGGTGTTCCACGCGCCGGCCTCGGAGTCGATGTGGTAGAAGGACGCGTTGGCGCTGGTCTCGAAGCGGACCGAGTCGAAGACGTAGAACTCCGCCTCGGGGCCGAAGAACGCGGTGTCGGCGATGCCGGAGGAGGCGAGGTAGGCCTCGGCCTTCTTGGCGACGTTGCGCGGGTCGCGGCTGTAGGCCTCGCCGGTGACCGGGTCCTGGATGAAGAAGTTGATGTTGAGGTGCTTGTCCTTGCGGAACGGGTCGAGCCGGGCCGTGGCCAGGTCGGCGACGAGCGCCATGTCGGACTCGTGAATGGCCTGGAAGCCGCGGATCGACGAGCCGTCGAACATCAGCGTGTCGGCCGGGTCGAAGGTCGCGGCGGGCACGGAGAAGTGCTGCATGACGCCCGGGAGATCGCAGAACCGGACGTCGATGAACTTCACATCGTTGTCCTGGATGAACTGCTTCACTTCGGCGGCGTTGTTGAACATCCATCCTCCTCGGCGTGCGAATGGGGCTCACCCTAGGAATGGCCCGTTTCCAACCGGTGACCCGGTCGTTTCCTGAATGTTAACCGCCGCCGTTGAACAGGCGGCAAAGCCGTACGCTCCGGGGCAAATCGCTTCGCCCGCCCAGGCGGCGCTGCCGAAGTGGTCTGGACCACTTGGCGGCTCCGGCGGAAAGCCCGGGGAGGCCCGATTCACCCTCCGGGGGAGTCGGTGGCGGCTCCCGGTGTACGCCCGGTTAGTGTGGATTCGTGGACACCAGAGAAGCGTTGGGATCGTGGATCGACGGCCCGAAGGCGGCCGCCGAGAAGATGGGCGCCGACTTCGGCTACCGCGGCGAGCGCCTCGGGCTGCCCAAGGAGGGCACCGGCTCGGTCGCCGGACCGGGCCGCCGGCTGGGCGCGCTGTTCGTCGACGGCTGGCTGGTCTCCCTGGTCGCCTTCGGGCTGATCGCCAAGGGCTCCCCGGGCTCGGCCAACCTGTGGACCACCCCGCTCTTCTTCGCCGTCACCGCGGTGCTGCTCGCCACGACCGGGACGACGGTCGGCAAGCGGCTGTTCGGCCTCCGGGTGGTGCGCCTGGACGGCAGCCGCGCCACCATCCCGCAGGTGATGCTGCGCACCCTGCTGCTCTGCCTGCTGGTGCCGGCCCTGGTCTGGGACCGGGACACCCGCGGCCTGCACGACAAGGCCGTCGGCACCGTCGAGGTCCGCATCTAGGCCCGGTCCGGCCGGCCCCCGGCGCTCCGGCCCCCGGCGCTCCGGCCCCCGGCGCTCTGGCGCCCGGACCCCCGGAAGCCCCGGCCGCCCGCCGGCCCCCGAAACACCGAACGGCCCCGCCGCGGAGGTTCCGCGGCGGGGCCGTCTCGTCTCGATGGGGAGGGTGGATCAGCGGGTCTGGCCGCCCTTGGGCATCCGGGCGCCCTTGGGCATCGGGCCCTTGGGGATCGGCGCCTTGGAGAGCAGGTCGCCCAGCGCACGCAGCCGGTCGTTGGTCTCGGTGACCTGGGCCGGGGTGATCGCGCGCGGCAGCCGCATCAGGTGGATCTGCAGCTTCTTCAGCGGGACCTCGTCCTCGCCGTTGCCCACGACGATGTCGTAGACCGGGACGTCGCCGACGACCCGGGACATCTTCTTCTTCTCGGAGGCCAGCAGCTGGCGCACCCGGTTCGGGTTGCCCTCACCGATCAGCGCGATGCCGGCCCGGCCCACGGCGCGGTAGACCGCGTCCTGGTTGCGGGTCACCGCGACCGGGGTGGAGCTGGCGCTCCAGCCGCGGCGGATGTTGTTCAGCACCGCCGCTACGGCCCCCGGCTGGCCCTCCATCTGCCCGAACGCGGCGCGCTCGGCCCGGCGCCCGAAGACGATCGCCATGGCCAGGAAGGCCACGATGAAGCCCAGGATGCCCAGGTAGACAGGGTGGTCGATTGCGAAGCCGATGGCGAGGAACACGCCGAAGGTCAGCAGGCCGACGCCGGCGATGATCAGGCCGATCTTGGTGTCGACCTTCTTGGTCATGGTGTACGCCAGGCGGATCTGCTTCAGTCGCCCGGGGTTCTCGGATGTTTCCCTCGCCATAACGCTCATGGTACGTGCCGTGGGTACGGGATATCCAAGCCCGGGTACCCGTTCGCCCAGAACGTGACCCTGGTGAACCCGTGCGGTCGCGCAGCGGTACCGGTCTCAGCGCCGCGCGGCCTCCGCGGCCGGTCCGACGGGCAGCGCGTCGCGCTCCCGGGCCGCCGCGTACCGGCGGTTCTCGCAGACCGCGGCCCAGGCGTTGCGCCGCGCCTGGCGCTGGCCGCCCGCCAGCAGAACGCTCTCGGCCAGCCGCAACGCGGTGCCCACCGACCGGATGCCGACCTGCATGTCGAACAGCTCCCCTCGTGGTGGAAATGGTTCGAACGCCCCCATCGTCACCACCCCGTGTTACCAGGCCGTGACCTTCCAGTCAAAGCCCGATGAACCGGAAGGGGCGGAGCCGTGGCTCCGCCCCTTCGGATGGCGCAATCCGGCCGGTGCGAACGGGCCCGGCCGGCCCCTGCGGCCGTCAGACCGCGGTCTGCGCCCGGTGGTCCAGCGCCTGCCGGTACAGCCGCCCGGCGCGGTACGAGGAGCGCACCAGCGGGCCGGACATGACCCCGGCGAAGCCGAGCTCCTCGGCCTCCTGCTGCAGCTCGACGAACTCCTGCGGCTTCACCCAGCGCTCCACGGGGTGGTGGCGCAGCGACGGGCGCAGGTACTGGGTGATGGTGATCAGCTCGCAGCCGGCCCCGACCAGGTCGGCCAGCGCCTGGCTGACCTCCTCGCGGGTCTCGCCCATGCCCAGGATCAGGTTGGACTTGGTGACCAGCCCGGCCGCGCGGGCCTGGGTGATGACGTCCAGCGAGCGCTCGTAGCGGAACGCGGGCCGGATCCGCTTGAAGATCCGCGGGACGGTCTCGACGTTGTGCGCCAGCACCTCGGGGCGGGAGGAGAAGACCTCGGCCAGCTGCTCCGGCACCGCGTTGAAGTCGGGGATGAGCAGCTCGACGCCGGTGCGGCCGGCGGCGCGCTCGGCCGTCATCGCGTGGACCTGGCGCACCGTCTCGGCGTACAGCCAGGCGCCGCCGTCCTCCAGGTCGTCGCGGGCGACACCGGTGATGGTGGCGTAGTTGAGGTCCATGGTCACGATGGACTCGGCGACGCGGCGGGGCTCGTCCCGGTCGAACTCGGCGGGCTTGCCGGTGTCGATCTGGCAGAAGTCGCAGCGGCGGGTGCACTGGTCACCGCCGATGAGGAAGGTGGCCTCGCGGTCCTCCCAGCACTCGAAGATGTTCGGGCAGCCGGCCTCCTGGCAGACCGTGTGCAGCCCTTCCTTCTTCACCAGCGACTGGAGGGCGTTGTACTCCGGGCCCATCTTCGCGCGGGTCTTGATCCACTCGGGCTTCCGCTCGATGGGGGTCTCGCTGTTGCGGACCTCCAGGCGGAGAAGCTTCCTGCCGTCGGGCGCGACAGCGGACACGTGCGACTCCTAGAACTAGACGGGGTACCCCCAGGGTACGCCTGTGCTTGTACGGCCTTCGCCGGGCCTGCGGCCCGCAATCGCAGGGCAACAGTGCTACCGGCGGGTAGATTCCCCGGGCCCGGTCGGGGACCGGGCCCGGAGCCCCGGGGGCTCAGCGGCCGGACGCCGGCTCCGGCAGCTCGGCGAAGACGTCCGCCAGGTGCTTCTCGACCGCGGTCAGCGCCTCGCCGACCGGGAAGTCCCGGCCCAGTTCGCCGGCGAGCGAGGCCACGCCGGCGTCCCGGATGCCGCAGGGCACGATCCGGTCGAACCAGGTCATGTCGGGGTCGCAGTTGAGCGCGAAGCCGTGCATGGTCACCCCGCGCGAGACCCGCACGCCGATCGCGGCGAGCTTGCGGTCGTCGCCGCGCTGCCCGGCGTTGGAGGGAGCGTACTCGGGGCCGGCCAGCCGCGGGTCGATGCCCAGCGGCAGGCCCATCCGCAGGGTGAGCTTGCCGATGTCGACGACCTGCGACGGGTCCACCACCGCGTCCGGGATGGTCTCGCCCAGCACCCAGACGCCGCTGCGGCCCTCGACCCGGGTGGTCTCCACGCCGAACTCGCCGCAGGCCCGGATCAGCGCCTCCTCCAGCCGCCGCACGTACGCCACGACGTCCATCGGCTCGGGCAACTTCACGATCGGGTAGCCGACCAGCTGGCCGGGGCCGTGCCAGGTGATCTCGCCGCCCCGGTTGACCTCGACCACCGGCGTGCCGTCCAGCGGGAGGTCGGCCGGGTTGGTGCGCCGGCCCATGGTGTAGACGGGCGGGTGCTCCAGCAGAAGCACTGTGTCGGGGATCTCGTCGGCGACCCGGAGGGCGTGCAGCCGCTGCTGCTCCTCCCAGGCCTCCTGGTACGGGACCGCGCTCTCGCCCATGCCCATGCGCACGAACCGTATGTCCTTGCTCATGCGCCCACCTCGTTGCGCTCCGTGGTCACTGCTGCTCCTTGCCAGGCGTTCGAGACCAACCTCGCCACTGTACGCCCCGGCCGGTGGCGCCGTTCAGGCGCCCGAGAGCAGCTGCAGCCGGAGCGCGAGCTGGAGTTCCAGCGAGCGCTCGGGGTGGTTCCAGTCCCGTCCGAGCAGCACCTCGACCCGGTCCAGCCGCTGCACCACGGTGTTCACGTGGACGTGCAGCTCGTCCTTGGCCCGGGTCAGGCTGCCGCCGCAGTCGAAGTAGGCGCGCAGGGTGCGGACCAGCTCGGTGCCGCGCCGGGCGTCGTAGTCCAGCAGCGGGCCGAGCGTCGCGCCGACGAAGCCGTCCACGTCGTGGCCGTCGCCGAGCAGCACGCCGAGGAACCCGAGCGCCCGGGCCGAGGCGCCCTCGCCGGACCGGCCCAGCACCCGCAGCGCCCGGACGCAGCGCAGGCCCTCGGCGTGGGCGGCGGCCAGTGCCACCGGGCCGGCGGCCGGGCGGCCGGCGCCCACGGTGACCGGGAACCCGGCGAGCCGGGCGAGCCGCTCGGCGGCCCGCTCGGCCGCCAGCCGGGCGGTGTCCGCGGCGTCCGGTCCATCGGGCCCGCGGGCACCGGGCGGGGCGCCGTCGGCCGGGACGAGCAGGACGACGGTCTCGCCGTGCTCGGCGCCGATCCCGCGCGAGCCGAACAGGTACCGCTCGGCGGCGCCGGCCAGCCGGCTGCGGTCGGTGGCGGCGGTGCCGGGCGCGCCGGCCGGCTCGGCGACCAGCACCACGTGCGGGCGGCCGAGGTCGACGCCGAGCCGGCGGCCGCGCGCCGTCAGCCCGGCCGGGTCGCGGTCGGGGGCGGTGAGCAGGTCGGCGAGCAGCTCGCCGCGGACCCTGTTCTCGGCCTCGGCCACCGAGCGGCGCAGCAGCAGGAGCAGCGCGGTCACCACGCTCGCCCGCTCGAACAGCCGCCGGTCGGCGTCGTCGAGGTCCGGGCGGCCGCGTAGCACCAGGGTGCCGAGCGGCTCCTGGCCGGCCAGCACCGCGCAGACCCAGGCCTCGCCGTGCCGGACCGAGCGGCCCTCGGTCCGGGACGCGGCGACCGCCTCGGCCAGCCCCTCGGCGGTCGCCGCCCGGCCGGCCAGCGGCTCGCCCCCGGTGTCCAGTACGGCTATCTCGCCGCCCAGCAGGGCGGCCACCGCGGCGGCCACGTCCGGCACCTCGGCCCCGCGCAGCACCAGGTCGGTGAGCCGGTCGTGGCCCTGCTCGGCGCGCTGGACGGCCGCCGAGTGGGCCCGGATCAGCTCGTTGGCGGAGTTCAGCTCGGCCAGCGCGGCCCGGGTGTCGGCCAGCGACTTGGCGGTGTCCAGGGCGATCGCGGCGTGCGCGGCCAGCGTGCAGAGCAGCGCGACCTCGTCGGGGGAGAAGGCCCGCGGTGAGCGGTCGGCGGCGAACAGGACCCCGATCACCTGCCCGCCGAGCAGAAGCGGGACCCCGATGATCGCCACCAGGCCCTCGTCCAGGACGCCCGCGTCGATGGTGCCGGTGTGGTGGAACCGCTCGTCGGTCCGGTAGTCCGGGGTCGCGTACGGGCGGGCGGTCTGCGCGACCAGGCCGCCGAGGCCGTCGCCGAGGCTGAGCCGCAGGTTCTGGAAGAGCACGGAGACCGAACCGTCCGTCACCCGCATGTAGGTGTCGCCGGCGGCCTCGTCCGGGAGGGTCAGGTAGGCGGTGTCGGTGCCGAGCAGCATCCGGGCCCGGCGGACGATCGCCTGCAGCACGGTGTCGAGCTCCCGGGAGGCGGCGAGGTCCCCGGCGGTGTCGAAGAGGGCGGTCAGCTCGGCCTCGCGGCGCCGGTGCTGACGCAGCGTCCGGTGCACCCGAAGGGCCTGCCAGGTGGCGTCGTCGATCTCGCTCAGCACCGCGGCCGGGGCCCCCCGGCGCCGGGCGTCGGCCAGCACGTCGGCGAAGTCCTCGGTGGCGGCGCCGGAGGCGAGCAGGTCGAGCAGTCGGCGCAGCGCCGGTGCCGGGCCGGCGTGGGGATCGGTCATGGGGCGGGCCGCCAATCGCAGTGAGCGGGAAGCGCGATGGTACGCCAGGGGTACGACGGGCCGGCGCTCGCGAGGGAGGCGAGCGCCGGCGCCGGGTGAGCGTCGGGCAGGGGCCGACGAGGGGTCGTCAGGCCGTGGCGGGCTTCGCGACCGCGGCCGCCTGCTCGGTGGGCTCCGGCCCGGTCCCGACGTCCGCGAGGTCCCGGCCGCGGGTCTCCCGGGCGCAGAGCACGGCCCCCACGGTGACCAGGGCGGCGATCGCCACGTACACCGCTATCGGCGTCGAGCTGCCGTAGTCCTTCAGCAGCGCGGTGGCGATCAGCGGCGCGGGCGCGCCGGCGGCGACCGAGGCGAACTGGGCACCCATCGAGGCGCCCGAGTAGCGCATCCGGGTGGCGAACAGCTCGGAGAAGAACGCCGCCTGCGGTGCGTACATCGCGCTGTGGAAGACCAGCCCGATCGTCACCGCCAGCACCAGCCCGCCGAACGACTTGGTGTCCACCAGCCCGAAGAAGACGAAGGCCCAGATTCCGACGCCCACCGCACCGACCAGGTACACCGGCTTGCGCCCGACCCGGTCGGAGAGCGCCCCGAAGACCGGGATCAGCGCGAACTGGACCGCCGAGGCGATCAGCACCGCGTTCAGTGCGGTCTGCTTGGGCAGGTGAACGTGCGTCACCGCGTAGGCCAGGACGAACGTGGTCATCACGTAGTACGAGATGTTCTCCGCCATCCGGGCGCCCATCGCCACCAGCACCTCGCGCCAGTGGTGCCGGAGCACCGCGACCAGCGGCGGCTGCTCGGCCTCCGCCTGCGCGCCCTTGCGCGCCTCGGCCCGCGCCAGCGCCTCCTTGAACAGCGGCGACTCGTCCACCGCCAGCCGGATCCACATCCCGACGCCGACCAGCACCGCGGAGAGCAGGAACGGCACCCGCCAGCCCCAGGCGAGGAAGGTCGCGTCCGACTGGACCGTGGTCAGCAGCGACAGCACCCCGGCCGCCAGCAGGTTCCCCGCCGGCGCGCCGCCCTGCGGCCAGGAGGCCCAGAACCCGCGCCGCCGCTGGTCCCCGTGCTCCGACACCAGCAGCACCGCGCCGCCCCACTCGCCGCCGAGCGCGAAGCCCTGCACCAGCCGCAGGGCCGTCAGCAGGACCGGCGCGGCCGCCCCGATCGAGTCGTACGTGGGCAGGCAGCCGATCAGCGTGGTCGAGCCGCCCATCAGCAGCAGGCTCACCACCAGCAGCTTCTTCCGCCCGATCCGGTCCCCGAAGTGGCCGAAGACCAGCGCGCCCAGCGGGCGGGCGGCGAACCCGATCGCATAGGTGAGGAAGGAGAGCAGCGTCCCGGTCAGCGGATCGCTGGTGGGGAAGAACAGCTTGTTGAAGACGAGCGCGGCTGCTGTTCCGTAGAGAAAGTAGTCGTACCACTCGATGGTGGTCCCGATCAGGCTGGCGGCCACCACTCTCGGGAGTGAGCGGCCCGCTGCCGGGGCGGATGCGGGTGCGGAGGCGGTCATGGTTCCTCTTCCTCGTTCCTTCTGTCGCGTCGCTCAGTGCGCGGTCCAGCCGCCGTCGATGGCGAGGCTGGCGCCGGTGATGTAGGAGGCGTGGGTCGAGCAGAGCCAGACGGCGAGCCCGGCCACCTCGGCCGGCTCGATCAGGCGCTTCACGGCGGTGCGGTCGAGCATGATCTGCTCCACCACCTCGTCCTCGCGGATGCCGTGGGCCAGGGCCTGGCCGGCGATCTGCTTCTCCACCAGCGGGGTGCGGACGTACCCCGGGTTGATGCAGTTGCTGGTGACGCCGTGGGGCGCGCCCTCCAGGGCGACCGTCTTGCTCAGCCCCTCCAGGGCGTGCTTGGCGGTCACGTAGGCCGACTTGAACGCGCTGGCGCGCAGGCCGTGGACGGAGGAGATGTTGACGACCCGTCCCCAGCCCTGCCCGTACATGTGCGGGAGGGTCCGGCGCAGGATCCGGAACGGGGCCTCGACCATCACCCGCTGGAGCAGGGTGAACCGGTCGATCGGGAACTCGTGCACGGGCGCGACGTGCTGGAGGCCGGCGTTGTTGACCACGATGTCGGCGTCGTCCGGCAGGGCCTCCACCGCCTCCGGGTCGGAGAGGTCCGCGACGAGCGCGGTGCCGCCGATCCGCTCGGCGAGCTCGCGGGCCGGGCCTTCCGCGAGGTCGACGACGTAGACCCGGGCGCCGGCCTCGGCGAAGGCCTCGGCGCAGGCCCGGCCGATGCCCGAGGCGGCGCCGGTGACCAGGGCCGTGCGGCCGTCCAGCGGGCGGGCTGAAGTGGTGTCCATGGCCGAGAACGGTAGGAATCCGAAGGCCCGGCTCCTATGGAGTGGTCCGCTACAGCACCCGGGTGGACTGTGGTGGTCATCGCTATGACGGCCGAACGTCGGTTCCCCCGTCCTGAGCCAAACCCATCCTGTCCTGGCTTCCCCACAATGGGCGCCGATGCTTCACCCGTTCGGAGGATTGCTCGGTCAGAACCACCCATAGCGCCCGAATGCTCGCTACATTCACGCCGATTCCCGACAGGGGGCGTCGCCACAGGCAGCCGAAGTGCTGGTGGAGCCGGTGCGTCGTCCGAGAGGTGTTGACTGACTATGCCCCAACTGCCTGCAACCGACAGCCCGGCGTACGGACCGCTCGACCCGCTCGACCAGCACCGAGGTCCGGTCGACCGGGCCCTTCCGGACGCCCCCGACGCCCCGACCGCCGACGAGTTGCGAGTGCCCGCCCGGGCCACGTCCGTCACGTCCGACCGGCACCAGGGCGCGGTGGCCGCCCCGGACGGGCCCGGTACGGCCGTGGCCGCCCCGCCCGTGCCGGCGTCCGGCCACAGCGGCCCGTCGCCGCAGAACGGCCAGCTCGCCGCGCTCATCGAGGAGGCCGGCTTCTCGCACGCCGGCCTGGCCCGCCGGGTCGACCAGCTCGGCCTGGAACACGGGCTGGACCTGCGCTACGACAAGACCTCGGTGACGCGCTGGCTCCGCGGCCAGCAGCCGCGCGGGGCCACCCCGGCGCTGATCGCAGAGGTCTTCACCCGCCGGCTCGGCCGCCGCCTCACCGCCCAGGACCTCGGCCTGGACGCCTGTGCCCCGGTCTACGCCGGCCTGGAGTTCGCCGAGACGCCGCAGGAGGCGGTGGACATCGTGGCGAGCATGTGGCGCAAGGACAACGGCCCGCAGTCCGAGCTGCGCCGGATCGCCTTCACCCCGGCCGGGCTGGTCGTCCCCAGCCGGGACTGGCTGATCGGGCGGACCGACGAGCGGGTCGCCCGCGACGGCTCCACCCTGCCCCGGCCCGACGCGGCCGGTCCACCGCCCACGGGCACGGCCGCGGCCGGATCACCCGCGGCCGGTGCGCCGGGCGCCTCCGCCGCGCCCCCGGCCCGCACCCCGGCAGCCGGCCCGGCCGGTGCAGCCGCCGCGCGGGCCGCCGCCGGAGCCGCCACCGGGTCGGCAGTCGGTGCCGCCGCTGCCGGTGCGGGGACGGCGCTCGGCCGGGTCCCGACCCAGAGCCGGCGTCCGCCGGTCGCCGTCGAGCCGCCGTACACCGACCCGGCCCGGGAGCCGCGCCCGGCGCTGCGGGTCGGCCGGGGCGACATCGCCGCGATCCGCGCGGTCGGGGACCTCTTCCGCGCGCTGGACCACGCCTACGGCGGCGGCCACGCCCGCCAGGCACTGGTCCGCTACCTGGAGAGCGAGGCCGAGCCGATGCTGCGCGGCCGCTACGGCGAGCAGATCGGCCGGGCGCTGTTCGGCGCGGTCGCCGACCTCACCAGACTCGCCGGCTGGACGTCCTTCGACATCGCCGCCCACGGCCTGGCCCAGCGCTACTTCGTCCAGGCGCTGCGACTCTCCCAGGCGGCGGGGGACCGCGCGCTCGGCGGGTACGTCCTGGTGACGATGAGCCAGCAGGCGGTGCACCTCGGCCACGGCCGGGAGGCCGTCCAGCTGGCCCGGGTCGCCCAGCAGGGGGTGGGCACCGCCGTGCCGCCCACCGTCCAGGCGCTGCTGCACGCCGCCGAGGCGCGCGGCCACGGCCTGCTCGGCGACGTCCGGGCCTGCACCACCGCGCTGGTGCGGGCCGAGCGGTCGCTGGCCGCGGCCCGATCCGGGGACGAACTCCCCTCCTGGGCCCGGTACTTCGACGAGGCCCAGCTCTCCGACGAGTTCGCCCACTGCTACCGGGACCTCCAGCAGTGGCGCACCTCGGCCCAGCACGCCGAGAAGTCGCTGCGGCTGCGCTCGCCCGCCTACGCCCGCAGCCGGATCTTCTGCCGGCTGGTGCTGGCCACCGCCCGGCTCGGCATGGGCGACCTCGACGAGGCCTGCTCGATGGCCACCGACGCGCTGCGGGCGGCGGGGGAGATGCGCTCGGCCCGCTCGCTGGAGTACGTACGGGACTTCCACCGCCGCCTCACCCCCTACCGCGGCAGCCCGGTGGCCCGTGCCTTCGAGGAGACGGCTCGCCAGTCGGGGGTGATCTGACGGCATCGTCGGCGTCGGCGTCGGCGTCGGCGGCCGGGTGCGGGTGCGGGTGCGGGTGCGGGGTGCGGCGTCGGCGCTCCGCACCGGCCCGCGCCCGCCTGCCCTACCAGCTCTCGGCGTTCACCCGCGGCCGGTCGCCACCGGCGGCCGGCGGGCGGACGTCCCCGCGCAACCGCTGCGCCAGCAGCGGGAAGGCGAGCACCGAGAGCATGCCCGCGCCGACCAGCGCGGCCGCGGAGGAGGAGGACAGGTGCCCGGCGTCCACCTCGATGGTGGTGATCACCACGACCAGCGGCAGTGCGGTCGAGGCGTACAGACCGAGCGCGGCCCGGTCCCGCCGGCCGAGCCCGACCGGGGAGGACAGCGCGGCCGGCACCCCGCGGATCACCACGAAGAGCACCAGGAAGAGCGGGACCAGCAACAGCGTGCCCGGGTCGTCCAGCAGCGCCTCCAGGTCGAAGTTCATACCGCTGACCACGAAGAACACCGGGACGAGGAAGCCGAAGCCGATCGCCTCCAGCTTGGCCTCGATCACCTCCTCGGTGGCCTCCGGCACGTCGGCCAGCAGCAGGTGCGAGACGATGCCGGCGGTGAACGCGCCGAGCAGCATGTCCAGGTCCAGCCAGATCGCGGCGGCCACCATCGTCGCGAGCACCAGGATCACCGAACGGACGGCGAACTGGCCGGAGGTGCGCAGGGTGCGGCGGATCAGCCGGGTCACCCAGCCCGGGCGGGGCCGCCGGGCGTAGAACACCGCGACCGTGGTGAAGACGGCGAAGATCCCCAGGATGACCGCGGACCGGCCCGGGGTGTTGCCGCTGAGCAGTACCGCGATCGCGACGATCGGCGCGAACTCGCCGACCGCGCCGGTCGCCATCACCAGCGAGCCGAACGGGGTGGGCAGCTCCCCGGCGTCGCGCAGGATCGGCATGATCGTCCCGAGCGCGGTGGTGGTGAGCACCAGTCCGGCGAAGGCGCCGTTCAGCGGGTCGGGGTTGACCAGCGCGCCCGCGACGAGCGCGACCACCAGGGTCACCAGCCACGCGGAGCCCGCCCGTTTGAGCGGGCCGCCGCGCAGCTTGGCGAAGTCGATCTCGTACCCGGCCAGGAACATCAGCATGGCCAGGCCGAACTGGGAGAGCGCGGTGACCGCGGGGTCGATGCGCACCCAGTCCAGGACGTCCGGGCCGATCAGGGTGCCGAGCACGATCTCGAAGACCACCGTGGGGACGGCGACCCAGCGCAGCAGCCGGTCGGCGAGCAGCGGGGCGGCGACGGCGGCGGCCGGGATCAGGACCAGCGTGAGCGGATCGGGCCGGAAGCCGGCGCTCACCGGGCGACCGGTCCGGGGTCCGGAGCAACCGTCCGAATAGCGGCCATATCGGCATACTGGCACGTGCCCGGCTGCCACCCCGGCAGCCGGGCGGCGTGTTCCCGACCGCCGCCCGGCACGCCTTGAGGCACCCCGGGCACCCCGGGCCGACCCCGGGCCGCTCGGGCCGACCCGGGTCACGCCGTGCCGGCCCGCCGCCCCGAGGGGCGTCAGGCCGCCGCGGCCTCCCGGGCCCCGACCGGCAGTCCGAGGTCGCGGACCACGGCCTCCGCCGCCCGGCGGCCCGACACCAGCGCCCCCTGCGCGCTGCTGGTGTCCCGGTGGTCCCCGCAGACGTAGAGCCCGGCCAGCAGCCGCACCGGACGCCGGTTGTTGTGCGGCGGCGGCATCGCCGGTACCGCGTCCGGGACGTGCCGCACGCTCAGGAACTGCCAGCCCGTGGTCGGCGTGCCGTACAGCTCCGCCAGCCGCCCGCGCACCGCCGGTTCGAGTGCGGCGGGCCCGCCGGCGTCGAAGGAGCGCCGGCCGAGCACCGTGGTGGCGATCAGCGCCTGTCCGGCGGGGGCGTACGAGGGGTGCAGCTCGGTGAGCACCACCGAGTGCGAGACCAGCGGCGGTTGCCCGCCCGGCCGGTCGCCGTCCAGCAGCAGGACGGGCTCGCCGATCGGCGTCCGGTCGGCCGTGTGGTAGTAGGTCGTGACGGGGTGGAAGTCCGGCACCCGCAGGCCCGGCAGCAGCTCGGCGGCGGAGCGTGCACCGGTCGCCACCACGACGGCCTGGGCGCCGATCCGCCCGTGCCCGGCGGTCTCCACGCCGTCGGCGGCGATCGCGGTGACCTCCACCCCGGTCCGCACGGTGGCGGCGGGGAGCGCGGCGGCCAGCTGGGCCGGCACGGCCGCGATCCCGCCGGCGGGCAGACAGAGCCGGCCGCGCGCGTAGCTGCGCAGCACCAGGTCGGCGATCCGGCTGCTGGTGCCGAGAGCCGGGTCGCTGAGCAGGGTGGCGAGCAGCGGGCGCAGGAAGCCGTCGACCGCGCGCGGTGCCGGGCCGCGTTCGGCCAGGGCGCGGGCGGTGGTGGTCTCCGGCCGGCTCTGCAGCCGCCCCGCCGGGGTGGTGGCCAGCCTGCCGAGCCAGCCGCCCAGCCGGGCCCGGTCCAGCGGACTGCCCAGCGGCGCCCGGGTGGTGGCCTGGCGGGCTGCGGTCAGCTGGGGGTCGCCGGCGCGGTACCGGCGGCCGCCGCTGTGCACGAGTACGCCGGGCGCGAGCGGGCGCAGTTCGAGGCGGTCGAGGTCGAGGACCCGCCGCAGCTCGGGGTACGCGGTGTTGAGCAGCTGGCTGCCGTGGTCGAGCCGGAAGCCGTCCAGCTCACGGGTGGCCATCCGGCCGCCGACCCGGTCCGTGGCCTCCAGGACCTGGACGCTCAGGCCGTGGCCGGTGAGGACGCGGGCGGCGGCCAGGCCCGCGAGTCCGGCGCCCACCACGACGACGTCCGGGTCGGACTGTCGGCGGGCGCGGCGAATGAAGTCGTACGTGGGCACTGGCGTGCTCCCTCCCTGGGTTCCCGGGGCTCCGGCCGACGCGGGCAGCGGGGTGCCGGGCACGGTCCGACCATGTGATGCCCAGTCAGTACGAGCGTCAGACAAGCGCATCGGGCCGGATCCGGGCTCCGGGAAGGGTTGAGCGGCACGGTGCGGGGGCGCGGTCACGGACTGTGCGCCCAATCGGCCGCGTTCGGGGGTCGGCGGGCGCGCACGGTCACCGGGGGCGTGCGACGCGCCCACCGTGTGCTCCCGTGCGCCCCCTCCCAGGGACCCGCCCGACCCCGCTCGGCATATGCCCCTGGCCAGCGCAGATGCCGTAGCGGGCGTACGCGGGCCCGTACCGGCCGGCGCGGACACCCGCGTGGACGCGCGACGGCCGGGGCGTACACCCCGTGGCCGTCTTGACGTACGCCGCTGCGCGTACCGGCGGTGCGCGTACCGGCGGTGCGCGTACCGGCTGCGCGCGTGCCGGCCCGGCGCGTCGGCACGCGCACCGGGACCCGCCGCCGCCCGCTCCGCCGGCCGTAGGGCGTGTCTGACAATTCGCGTCGCACGCCCGGCGGGAATTGTCAGACACGCCCTACAGCGCTGCCCGCACCGCCGAGTCGACGTCCGGGTGCTGGAACCGGAAGCCGGCCTCCAGCAGTCGCCGCGGCACCACCCGGTGGCTGCCGATCACCTCGACGGCCAGCTCGCCGAGCACCGCCTTGAGCACCGGAGTCGGCACCGGGAACGGCGTCGGCCGGTTCAGCGCCCGCCCGAGGGCCGTCGTCAGCTCGGCGTTGGTCACCGGCTCCGGCGCGGAGAGGTTGAAGGCGCCGCTGAGGTCCTCCCGGTCGATCAGGAACCGCAGCGCCGCGACCTCGTCGGCCAGCGAGATGAAGCTCCAGTACTGCCGGCCGTCGCCGAGCCGCCCGCCGAGGCCGAGCTTGAACAGCGGGAAGAGCCGCCCGCCGGCCCCGCCCGCGGCGGAGAGCACCAGCCCGGTGCGCGGGTGGACCACCCGGATCCCGGCCCGCTCGGCGGGCCGGGCGGCGGCCTCCCACTCGACGCAGACCTCGGCCAGGAAGTCGTCCCCGGCGGGGGAGTCCTCGTCGATCACCGCGTCCCCGGTCTGTCCGTAGCGGCCCACCGCCGAGGCGCTGACCAGGACCTTCGGCGGCTCCTTCAGCTCGGCCAGGGCGACGGCCAGCGTCTCGGTGCCGAGCACCCGGCTCTCCCGGATCTCGCGCTTGTAGGAGTCCGACCACCGGTGGTCGCCGACCCCGGCCCCGGCCAGGTGCACCGCCGCGTCGACGCCGGCCAGGCCGTCCCGGTCGACCTGGCCGAGCAGGGGGTTCCAGCCGATCGCCGTGGTCCCGTCCGGCTGCGGGCCGGTCCTGGACCGGTGCCGGACCAGCCGGACCACCTCGTGGCCGTCCGCCAGCAGTGAGCCGACGAGTGCCGAGCCGATCAATCCCGTGGAGCCTGTGACCGCGATTCGCATGGGGCCATCCTCGCAGCCGGGAGCCGTCCTGCCGGTGAGCCCGGGGTCGCGCCCCGACCGACGGGCCGGCCCGGGCGGTGGCCGAAATTCCGTGTCCGGCCGGCGCGGTGCTGATTAGCATGGCGCGCATGCACGCCGAAGATCTGATCATCCGCCCCGCGCAGGCCGAGGACGAGAAGGAGCTCTCCGAGCTCAACCGTGCCGCCTGGTCCTGGCTGAGCGACGTCTCGCCACAGCCCGCCGAGGACGACAGCGTGTTCGACGAGCGCCACACCCCGGACCAGTTCCTGATCGCCCGGCTCGACGGTCGGCTGGTCGGCTACATCCGCGTGGTCCGGCCCACGCCGCTGGCCAGCAACCAGCACGTGCGGCAGATCCAGGGCCTCGCGGTCGGTGCCGAGGCCCGCGGCCGGGGGATCGGCCGGGCGCTGATCGAGGCCGGCTGCGCGGCGGCCGAGGCGGACGGCGCCCGCCGGATCACCCTGCGGGTGCTGGGCCACAACGCCCCGGCCCGCCGCCTCTACGAGTCCTGCGGCTTCGTCGTCGAGGGTTCGCTCGCCGAGGAGTTCCTGATCGACGGCGTGTACGTGGACGACATCTGGATGGCCCGCTCGCTGACGGCCTGAGCCGAGCTCCGACCCGTCCCGAGCACATCCCGGCCCGAGCGCACCCCGGCCCGCGCACCCCGGCCCGCGCACCCCACCCGGCCCGCGCACCCCGCAGCCCGGCTCGTGCACGACCCGAACCCCGCTCGCGCACTGCCCGCGCACCCTGCGCGCACCGTCCTGACACGGCACTGACAATCCGTCAGATTCCGTGTGCGGGTGGTGCAGAGTCGTGACAAACCCAACCTGTCTGGAGTAGCGCCGCGCCGGGTACCGTACGGCCGTGAGCAACTCGACGCCTCCCGGGTGGTACCCGGTACCGGGAACGGACGGCACGGCCGGCCATGAGCGCTGGTGGGACGGCAGCGCCTGGACCAGCGACGTCCGCCCCGTCCAGGCGGGCGGCGGCCAGATTGCCGACGCCCCGACGCAGGTCTCCTGGCAGTCCGCGAAGCCGCCGGCCGCGCCGCCCTCCTACGGCTACGGCGCCCCGCAGCAGGGCACGCCCGGCTATGGGTACCCCGCGCAGACCCAGCCCTCCTACGGCTACCCGCAGGGCTCCTACCCGCCGCCCCCGCAGCCCGGCCGGATGAAGGCCGGCGCGGTGGTCGGAATCGTGCTCGGCGTGCTGGCCGTGGTCGGCGTGGTGGCCGCGATCGCCCTGAACAGCGGCGGCGACCCCAAGGCCGACCCGGCGCCGAATCCGACGGTCACCGTGACGACCAACCCGAGCCCGACCGCGACCGCGAGCCCGAGCCCGACCCGGAAGCCCACCCCCACCCCCACGCCCACGCCCAGCCTGCCGCCGGTCCCGGTACTCAAGGAGACCGCGACCGACAGCCAGCACTCCATCACGGTGCCGGTCTACCAGGGCTGGGACGCCTCGACCGACACCACGCACTCGACGGTCTTCCTGGGCAGCGGGCGCTACAGCTGCCCGGGCGGCGGCTCCTGCATCCGCGGCCAGTTCTCGATCGAGAAGGACACCATCTCGGGCACCTCCGCCCGGGCGGCCGCCGAGGCGGCGATGCCCGTCTACGCGTCGGCGATCTTCAACAACGTCACCTCGCACACCGACGCCGGCTCCTCCAACACCACGGTGGCGGGTGTCTCGGGGTACGCGGTCCGCTGGCACATCACCACCTCGGACGGCACCAAGGGGTACATCCTGCTGGTGGCCGTCCCGGCGAAGGGCGGCGGCTACGTGGCCTTCGAGGGCGGCGTGGACGACGACCCGAGCGCGCCCGACCCCTCCGTGCTCGACCAGATCCTCAAGGGCATCAAGCAGGACGGCAGCGCCTCCGGCTCCGGCGCCTGAGCCGGTCCGCCCTCCCGGTCGGCCCTCCCTGCCGGCGCGGAAGCAGGCCTGTCGGCCGGGCCGCCGGCCTGCTTCCGCCCGCAGTCAGTCCCCGTAGCGCTCCCAGAGCTTGGGGAACCGTTTCGCCATGGCGTCCGGGTCGTCGAAGTCCAGCGCCGGGCCGGCCGGCCGAGCGGACTGCCGCCCACCCACCTCGGGCAGCGGCAGCCCGGTCAGCTGCTCGTACGCCTCGTCGGCGGCGTAGCCGAGGTCCTCGGCCTCGCCGTCCTCCTCCTCGTCGAACTCGGGGAGCAGGTCGGCCAGGTCGTCCGGCTCGTGCAGCCCGCCCTCGAACACGTCCCGGCCCTGGCCGATCAGCCAGCAGCGGAAGTAGTCGAAGCTGTCGTCGGAGGCGCCGTCCAGCAGCAGGTAGGCCGCGCCCCACAGGTCGGTCCGGTAGGCGCGCTGGAACCGGGCCTCGAAGAGCCGGGCGAAGTCGATGACGTCGTCCGGGGTCAGTTGGACGAGCCGCTCCACCAGGCGGTCGGCCTGTTCGTCCGGGTCGCCCTCGGCGTCCTCCCGGGTGTCGTCGATGATCTGCCAGAAGTCGGTCTCGTCCATCACCGCTCCAGCATCCCCGTTCACCCGCGCCCGCGCATGCGATGGGGCCGCGAACCGCCCGTTCTACCGATCACCCGGGCCCGCCCGGCCACCGACCCGGCCCCGGACGCGCGGAACCCCGCGCCGTCCGGGGACGACGCGGGGTTCCGGTACCTCCGGGGAGCCTTACAGGCCGAGCTCGACCTCGAACTCGCCGGCCTCCAGGATCTCCTTGACGGCCACCAGGTAGCGGGCGGCGTCGGCGCCGTCCACCAGGCGGTGGTCGTAGGAGAGCGACAGGTAGGTCATGTCGCGGATGCCGATGGCGGTGCCGCCCTCGGCCTCGATGACGACCGGGCGCTTGACGGTCGCGCCGATGCCCAGGATGGCGGCCTGGTTCGGCGGCACGATGACCGTGTCGAACAGCGCGCCGCGCGAGCCGGTGTTGCTGATGGTGAAGGTCGCACCGGACAGCTCGTCCGGGCTGATCTTGCTCTCGCGGACCTTGGAGGCCAGCTCGGCGGTCTTCTTGGAGATGCCGGCGATGTTGAGGTCGCCCGCACCCTTGATGACCGGGGTCATCAGACCCTTCTCGGAGTCCACCGCGAT
Organism: Kitasatospora sp. NPDC090091; assembly: GCF_044747365.1. Classification (NCBI taxonomy): domain Bacteria; kingdom Bacillati; phylum Actinomycetota; class Actinomycetes; order Kitasatosporales; family Streptomycetaceae; genus Kitasatospora; species Kitasatospora sp. NPDC090091. Next base: position 177,403 of record NZ_JBIVDY010000001.1, read on the forward strand.
ACCGATGTTCTCGGTGTCGAAGTAGGTGATGGTGCCCTCGGACTCGTTGATCCGGGCGTTGATGCCCGCGTGGCTCTTCAGCGCCTGGGCGGCGGCCTTGACGAAGAACGGCATCGGGGACAGCTTCACGCCCTCGCGGGCGTGGAAGGAGTCCTTGGCCTTGGCGCGCAGCGACATGATCTTGGTGACGTCGACCTCGACCACGCTGGTGAGCTGCGCCTGCTCGTGCAGGGCCTTCATCATGTTGTCGCCGATGACCTTGCGCATGCGGGTCATCTTGACCGTCTGGCCGCGCAGGGCGGACGGCGCGGCGGCAGCCTTCGGCGCGGCGGCCGGGGCGGCGGCGACCGGAGCCGGGGCCGGGGCGGCCTTGGCGGCCTCGGCGGCGGCCAGGACGTCCTGCTTGCGGATGCGGCCGCCGACACCGGTGCCGGTGACGGAGGCGAGGGCGACGCCCTGCTCGGCGGCGAGCTTGCGCACCAGCGGCGTGACGTAGGCGTCACCGGCGTCGGCCACCGGGGCGGCCGGGGCGACGGCGGCCGGGGCGGCGACGGGGGCCGGAGCGGCAACCGGAGCCGGAGCCGGAGCGGCGACCGGGGCCGGGGCGGCCGGGGCGGCCGGGGCCGGAGCGGCCACCGGGGCGGCCGGGGCGACGGGAGCCGGGGCGGCGACGGGGGCCGGAGCGGCAACCGGAGCCGGGGCCGGGGCGGCCGGAGCCGGAGCGGCAGCCGGGGCCGGAGCGGCGGCGACGGCACCCGCGGCACCGATCAGCGCCAGCTGGGCGCCGACCTCGGCGGTCTCGTCCTCGCCGACCAGGATCTTCACCAGGGTGCCGGCGACCGGCGACGGGATCTCGGTGTCGACCTTGTCGGTGGAGACCTCCAGCAGCGGCTCGTCGACCTCGACGGTGTCGCCCTCGGCCTTCAGCCAGCGGGTGACGGTGCCCTCGGTGACCGACTCGCCCAGCGCCGGCAGCAGCACCGGGGTGGCGTCGGCGGCCGGAGCGGCGGCAGCGGCGGGCGCGGCCGGAGCCTCGGCGACCGGGGCCGGAGCGGCCGGAGCCTCGGCGACCGGAGCGGCGGCCGGGGCCGGGGCGGCGGCGGGCGCGGCCTCGGCGGCCGGGGCCGGGGCGGCCACCGGGGCGCCGGAGCCGTCGTCGATGATCGCCAGCTCGGCGCCGACCTCGACGGTCTCGTCCTCGCCGACCTTGATCGAGGCCAGGATGCCCGAGGCCGGGGCCGGGATCTCGGTGTCGACCTTGTCGGTGGAGACCTCGAGCAGCGGCTCGTCGACCTCCACCCGCTCACCCTCGGCCTTCAGCCAGCGGGTGACCGTGCCCTCGGAAACGCTCTCGCCCAGCGCGGGCAGTGTTACTGAGACCGCCATGGTTTCAGCGACTCCTATCAAGTCTTGCGTACTGGAATGGGGAAATTGGGGGCGTGATCAGTCGTGCGCGTGCAGCGGCTTGCCGGCCAGCGCCAGGTGCGCCTCGCCCAGGGCCTCGGACTGGGTCGGGTGGGCGTGGATCAGCTGCGCGACCTCGGCCGGCAGGGCCTCCCAGTTGTAGATCAGCTGAGCCTCGCCGACCTGCTCGCCCATGCGGGCGCCGACCATGTGGACGCCGACCACGGCGCCGTCCTTGACCTGGACGAGCTTGATCTCGCCGGCGGTCTTCAGGATCTTGCTCTTGCCGTTGCCGGCCAGGTTGTACTTGAGGGTGACGACCTTCTCCTTGCCGTACAGCTCGACGGCCTTGGCCTCCGAGATGCCGACCGAGGCGACCTCGGGGTTGGAGTAGGTCACGCGCGGGACGCCGTCGTAGTCGATCGGCACGGGCTTCAGGCCGGCCAGGCGCTCGGCGACCAGGATGCCCTCGGCGAAGCCGACGTGGGCGAGCTGCAGGGTCGGGGCGAGGTCGCCGACCGCGGAGATGGTGGGCACGTTGGTGCGCATGTACTCGTCGACGAGGACGTAGCCGCGGTCCATCGCGACGCCGTTCTCCTCGTAGCCGAGGCCGGCCGAGACCGGGCCGCGGCCGATGGCGACGAGCAGCAGGTCGGCGTCGATCTGCTTGCCGTTCTCGGTGGAGACGCGGACACCGGTCTCGGTGTACTCGACGCCGGAGAAGCGGGCCTTCAGCTCGAACTTGATGCCGCGCTTGCGGAAGGCGCGCTCCAGCAGCTTGGAGGAGTTCTCGTCCTCCAGCGGGACCAGGTGCGGCAGCGCCTCGACGATGGTGACCTCGACGCCGAAGGACTTCCAGACGGAGGCGAACTCGACGCCGATCACGCCGCCGCCGAGGATGACGGCCGACTTCGGGATGCGGTCGAGCTTGAGGGCGTGGTCGGAGGAGATCACGCGGTCGCCGTCGATGGTCAGGCCGGGCAGCGACTTCGGGACGGAGCCGGTGGCGAGGACGATGTGGCGGCCCTCGATGCGCTGGCCGTTGACGTCCACCGAGGTCTGCGAGGAGAGCTTGCCCTCGCCCTGGATGAAGGTCACCTTGCGGGAGGCCACCAGGCCCTGCAGGCCCTTGTACAGGCCGGCGATGACGTCGTCCTTGTACTTGTGGACGCCGTTGATGTCGATGCCCTGGAAGGTGGCCAGCACGCCGAACTCGGCGGCCTCCTTCGTCTCGTCGGCGATCTCGGCCGCGTGCAGCAGCGCCTTGGTCGGGATGCAGCCGCGGTGCAGGCAGGTGCCGCCCAGCTCACCCTTCTCGACCAGGGCAACGCTCAGACCCAGCTGAGCGGCGCGGAGCGCCGCGGCGTAACCGCCGCTTCCGCCTCCGAGAATGACTACGTCGAAAACGGTGCTGGCGTCGTTCGCCACGTCACGTCCTCCATGCAATGGGGTGGGTCGCCGGGCCGGTCGCGGTCCGGTGGGTCGGAAGCCTTTGTGGGGCGCCCAGTCGTGCCGGAAATACATCTTCGCACTTGTTCGCGGCGGCTGATGTCCGGGTCCACCCCAGGGGTGTCCCACAGGGTGGTCACCGGGGTGGCCGGGGCCCCGGTGGAAGGGCATCGTCGCAGCTCAAGGCAGGGTTGACAGCGGCGGAGGCCGGGCTCCGGAGGCCCCGGCGCCCGCCCGGTTCCGCAGTGTGGAACAAAGTTTCGCCCGCAGCGAACAGGGGTGCGGGCTGCGCGTTCGTTGCCTACTCGCAGGTAACAGAGCTACCGGCGGGTAGGCGGTGCGGAAAGCCGGACGGGGTCCGGCGCGCGAGCGCCGGACCCCGTCGGGTGCAGACTGCGGATCAGGCCTTGTCGCCCGCCGCGGTCCGCTCCGCGAAGCGGACCAGGGTGCGCACCGCGCTCGCGGTGCCGCCCTTGGGGGTGTAGCCGAACGGCGCGCTCTCGTGGAAGGCCGGGCCGGCGATGTCCAGGTGGGCCCAGTCGATGCCCTCGGCCACGAACTCCTTCAGGAACAGGCCGGCCACCAGGCCACCGCCCATCCGGTCGCCCATGTTGGCCAGGTCGGCGATGGTCGACTCGGTCATGCCCTTGCGCAGCTCGGCCGGCAGCGGCATCGGCCAGGACTGCTCGCCGACCTCGCCCGCGAGGGTGTGCAGGGTCTCGCGCAGCTCGTCGTTGTTGGCCATCACACCGAAGGTGCGGTTGCCGAGCGCCAGCACCATCGCGCCGGTCAGGGTCGCCACGTCGACGATGACGTCCGGGTTCTCCTCGCCGGCCCGCACGATGGCGTCGGCCAGCACCAGGCGGCCCTCGGCGTCGGTGTTCAGCACCTCGACGGTCTTGCCGCCGTACATCTTCAGCACGTCGCCCGGACGGGTGGCCGAGCCGGACGGCATGTTCTCCGCCAGGGCGAGCCAGCCGGTGACGTTGACGGCCAGGCCGAGCCGCTTGGCGGCGACCACGGCGGCGAAGACGGCGGCGGCGCCGGCCATGTCGCACTTCATGGTCTCGTTGTGGCCGGCCGGCTTCAGCGAGATACCGCCCGAGTCGTAGGTGATGCCCTTGCCGATGAAGGCCAGGGTGGCCTTGGCCTTCGGGTGGGTGTAGGCCACCTTCACCAGCCGCGGCGGGTTCACCGAGCCGTTGCCGACGCCCAGCAGGCCGCCGAAGCCGCCCTTGACCAGGGCCTTCTCGTCCAGCACCTCGACCTTGAGGCCGTGCTCCTTACCGGCCGCCTGGGCGATCGCGGCGAAGCCCTTGGGGTTCAGGTCGTTCGGGGCGGTGTTGACCAGGTCACGGGCGCGGTTCATCTCCTCGCCGACGGCCGCGGCGCGCTCGACGGCGGCCTTGGCGTCCTTGCTGCCCTTGCGGGCGGCGAGCAGGACGAGCTCGCCCACCGGCTCCTTGCCGTTGCCGTTGCCCTTGTAGGCGCCGAAGGCGTACGAGCCGAGCAGGCCGCCCAGCGCGACCGCCTCGATCTCCTCGGCCGACTCGGCCGGCAGGACCAGCGCGGCCTTCTTGCTGCCGGCCAGGGTGCGGGCGGCGACACCGGCGGCGCGGCGCAGCGCCTCCAGCCCGTAGCCGTCCTCGGCGGCCTCGCCGAGGCCGACCGCGAGCACGAGCGCGGCCTTGAGGCCGGCGGCGGAGGGAACCTTGACGGTCTCGCCCTCGGCGCCGGTGGCGCCCAGGGTGGTGAGGACCTCGGCCAGCTTGCCCTCGAACGCCTCGTTCACGGCCTCGGCGCCGGGAGCCAGCACAATGCCCTTGGGGCCCTTCGCGACACCGATCACCAGGGCGTCCGCGCGCAGCGAGGCGGCGGCGGAGGTGCTCACAGACAATGCAGTCACGTAATGCGTCCTGTTCTTTCGCGGTCCACGACCGGTCGCGGCGTGGCTGCCGCACCGGCGCAGCCGGTTGCCGCGGCGGGCCTCCCGCCGGCACGTGCCGGGCCCGGGGCCCCTGGCGCGGGCGCCCGCCGGTCGCGGCGGCCGCACACACCGGAGACCCCGGCTCCTCGACGGGGCCGGGCGGGCAGGGCCTGCGACGCTGCAGGGCTGCGGTGCTCACCGCATGGTAGTCCGCATGGTGGGATCACGCGCCGCCGGTCTCCGAGCTGGTGCCGCGGGCTTCCCGGCCTTGTGGCCGACGGGGGTTCAGCCCAGCAGGGCGAGCGTCACGAGCGAGCCGGTCGCGGCGGTCTCCGCCATCGCCCCGAGCACGTCCCCGGTGATCCCGTCGAACCGCCGGACGCAGCGCCGCAGCAGCAGCCAGGAGCAGCCGACCCCGACCCCGACGGCCAGTGGCAGCCGCAGGGCTGACCACCCGTCGGCCGCGCCGAGGGCGGCCAGGAGCAGTGCCGTGCCCGCCGTCGAGGCGGTGGCCGCGGCCGGGGTGACGGTGCCCGCCACCATCGCCCCCAGACCGCCCGGCCGGGCGGCCGGCACCGAACGCAGGCAGCCCCAGCCCAGGGCACAGCGGGCGGCCGCGGCCGCGGTCAGGACGGCGAGCGCGCCGCGGGCCGGGGAGACGTCGAACTGCCCGGTCAGCGCGGCGACCTGGGCCAGCAGCACCAGGACCAGCGTCAGTACGCCGAACGGGCCGATGTCGGACTGCTTCATGATGCGCAGCGCGTCCTCGGCGGGTTTGCCGCTGCCCAGGCCGTCGGCCACGTCGGCCAGCCCGTCCAGGTGCAGCCCCCGGGTCAGCGCCGCCAGGGCGGCGACGGCGGCCACCGCGCCGAGCGGGGCGCCCGCGCGCCAGCCGAACAGCGCGCCCGCGCCGGCCGCGATCGCGCCGAGCACCAGCCCGACCACCGGGGCGGAGACCATCGCGCGCCCGGCCGCCGGGCGGTCCCACCGCTCGACCCGGACCCGCAGCACCGACAGCGTGCCGAACCCGAACCGCAGCCCGTCCGCCCACGACGCCGGCGCGGCCGGCGGCTCGTCCCGCATGCCCCACCGCTCCTTCGTCCCGATCGCCGCCCGCCCCGGCCCGGCCGGGGTCATGCCCGGAGGCCTCCGGCGGCCCGGCCTCGGCGGCCCTTCGCCGGAGGCCCTTCTCCGCCCCTCCGCTACGGGCGGCCCAGCAGCTCCGCCGCCGTCGGCAGCTTCGCCGGCTCCTTCGGGGCCGCCGGGACGAACGCCGCCGGCGCGTGCTCGGCGAGCGTGTCCGCCGCGGCCTGCAGCAGCGGCAGCGCCATCAGCGCGCCGAGGCCCTCGCCCATGGTGATGCCCTGCTCCTGCATCGGCGTCAGCGTCAGGCGGTCGTACGCCTTCGCCTGGGCCGGCTCGCCGCTGGACTGCCCGGCCCGCCACCACTCCGGAGCCCGGAACGCGATCCGCTGTGCGACCAGTGCGCACGCCGCCGAGACCACGCCGTCCAGGACGACCGGGAGCTTGCGCACCGCGGCCTGCAGCAGGAAGCCGGTGATCGCGGCGAAGTCGGCGCCGCCGGTGGCGCCGAGCAGCGCCAACTGGTCGCCGAGCACCGGCCGGGCCCGCCGCAGCGAGTCCCGGACGGTCGCGCACTTGACCATCCACACCTTGTCGTCGATGCCCGAGCCGCGCCCGGTCACCGCGGCCGCGTCCGTCCCGCAGAGCGCGCCGACCAGCACCGAGGCGACCGTCGTGGAGCCGACGCCGAGGTCGCCGAGGACGATCAGGTCGGTCCCGGCGTCGGCCTCCTCGTCGGCGACGGCCATCCCGGCCCGGAACGCCGCGGCCGTCTCCTCCGCGGTCAGCGCGTTCTCGGTGTCGATCCGGCCGGAGCCGCGCCGCACCCGGTGCGCCACGACCTCGTCGGGGAACTCCGAGGGGTCGGCGTCCACCGCGACGTCGACGACCCGCACCTCGGCGCCGAAGCGCCGGGCCAGCAGGGCCACTGGCGCCGTGCCGTCGAGCACCGCCCGCACCCGGGCCGCGGTGCCGCCCTGCGCGGGCAGCCGGGACACACCGAGGGCCGCCACCCCGTGGTCGGCGGCGAACAGCAGCACCTTGGGCGCGGCGAGCGGGCGGACCGGGGAGCGGCCCTGCACGGAGGAGAGCCAGCTGCCCAGCTCCTCCAGCCGGCCGAGGCCGCCGCGCGGCCGGTCCAGCGTCTGCCAGCGCTCCTCGGCGGCCCGTCGGGCACTCTCGTCGGGGCGCTCGACGAGCGAGGAGAACGTATCGAGATCCACGGTCGTGTCCATCGCGTCGAAGGCTACACGCCGCCGGAGTTCAGCCCGCGGCGGGCTTGACGGTCAGCACCTGCCCGGCCACCACCAGCAGCACCCGCTCCGAGGCGTCCGCCACCGCCATGTTGAGCCGGCCCAGGGTGTCGCGGAAGCGGCGGCCCGCCGCGGTGGCCGGGACGACGCCCATCCCGACCTCGTTGCTGACCGCGACCACCCGGCGGGCCGTCCCCGCCCAGGCCGCCGCCAGGGCCGCGCACCGCCGCTGCACGGCGGCCTCGCCGCCGTCCGCCCAGACCGCGTCGTCCCAGGCGCCGCACTCGTCCATCACCGCGGTCAGCCAGAGCGCCAGGCAGTCGATCAGCACCGGAGCCGGGTCGGCGGTGTCGGCCAGCACCGCCTCCAGGTCGCAGGTCTCGGCGGTGCGCCAGCTCGCCGGGCGCCGCTCCCGGTGCAGCTCGATCCGCTGCGCCCACTCGGCGTCGCCGTCCCGGGTGCCGCTGGTGGCGACGTAGAGCACGTCCGGGTACGCGGCGAGCAGCTGCTCGGCCTTGGTGGACTTGCCGGAGCGCGCGCCGCCGAGGACCAGCGTGCGGGGGAGTGCGGGGACGGGTGCCATGCGGCCATCCTGCCGGACGAGGCATACGGAAGATCGGGCCGGGCAGGCTAAGGTGCGCAGCACAGAGCTCAGTACAGCGGTCGTCGGCGGGAGGAGCCGGGCATGGTCTGGACGTGGCGGTACGAGAAGGCGGACGGCACCGTGGTGGCCGCCCCGAACGGCCAGGAGGAGTTCGCGGGGCAGGGGGACGCCGAGACCTGGATCGGCGAGACCTGGAAGCAACTGGCCGAGGACGGCGTGGACACCGCGGTCCTGCTCGACGACGGCCGGGAGATCTACTCGATGAGCCTGCACGAGGCCTGAGCGGTCCCGGGGCTTCTCCCCAGGAGAGGCCTTCGGCCGCGCCGCCCCTACTTGGCGCCGAACACGTGCAGCAGTGCGGCGACCTGCCGGTACGGGTCGGTGCGGCCGGCCCGCTCCTCGGCCTCCAGCAGCTGGGCGAGCTGTCGCCCGTCCACCGGCGGTGCCATGTTCTCGGGGGTGTTGTCGGTGAACACCCGGACGCCGTACCAGTGCCGCAGCGGCACGGACACCTCGGAGAGGGTGACGGCGAGGTCGGAGAGCCGGTCGGCGCGGGCCGCCAGCCCGAGCCGGTTGTAGTACCGGTCGGTCTCGAAGGCGTGCAGGGCGGCCCGCCAGTCCCCGGCGGCGGCGGGCCGCAGCGCCAGGGCGTCGCGGTTGCGCACGAGCAGGGAGAGCAGCCCGCCGGGGGCCAGCAGCCGGGCCAGCGAGGCGATCATCGGGTCCGGGTCCGGCAGGTACATCAGGACGCCGTGGCAGAGCACCACGTCGAAGCTGCGCGGACCGAACCAGCGCCCGCACTGGTGGCCGTCGCCGCTGAGCAGCTGGACGCGGTCGCGGACCTCGGGTGGCTCCTCGGCCAGCGCGGCCTGGGCGGCGCCGAGCGCGATCGCGTCGGAATCTATGCCGGTGACGTAGTGGCCGGCCCGGGCCAGGCGCAGGGCCTGGGTGCCCTGGTCGCAGCCGATGTCGAGGACGCGCTGGGCGGTGCGGCCGGTGAGCTGTTCGGCCAGCTGCCGGGCGACCAGCTCCTGCCGGACGAGGTTGCGCAGGTCGCCGTGGCGGTCCGGCCGCGGGGCGTTGCCGCCGGCGAAGGAGCCGCTGCGCGAGGGCAGCCGGCGCTCCTGGGCGAGCCGGTCGTGGCCGCCGTCCCCCTGGCCCGGAAGCGCGTACAGGCCGGGCCCCTCCCAGGCAGGAGGGGCCCAGCCGGAGTCCACCGGTTCGGCGGTCAGGGCTTCTCCCCGCGCCGCACCTGCGGCTTGGGCAGCCGCAGCCGGCGCATCTGCAGGATGCGCATCAGGCCGTAGGCGACCGCGCCGCGGGTGTTCTGGCCGGCGAAGCGCTCGCCGAGCTGCTTGCGCAGCCCGAGACCGAGCCGGAAGAAGTCGAGGATCACCAGGACGAAGAAGAGCAGGAACAGCACGGTGGAGAGCAGCTGGAGGGCCGGCACCTTGACGATGCTGAGCACCAGGATGACCACCGCGGCGGGCAGGAAGAACTCCGCGAGCGACCAGCGGGCGTCCACGTAGTCGCGGACGAACTTGCGCACCGGGCCCTTGTCGCGGGCCGGCAGGTGGCGCTCGTCGCCCTCCAGCAGCGCGGTGCGCTGCTTCTCGCGCTCGACCCGCATCTTCTCGCGGGACTGGCGGGCGGCCTCCTTGCGGTCCTTGGGCACGGTCACGCGGGTACGCCGGCTGGCCTCGGCCTCACTGCGCTTGGGCGTGGGGCGGCCCTTCTTCGCCTGCGGGTCGCGCGGCTGGGTCGTCTGGTCCTGCTCCAGCACGGCGGCGGAGGCAGCGGCATCATCTGAACGGCGTCGGAACACACCACCAGCGTACGGGGTGCGGCGACGCTTCTCGGGGTGCCCTTGGACCCAAACGCATATCGATCGGGGCAGGGCGCCGCCGCCGGCGGGTTCCCGGGGGTGTTCCCGTAGGGGATCACTCCGGTGGAGGAGACCGGGGATGAGGGGCGGATCCACCCCGGGGATGAGGCCCCCACCGGGTGCGCTGTAGCAGTCTTGTTGCAGGCAGGTGCACTGCGGCGACGGGCTCGCTGCACATACACTCGTCGTGTCTGGTAACGAGATAGAGACCGCAGGCCGGAGAAGGGGGCACCCGAGGCCCATGAGCGACGGAATCATGAAGCGTATGGGGCTGATCTTCCGCTCCAAGGCGAACAAGGCCTTGGACCGGGCGGAGGATCCGCGTGAGACGCTGGACTATTCGTACCAGAAGCAGCTCGAACTGCTGCAGAAGGTACGTCGCGGTGTCGCGGACGTGGCCACCTCGCGCAAGCGCCTGGAGCTCCAGCTGACCCAGCTGCAGCAGCAGTCCGCCAAGTACGAGGACCAGGGCCGCAAGGCGCTCTCGCTCGGCCGGGAGGACCTCGCCCGCGAGGCGCTCACCCGCAAGGCCAACATGCAGTCCCAGATCACCGACCTGGAGACGCAGTACCAGCAGCTCCAGGCCGAGGAGGAGAAGCTCACGCTCGCCTCCCAGCGGCTGCAGGCCAAGGTCGACGCCTTCCGCACCAAGAAGGAGACCATCAAGGCCACCTACACCGCGGCCCAGGCCCAGACCCGGATCGCCGAGTCCTTCTCCGGAATCTCGGAGGAGATGGGCGACGTCGGCCTGGCGATCCAGCGGGCCGAGGACAAGACCGCGCAGATGCAGGCCCGCGCGGGCGCGATCGACGAGCTGCTGGCCTCCGGCGCCCTCGACGACGCCAGCGGGCTCGGCCGCAAGGACGACATCGAGGCGGAGCTGGAGCGCGTGGCCGGCGGCTCGGACGTCGAGCTGGAGCTGGCCCGGATGAAGGCCGAGCTGACGGGCGGCTCCCCGGCCTCCGGTCCGCAGGCCATCGAGCAGGGCCGGCCGCAGGACACCACCCCGCAGCAGGACACCCCGCGCATCAACTACAACAAGTGATCTGAGCTTCACCCGACCGACCAGGGAGACGCACGGCATGATCATGAGGGTCATGGGGGAGGGCCAGTTCGAGGTGGGCGACGCCCATCTGAACCGGCTCAACGAGCTCGACGAGGAACTCCTCGCCGCGCTGGAGTCGGGGGACGAGGACCACTTCCGGCGGGCGCTCGGCCAGCTGCTGGGCGCCGTGAAGGAGCACGGCAGTCCGCTTCCGGACGACTCCCTGGAGCCGTCCGACCTGATCCTCCCGAATGCCGATGCGACGATCGACGAGGTACGGCGGCTGCTGCGGGCCGAGGGTGACGGCCTGATCCCCGGCATCCCCGAGTAGCCGAAATCTCGCTCCGGACGCCAGACGACGAAAGGGCGGGCCCCCTCCACACGGAGGGGGCCCGCCCTTTGCCGCAGGTGCGACGGGGCGGGGCCGGCTACGGCAGGGCGAGCATCCGGTCCAGCGCCGCCTTGGCGTACTTCTCGGTCTCCGGGTCGACGGTGATCACGTTCGGCACCCGGCCCTCGACCAGCGACTCCAGCGCCCAGACCAGGTGCGGCAGGTCGATCCGGTTCATGGTCGAGCAGAAGCAGACCGCGCGGTCGAGGAAGACGATCTCCTTGTCCGGGTGCGCCTTGGCCAGGCGGCGGACCAGGTTCAGCTCGGTACCGATGGCCCACTTGGAGCCGGGCTCGGCGGCGTCCAGCGCCTTGATGATGTACTCGGTGGAGCCCACCATGTCGGCGGCCGCGACGACCTCGTGCTTGCACTCGGGGTGCACCAGCACGGTGACGCCCGGGATGCGCTCGCGCACGTCGTTCACCGAGTCCAGCGAGAACCGGCCGTGCACCGAGCAGTGGCCGCGCCAGAGGATCATCTTGGCGTCCCGCAGCTGCTCGGCGGTCAGGCCGCCGTTCGGCTTGTGCGGGTTGTACAGCACGCAGTCGTCCAGCGAGAAGCCCATCTCGCGGACCGCGGTGTTGCGGCCGAGGTGCTGGTCGGGCAGGAAGAGAACCTTCTGTCCCTGCTCGAACGCCCACTCCAGGGCGCGCTTGGCGTTGGAGGAGGTGCAGATGGTGCCGCCGTGCTTGCCGGTGAAGGCCTTGATGTCGGCGGAGGAGTTCATGTACGAGACCGGGACGGTCACGTCGGCTATGCCGGCGTCGGTCAGTACGTCCCAGCACTCGGCGACCTGCTCGGCGGTGGCCATGTCGGCCATCGAGCAGCCGGCCGCGAGGTCCGGGAGGACGACCTGCTGGGCGTCGGTGGTGAGGATGTCCGCGGACTCGGCCATGAAGTGCACACCGCAGAAGACGATGTACTCGGCCTCGGGCCGGGCGGCCGCGTCGCGGGCCAGCTTGAACGAGTCGCCGGTGACGTCGGCGAACTCGATGACCTCGTCGCGCTGGTAGTGGTGGCCGAGGATGAAGACGCGGTCGCCGAGCGCGGCCTTGGCCGCCCGGGCGCGCTCGACGAGGTTCGGGTCGGAGGCGGGGGGGAGGTCTCCCGGACACTCGACGCCGCGCTCGCTGTTCGGGTCGGCCTCGCGGCCGAGCAGCAGCAGAGCGAGCGGCGTCGGGGTGGGGTCGACGCCGTAGGTCTCGGTGGTGGTGGTCACGGGCGGGTGCCCTTCTGTGCGGCCGATCAGTCGGTGCAGCCTTCTCGTCTATCTGACGCTATCTATGATAACCGGTTAGCGTCAGACTGACGATGGCCATCCTGTCGATGTGACGAGAACCGCTCGCCAGATCGGTGCCCTCCGGTGGCCGGAGGAAAGATGCGCCGGGCCCGGCGTGGCCGGAGCGATATGCGCGGGCGGCCGGGTATGGCTGTGCCCCATGAAGGCAATCGCGATCCACCGCTACGGCGGCCCCGAGGTGGTCGAGTACACCGAGCTGCCGGACCCGAAGGTCGGGCCGGACTCGGTCCTGGTGCAGGTCAGGGCGGCCGGGGTGAACCCGGTGGACTGGAAGGTCCGGGAGGGCCGGCTGGACGGCCTGATCGACGCGCACTTCCCGCTGGTGATGGGCTGGGACGCGGCCGGGGTGGTCCGTGCGGTGGGCGGCGGGGTGACCGAGTTCGAGCCCGGCGACGAAGTCTACGGCTACGTCCGCAAGGACGCCGTCGAGCACGGCACCTACGCCGAGCTGGTCGCCGCGCCCGTCCGCACCCTGGCCCGCCGGCCCGCCGCCCTGGACTGGGCGCAGTGCGGCGGCCTGCCGCTGGCCGGGCTCACCGCCCTGCAGGCGCTGCGCGCCGTGCGGGTCGGCGCCGGCGACACCGTGCTGGTGCACGCCGCCGCCGGCGGGGTCGGCCACCTGGCCGTCCAGCTGGCCCGGGCCTTCGGGGCCCGGGTGATCGGCACCGCGGGTGAGCGCAACCACGACTACCTGCGGGGGCTGGGCGCCGAGCCGGTGGCCCACGGCGAGGGCCTGGCCGAGCGGGTCCGCGCGCTGGCCCCGGACGGGGTGGACGCGGCCGTGGACCTGGTCGGCGGCGGCGCCGCCGGGCTCTCGGCCGCCCTGGTGGCCGATCCGGCCCGGATCGCCTCGGTGGCCGACTACGGGGTGCGGGCGCTCGGCGGGCACTACGTCTGGGCCCGCCCGGACGCTGCCGGGCTGGCCGAGCTGGCGGAGCTCGCCGACGCGGGCCGGCTCACCGTCACCGTCGCCTCGACCTTCCCGCTCGCCCAGGCCGCCTCGGCGCAGGCGCTGAGCGCCGAGGGCCGTACCCGCGGGAAGATCGTCCTGCTGACCGGCTGACCGGGCGGGGTGCAGGCGGGCACGGACGGTGAACGGTGCGGAACGGACCGCCCACCGCCAATGGCCGTGGACCGCCCACCGGCCGCGGACCGCCGTCCAGTCGTCACCGGCAAGCCGTGAACTCGGTCATGGCATCCGCCAGAATGGGTGCCGAACCGTTTCGGCGGCCGCCGACCCCACCCGCCGATCCCGTACGACCTGTGGAGCCCCGCACCGATGAGCAGCAGCCGAGCGCACGAGACGGTCGGGGCCGACCTCGACGAGACCGATCGTCTCCTGCTGGCCCGGCTGGGCAGCGACGGCCGCGCCTCCTACGCCGAGATCGGCCTGCAGGTGAACCTCTCCGCCACCGCCGTCCGCCGCCGGATCGACCGGCTGCGGGCGCGCGGGGTGGTCCGCGGCTTCACAGTCGTCCTCGACCCCTCGGTGCTCGGCTGGCAGACCGAGGCCTTCGTCGAGGTCTACTGCCGCGAGCGGACCGCCCCCGAGGAGATCCTGGCCAGCCTCCGGCAGTTCCCCGAGGTGGTCGCCGCCTGGACGGTCACCGGCGACCCGGACGCCCTGGTCCACCTGCGCGCCGTCGACATGCGCCATCTGGAGGCGGTCATCGAACGGATCCGCCGCGAGCCCGGCGTCCAGCGCAGCCGCTCGTCCGTGGTGCTCTCCCAGCTGATCGGCTGACCCTCCCGGCCGGCGGCCCCGGACCCCGGACGGCCCAACCGGCCCCCGCGCAGGAATCCTGCGCGGACCCTGCCGAAGACGCTCGAAACCTGCCTGACCAGCCGCGTTCGGACGCGCGGTACCGGCCCGGTGCTGCCTAGGCTGATCACGTCCGGCAAACGCGGTGGCGACGTCCCGCGCGGCCGGCGGCCCCCCGACCCCCACAGCCGAGAGGGACACCCGTGTCCGCAGCCCCCGACCGCATGCACCGGCCCGACAGCGAGCTGGTCGACCTGGTTTTCGACTACATGCGGGAGCGGCTGCAGTACGACCCCGTCCCGCTCGACCACCCCGGTGACGGCGAGCACCTGCGCGCCCAGCTCTCCGGCCTGCTCAACCCGGACGGCAACAACCCGGCCGACGTGCTCAAGCTCTACGACCACGAGCTGTCCCGCGCGGTGATCTCCGCGGACAGCCCGCGCTACCTGTCCTTCATCCCGTGCGCCCCGACCAAGGCCGCGCTGCTCTTCGACATGGTGGTCTCCTGCGCCTCGCTGCAGGGCATCTCCTGGCTGGAGGCGGCCGGTGCGATCGCCGCCGAGAACCAGGTGCTGCGCCTGATAGCGGACCGCGCCGGGATGCCCGCCTCGGCCGGCGGCACCTTCGTCTCCGGCGGCTCGGCCGGCAACCTCTCCGCCCTGGTGGTCGCCCGCGACACCGCCCGCCGCCGCCTGGGCGTCGGCCCGGAGGCCCGGCTGCGGATCGCCGTGGCCGACCAGGTGCACTCCTCGGTCAAGAACACCTTCAACATCATCGGCGTCGAGGCCTTCAAGGTCCCGACCGTGAACCGGCGGTTCACCGGCGAGGCGCTGCGCGCCGCGCTGGCCGCCGACCCGAACCCGGAGACGGTGATCGCCGTCGTCGGCACCGCCGGCACCACCAACGAGGGCATCGTCGACGACCTCCAGGGCCTGTCCGAGGTCGCCCGCGAGCGCGGCATGTGGTTCCACGTGGACGGCGCCTACGGCGGCGCGGGCCTCTTCGCCCCGTCCGTCCGGGCCCGCTACAACGGCATCGAGCACGCCGACTCCTTCGTGGTCGACCCGCACAAGTGGCTGTTCGCCCCGTTCGACTGCGCCGCGCTGATCTACCGCAACCCGCAGCTGGCCCGCGCCGTGCACACCCAGGACGCCTCCTACCTGGACGTCCTGCACACCGAGGGCGACGAGTGGAACCCCACCGACTACGCCTACCACCTGACCCGGCGCGCCCGCGGCCTGCCGCTCTGGTTCTCGCTGGCCGTGCACGGCACCCAGGCGTACACCGACGCCATCGAGACCGGCCTCCAGCTGGCCCGGGACACCGCCCAGCTGATCCGCGACACCGAGCACCTGGAGCTGCTGTTCGACCCGCAGCTCTCCGCGGTCTGCTTCAAGCGCAAGGGCTGGACCAACGACGACTACTACCGCTGGTCGCAGCAGCTGCTCGCGGACCAGATCGGCTTCGTCACCCCGACCGGCTGGGACGGCGAGACGGTCGCCCGCTTCGCCTTCCTGCACCCGGGCACCACGATGGAGATGGTCCGGGAGATCCTGGACACCATGGCCTGAGCCGACGCGCTCCCGGAACCCCCGCCCGGCCGGGCGGGGGTTCCGCGCGTTCAGAGCAGCCCGCCGTTGGGCAGGTAGGGGGCCGGCGGGCGCATCCCGTGCAGGCCCAGGTAGCCCCGGGTCTCCACGCTCAGGCCCACCTCCAGACCGACGTCCAGCGCCCACTCCTGCTCGGCGGTCAGGTACTCCACCCGGGCCGGGACGCCGTCCGGCACCCGGGCCAGCGCCTCGCGCAGCAGCCGGACGGCGATCCGCTTCGAGGTGGCGGCCAGCAGCTTCACCTCGCCGCCGTCGCGGTAGCAGTAGCCGCTGCCGGCCAGCGCGTCGGCGACCAGCAGCTCCTCGAAGTGGGCCAGCATCAGCTCGTGGTCCGGCCCGTGCGCGGCCCCGCGCAGCCGCCGGTCCACCGAGTCCAGCAGGTGCCGGTGGGTGGCGTTGCCCGGATGCACCGGGATGTCGCCGGGGTCGACCAGCCCCGACCGGTCCACCCGCCCGGTCAGCCGCATCGCCGGGTGCAGCGTGAAGCCGGCCCGGCGGTAGCGCCGGGCCGCCGCCGGCGACGGCGAGGCGCAGAGCATCCCGCGCAGGCAGCCCCGGCCGTACGCGGCGGCCCGCTCCAGCAGCAGCCGCCCGACGCCCTTGCCCTGGGCCTCCGGCCGCACCGCGAGCAGCGCGAGGACCCACAGGCCCTCCCGGCGCAGCGACAGCACCGTGCCGACCGGCTCGCCGTCCCGCTCGGCCAGCCAGCAGCCCTGCGGGTCGGTGCGGACCAGGTGCCTGGTGCGGGCCGGTTGGTAGACCGACGGCGGCTCGTCCCGCGCGCCGGCACCGGGAGCGCCTGGCACGGCGTCGGGGAGCGCGGCGAACGAGACACGGGCGAGGTGCTGGACGGCCTCCGCGTCGGCGGCGGTGTCCTGGACCAGTCGCAGGATCATGCCCACCATCCTGGCCGCGGCGGCGCCCGGACGGGGCCGGTTCGTCCGGATCGGCGCACGGGGCGGTGACCGAGCCCCGCCGGTGTGCGAGCATGGGGAGCGTAGTAGGGGAGCCGGTGCACACCCGGCCCACGGAAATTCCGCCGCAGCAGACCACCGAAGAGCAGCGCCGCCCGGGAAATGAATCCGGACGGCGATCGGTTGGTACTGGCGGCAGACCGTCGTCAAGACCGGGAGAAAGCAGATGACCGTCCAGGACGAGACCACCGTCGAGAGTGGCATCCTCCTTACCGATGCCGCCGCGGCCAAGGTCAAGGGCCTGCTGGAGCAGGAGGGCCGCGACGACCTTGCGCTGCGCGTTGCCGTCCAGCCCGGCGGCTGCTCCGGCCTGCGTTACCAGCTCTTCTTCGACGAGCGTTCGCTCGACGGCGATGTGGTCAAGGACTTCAACGGTGTCAAGGTCGTCACCGACCGCATGAGCGCCCCGTACCTGGGTGGTGCGACCGTCGACTTCGTGGACACCATCGAGAAGCAGGGCTTCACGATCGACAACCCGAACGCCACCGGCTCCTGCGCCTGCGGCGACTCGTTCAGCTAGTCGGCAGACGGCGAAGGCGGCTCCGGATCCTCCGGGGCCGCCTTCGGCGTTCCTGCGGGCCGCGCCGCGTCTACCGCCCGGCGACGTCCGGGCCGGCCCCGTCCGGGTTCGGCCCGGCGGCCACGTCGGTCTCCAGCGGCACGGCCTGGCCGTTCGAGGCGTCGAACACCGTCCGCCCGGCCAGCGGCTGCTTCAGATCGGCCGCCACGGTCTGCCGCTTGGCCAGCTCGGCGCAGCTCTGGCCGGCCGGGATCGGCGCCGCCAGCGTGACCCGCACGTCCACCCGGCCCGGCTTCGCCTCGTCCGCCTTCAGCGCGTAGCGCTCGCAGACCCCGCCGTAGAACCAGACCGTCAACCGGTTGCCGTCCACCCGGTAGGTGATCGCGGGGCGCACCGCGGGCTTGCCGTTCGGGTCCGGCTCGCCGACCGCGATGCCCTCGCGCGGCGGGGTGGGCGCCGGCGTCGGGGTCAGCGCCGGGGCCGGCGGGACGGAGCCCGGCGAGGGGTTCGCCGGCCGCGGGTCGGGGGCGGTCACCGAGGGATCGGCCGACGGGGTCGCGACCGGGGCGGAGGCGGACGGTGCCGCCGGGGAGGCCGGGGCCGCCGAGGCGGTGGGGGAGGCCGCGCTGCTCGCGGACGCCGTCGACGAGCGGGTGGCCGACTCCGCGGCGGACTTGCCGCCGTCGCCGTCGCACCCGGCCACCGCGACGGCCGCCGCCAGCACCAGGGCGGCCACCGCCGCGGTCCGCCGCCCGCGCGGGCGGAGGCGGCGGGCGCCGCTCGCGCGCCGGGGCATCGGCTCCAGATCCGTCAGGTCCATCTGTCCATCCTCCCGAGGGCTCAGCGGCGCCGCCTCGGCGGCCGCACCGCGCGGATGTGACGTGGCCCGGACGGATCCGGTTCCCAATGCGTCCCGCCCGACCATCGCCGAGCCTTCGCCGAGGCCACCGAGGCCCCCGCCGAACCCCCTGCGACCCGCCGAACCCCCCGGCGCCCCGGGGGACCGGCCCGGGGGACCGGCCTACATCCCGTACTCGGCCATGCCCGCGACCAGGCGCTGCGCCCCGGAGGGGACGCGGAAGCCGGCCGGCGCGGGGGCGCTGGGCTCGGGGCCGGTCGCCAGCAGCGGCCAGAAGCGCCGCAGCTGCCGGGAGGAGTCCACCAGCGCGTCCAGGGTCTCGCCGTCGGCGTCGCCCCGCAGGGCGGCCGGAACACGCATCGGGTGGTGACTGGGCATCATCGGCCATAGCTCCGATCCACGGTGCCGCGGCGGCGCTGCCGCGGCTCGGTCGGGACCGGACCGGCCCCTGCCAGCGACCCTAGGCCGACCTCCCGGCCCCCACCAGAGCTACCCGGGGGTAGTACACGTTCGAGGGCGGCGGGTGCCAGCTGCGGCGGTATTGCCGTCGTGTGCCCCGTCCCGGGTACCGTGGGTGGGTTCGCCCCCTGCTTTCCGTGGCCATGCCGCCATCCTGAGGAGACCTCCCGTGCGTATCGCCGTCGCCGGCTCGATCGCCACCGACCACCTGATGACGTTCCCCGGCCGGTTCGCCGACCAGCTCGTCGCAGAGCAGCTGCACACCGTGTCGCTGTCCTTCCTGGTCGACACCCTGGACATCCGCCGCGGCGGTGTCGCGCCGAACATCGCGTTCGGCATGGGCGTCCTCGGACTGCGCCCGATCCTGGTCGGTGCGGCCGGCGCGGACTTCTCGGAGTACCGCAGCTGGCTGGAGCGCAACAACGTGGACTGCCAGTCCGTCCACATCTCCGAGACCCGGCACACCGCCCGCTTCATGTGCACCACGGACGAGGACCACAACCAGATCGCGTCGTTCTACACCGGCGCCATGGCGGAGGCCCGCAACATCGAGCTCAAGCCGATCACCGACCGCGTCGGCGGCCTGGACCTCGTGCTGATCGGCGCGGACGACCCGCAGGCCATGGTCCGCCACACCCAGGAGTGCCGTACCCGCGGCTACGCCTTCGCCGCCGACCCGTCCCAGCAGCTGGCCCGCCTGGACGGCGACGACATCCGGGAGATCGTCGACGGCGCCGCGTACCTGTTCACCAACGAGTACGAGGCCGCGCTGATCGAGACCAAGACCGGCTGGGACGCCGAGGAGATCCTCACCCGGGTCGGCACCCGGATCACCACCCTCGGCAGCAAGGGCGTCCGGATCGACCGCAAGGGCGAGCCGCCGGTGCTGGTCGGCTGCGCCCCCGAGGAGAGCAAGACCGACCCGACCGGCGTCGGCGACGCCTTCCGGGCCGGCTTCCTGGCGGGCCTCTCCTGGGAGTTGGAGCTGGAGCGGGCGGCCCAGCTCGGCTGCATGCTCGCCACCCTGGTGATCGAGACCGTCGGCACCCAGGAGTACGAGCTGCGCCCGTCGGCCTTCCTGAAGCGCTTCGAGGCCGCCTACGGCGCCGACGCCGCCGCCGAGATCCGGGCCCACCTGGTCAAGTAGGCCCGCCTGGTCAGGTGGTCCGGCCGGTCCGGCCCGCCCGGGTGATCCGCCCGGGCGGGCCGGTCAAACGGTCCGCCGGACCAGATAGGCCGCGCCCCGGTCGGCGCCGTAGTCGGCGGCCGGGGCCTCGCCCACGTACTCCTGGCCGCGCATCCCGCACCAGGCCGGGATGTCCAGCCGGGCCGCCTCGTCGTCGGCCAGCACCGCGACGGTGCCGCCCGGGGGGACGTCGCCGATCCGCTTGGCCAGCTCGATCACCGGCAGCGGGCACCGCTTGCCGAGCGCGTCGATCACCAGACCGGCGGCCGGTCCGGGCGTCTGCGCGGCCTCCGAAGCCGCCGCCCCGGCAGCCCCGGCGCCCGCCGGCGCGGGCAGGTCCAGCCCGAGCGGGGCGCGGACCCCGGCCACCAGGCCGGGAAGTACGGCCAGGAACCGCTCGACGTCCTCCTCCGCCGCCCCGAACGGCAGCGACACCCGGACGTTCCCCTCGGTGAGCACGCCCATCGCCGCCAGGACGTGGCTCGGCGTCAGGGTGGACGAGGTGCAGGAGGAGCCCGAGGAGACGGCGAAGCCGGCCCGGTCCAGCTCGGTCAGCAGCACCTCGCCGTCCACGTACAGGCAGGAGAAGGTGACGAGGTGCGGCAGCCGCCGCACCGGGTCGCCGACCACCTCCACCTCGGGCACCAGCCGCGGCACCGCCGCCCGGATCCGCTCGACCAGGGCGTGCAGCCGGGCGTTCTCCCGCTCGGCCTCGGCCCGCACGGCCCGCAGCGAGGCGGCCGCGGCCACGATCGCGGGGACGTTGACGTACCCCGGCACCCGGCCGCGCTCGCGCTCGTCGGCCGGCAGCGGCGAGGCGTAGCGGACGCCCTTGCGCACCGCCAGGACGCCGACCCCGGCCGGCCCGCCCCACTTGTGCGCGCTCGCCGCCAGCAGCGACCAGCCGGCCGGGACGTCCACGCGACCGGCGCTCTGCGCCGCGTCCACCAGCAGCGGAACGTCGCCGCAGCGCTCGGCGACCTCGGCCACCGGCTGGACCGTGCCCACCTCGTGGTTGGCGGACTGCAGCACGGCGAGCGCGGTGTCCGGCCGCAGTGCGGCCGCGAAGTCCTCGGGGGAGACCCGCCCGTACCGGTCCACCGGGACGACCGTCACCGAGCCGGCGGCCGCTTCTCCGCCGGCCTCCGGCCGGGGGGACGCCCACCGCTCGGCGGTGTGCAGCACGCCGGAGTGCTCGACCGCGGAGTGCACCAGGTGGGAGCCGCGGCGCCGGTTGCCGGCCAGCGCGCCGAGCATCCCGAGCTGCACGGCCTGGGTCCCGCTGGCGGTGAAGGAGATCTCGTCGGCCCGGGCGCCGAGCACCTCGGCGACGGTCTCCCGGGCGGCGTCCAGCAGCATCCGGGCCTGCCGGCCGGAGCGGTAGAGCCGGGCCGGGTCGGCCCAGCCCTCGTCCAGGGCGGCGGTCAGCGCCTGCCGCGCGACGGGGTGGAGCGGTGCGGTGGAGGCCACATCGAAGTACACGGTCACATTTAACGACACTCCCGGGGGCATTCCGGTCCGGCCGCTCCGCTCACCGGCCGTCAGTCGATCAACCCGAATGTCCGATTCGTCCGCACCCGACGGACCGTCACCCACGTTGTCCGAGGTCATCCCCCGATCGGGCGTACGGGCCTCGAATGCCTGCGATGACCTGCGGCGCAGCCCTTGCCGGGCCTGATCGGGCGACCGGGCGGCGCGTTACCGGGACCTGCCCGTCAGCAGCGCATAAGGCTGGAGTAGGGTTTGGCCCGCATAAGCATTCAAACCGTGCCCGTGGACGGGTCGCCGGGGAGGTCCACTCCTCTCCGGGGCGACGCGAAGGCGGGCGAGACTTCGGGAAGGCGCTACGTGAGTCCCAACGGCTCCGACCGCTCGCCGCGGCGCACGATGCGGCGGAAGCTGCCTCAGGCGCTGGCACTGGGCCTCGTCATCGCGACCGCCACCGGCTGCTCGGCCAACGACCTCCCCAGGCTTGGCATGCCAAGCCCCGTCACCGAGGAAGGGCCGCTGGTCCTCCACATGTGGCAGGGGTCCTGGATCGCGGCACTGGTGGTCGGCGCACTGATGTGGGGTCTGATCCTCTGGAGCGTGATCTTCCACCGGCGCAGCCGCTCCGGCGTGGAGATCCCCCCGCAGACCCGGTACAACGTGCCCATCGAGGCGCTTTACACCGCGGTCCCCATCATCATCGTCTCGGTCCTCTTCTACTTCGTCGCCCGCGACGAGACGAGGCTGACCGCGATCTCCGCCAAGCCGCAGCACACGGTCAACGTGGTCGGCTTCCAGTGGAGCTGGGCGTTCAACTACGAGAACACCGAGACGCCCGACCCGGCCAACAAGGACGCCGCCTACGACGTGGGCACGCCGGCCGAGGTGCCGACCCTGTACCTGCCGGTCAACGAGTCGGTGAAGTTCGTCCTGACCTCCCGGGACGTCATCCACGACTTCTGGCCCGTCAACTTCCTGATGAAGATGGACGTCGTCCCGGGCGTGGTGAACCAGTTCGAGGTCACCCCGAACGTCAAGGGCGAGTACATGGGCAAGTGCGCCGAGCTCTGCGGCACCGACCACTCGCGCATGCTGTTCAACGTCAAGGTCGTCGACCGCGCCGACTACGACAAGCACCTGGCGGAGCTGCGGGCCAAGGGCCAGACCGGCGCGGTGCCCTCCGGCATCACGACCATGGGAAGTGAAGAGAAGTGACCATCCTCAACGAGCCCGCCGCGGCCGGCGGGGGCGCCGGGGCCGTCACGGTCGGGGCGCAGCGGACCCGCAAGCCGGGTTCCACCATCATCAAGTGGCTGACCACCACCGACCACAAGACGATCGGCACCCTGTACCTGGGCACGTCGTTCGCCTTCTTCCTGATCGGTGGCATCCTCGCGCTGGTCATGCGCGCCGAGCTCGCTCGTCCCGGGACCCAGATCCTGTCGAACGAGCAGTTCAACCAGGCGTTCACGATGCACGGCACGATCATGCTGCTGATGTTCGCGACGCCGCTCTTCGCCGGCTTCGCGAACTGGATCATGCCGCTCCAGATCGGCGCCCCGGACGTGGCGTTCCCGCGTCTGAACATGTTCGCGTTCTGGCTGTACCTGTTCGGCTCGACCATCGCGGTGGCCGGCTTCGTCACCCCGCAGGGTGCGGCCGACTTCGGCTGGTTCGCCTACTCCCCGCTGTCGGACGCCGTCCGCTCGCCGGGTGTCGGCGCCGACATGTGGATCATGGGTCTGGCCTTCTCCGGCTTCGGCACGATCCTCGGTGCGGTCAACTTCATCACCACGATCATCTGCATGCGCGCGCCCGGCATGACGATGTTCCGGATGTCGATCTTCGTCTGGAACGTCCTGCTGACCGCCGTGCTGGTCCTGCTGGCCTTCCCGGTGCTGGCCGCCGCGCTGTTCGCCCTGGAGGCGGACCGCAAATTCGGGGCACACGTCTTCGATCCGGCCAACGGTGGAGCGCTGCTCTGGCAGCACCTCTTCTGGTTCTTCGGCCACCCCGAGGTGTACATCATCGCGCTGCCGTTCTTCGGCATCGTGTCGGAGATCATCCCGGTCTTCAGCCGCAAGCCGATGTTCGGCTACTCCGGCCTGATCGCGGCCACCATCGCGATCGCCGGTCTGTCCGTGACGGTGTGGGCGCACCACATGTACGTCACCGGCCAGGTGCTGCTCCCGTTCTTCTCCTTCATGACCTTCCTGATCGCGGTCCCGACCGGTGTGAAGTTCTTCAACTGGGTCGGCACCATGTGGAAGGGCTCGCTGAGCTTCGAGACCCCGATGCTCTGGACGGTCGGCTTCCTGGTGACCTTCCTCTTCGGTGGTCTGACGGGTGTTCTGCTCGCCTCCCCGCCGATCGACTTCCACGTCTCGGACTCGTACTTCGTCGTCGCCCACTTCCACTACGTGGTCTTCGGCACCGTCGTCTTCGCGATGTTCGCCGGCTTCCACTTCTGGTGGCCGAAGATGACCGGCAAGATGCTCGACGAGCGCCTCGGCCGGATCACCTTCTGGACGCTGTTCATCGGCTTCCACGCGACCTTCCTGGTGCAGCACTGGCTCGGCGCGGAGGGCATGCCCCGCCGCTACGCCGACTACCTCGCCTCGGACGGTTTCACCACCCTGAACACCGTCTCGACCATCGGCTCGTTCCTGCTCGGTCTGTCGATCCTGCCGTTCCTCTACAACGTCTGGAAGACCGCCAAGTACGGCGAGAAGATCGAGGTCGACGACCCGTGGGGCTACGGCCGCTCGCTGGAGTGGGCGACCTCCTGCCCGCCGCCGCGGCACAACTTCCTCACCCTCCCGCGGATCCGCTCCGAATCCCCGGCCTTCGACCTCCACCACCCGGAGATCGCCGCGCTGGACTACCTGGAGAACCACGGTGAGCCGGCCAAGCACCTCGCCGGTGTGACCCCGGCGAAGTACGACAACCCGCAGCTGGGCAAGGGCAAGAAGGAGGGCGACGCCTGATGAAGGAACAGGGAAAGATCTTCCTCGGCCTGGCGGTCTTCGTCCTCGCGATGGCGATCACCTACGGCCTGTGGACCAACAACTCGGACCTCGGTGTCGAGGCTGCCGGTACCACGGCGCTCTTCCTGGCGTTCGCCCTCTGTGCCTTCATCGGGTACTACCTCGCCTTCACCGCCCGCCGGGTGGACAGCGGCGCGGGTGACAACCCCGAGGCGGAGGTCGCGGACGACTCCGGCGAGCTGGGCTTCTTCGCCCCGCACAGCTGGCAGCCGCTCTCGCTCGCGATCGGTGGCGCGCTCGCCTTCATGGGCGTGATCTTCGGTTGGTGGCTGCTGTACTGGTCGATCCCGATCATCCTGGTCGGCCTGTTCGGCTGGGTCTTCGAGTTCTACCGGGGCGAGAACCAGAACCAGTAGGTTCCGTCCCTCGCACAGGGCCGGGCATCCCGCACGGGGTGCCCGGCCCTGTTGCGTCCCCGGAGTGAGGCCCTCACTCCGCCGGCCCAACGGCGCTTCCCCCGGATGTCGCTCCGCCGCCCACCGTTCCTACGATCTGATCAATCGTGCGAACCCTCGGAGGCGGTCATGGCCGACAGGCGCGGAATCGCAGGTATAGGCAGCATCTCGCTGGCCCTCGCAGTGCTGGTCCCGCTGGCCGCCTGCACGTCCGGCGACGGGGACGACTCCGCCGGCGCCGTCCACAAGGTCGACGCGGCCCCGCTCGTCCACGTCTCGGCCGAGGGCAAGGTGGACCCGTCCCAGCCCGTCACGGTGACCGCCGTGCCCGGCAGCCGGCTCACCGACGTCACCGTGGTCGGCCCGGACGGCCGGGTGGTGGCCGGGACGCTCTCGGAGGACCAGCGCAGCTGGCAGACCACCGGGCGGCTGAAGGCGGCCACGGACTACACCGTCCGGATCGCCGCGGACGACGGCAAGGGCGGCCGCGGTGAGACCACCTCGGCCTTCTCCACCCAGGCGGCGCAGCGCCTGCTGACGGCCAAGCTCGGCCCGGACTCCTCCGGCACCGGCCTCTACGGCGTCGGCCAGCCGCTCACCGTCCAGCTCTCCGAGGCGGTCAAGGACCCGCAGGCCCGTCAGGAGGTCGAGCACGCCCTGACGGTCACCTCGCAGCCGGCCGTCACCGGCGGCTGGTACTGGGTGGACGACAAGAACCTGCACTTCCGCCCGCAGGAGTACTGGCCCGTCGGCACCACCGTCAGCCTGGTCTACGAGGGCACCGGCAGCCGGATCGCGGACGGCCTCTACGGCGGCGACCGCGCGGCCCTGGCGCTGCGGATCGGGGAGCGGGTGGAGTCGGTGGTGGACGCCGCCACCCACGAGCTCACCCTGAAGCGCAACGGCGAGGTGGTCCGGACGATCCCGGTGACCACCGGCAAGCCCGGCTTCGACACCCGCAACGGCGTCAAGGTGGTGCTCGGCCAGGAGCGCCAGGTGCGGATGAGCGGCGAGACGATCGGCATAGCCGCCGGCAGTTCGGAGTCCTACGACCTGAACGTGGAGTGGGCCACCCGGGTGACCTGGAGCGGCGAGTACGTGCACGCGGCGCCCTGGTCGGTGAGCTCGCAGGGCGTGGCGAACGTCAGCCACGGCTGTACCGGCATGAGCACCGAGAACGCCAAGTGGTTCTACGACAACACCCGGATCGGCGACCTGGTCACGGTGGTCAACAGCCAAGGCCCGGGCATGGAGCCGTTCGGCAACGGCTTCGGCGACTGGAACGTGTCCTGGACCGACTGGGTCAAGCACAGCGCCCTCGGGCAGAGCGTCAACACCACCCCGCCGGCCTCCCGGGCCCCCGCCGCCGGGATGATCCGCCCGGAGGTCTGAGCGCCCCGGCCCGGGCGGGCCCGGCCCTCCCGGGCCGTGAGCCCGCCCGGCCCGTGTGCCCGGCCCGTCGGCCCCCGTCGTCCGTCAGCCCTCCCGGCCCGGCTCCCCGTAGGCCAGCTGCAGCGCGGTCTGCACGGCCGCCAGAGCGTCGGTCAGTGGCACCCCGAGGCGCCGGGCCCGCTCGGCGTACTCGGCGGCGGCCGCGGCGGCCAGCCGGTGTCCGGTGTCCCCGGTCGCCGCGATCAGCGTCCCGCGCCGCCCGTGCGTCTCCACCACGCCGTCCGCCTCCAGCTCGCGGTAGGCCCGTGCCACCGTCCCGGCCGCCACCCCGAGCTGCTCGGCCAGCGCCCGCACGGTGGGCAGCCGCAGCCCGGTCGGCAGCTCGCCGCTGCGGGCCCGGTCGGCGATCTGCGACCGGATCTGCTCGAACGGGGGAGTGGCGGCGGCGGGGTCGACGGACAGCTCCACGATGGCTCCTGACGAAGGGTGGCGGGACGGAAAAGCCCGAGGGCCGCCGACCAGAAGAGTTCTGGTCGGCGGCCCTCGGGTGTGGCGCGGGGTGCGACGGGATCAGTGGTGGCCGTGGCCGCTGGTGATCTCGTGGTGCTCCTCGGAGGTGGGCTTGGGGATCTGGCTGCCCTCGCCGTAGAAGCCGCGGGAGAGCTTGGCCCGGGTACGGGTGATGACGCCGGCGCGGCGGGCCACGCCGTTCTCGTCCGTCTGGGCCGGCAGCTCGACCGGCTGGATCTGCTCGTGCGCGGTGAGCTTGTACAGGTCGGTCTGCGGCAGCTGCGCGTGGACCTCGACGAACTCGCCGTGCGGCAGGCGCTTGATGACGCCGGTCTCGCGGCCGTGCAGCACCTTCTCCTTGTCCCGGCGCTGGAGGCCGAGGCACCAGCGCTTGGTGATGATGAAGGTGAGGACCGGCACCACGAAGAAGCCCACACGGACGAAGTACGTCACGTCGTTGAGCGACAGGTGCAGGTGGGTGGCGAAGAGGTCGTTGCCACCGGCGACCAGCAGGACCAGGTACAGGCTGATCCAGGCGGCGCCGAGCGCGGTGCGGACCGGGGCGTTGCGCGGGCGGTCCAGGATGTGGTGCTCGCGCTTGTCACCGGTGATCCAGCCCTCGATGAACGGGTAGACCGCGATCGAGACCAGCACCAGCGGGAAGACGACCATCAGCGGGATGAAGACACCCAGGTTGAGGGTGTGGCCCCACAGGCCGATCTCCCAGCCCGGCATGACGCGGATCAGGCCCTCGGAGAAGCCCATGTACCAGTCGGGCTGGGCGTCGGTGGACACCTGGTCCGGACGGTACGGGCCGTACGCCCAGATCGGGTTGATCGAGGCGATCGCCGAGACGGCCGCGATCAGACCGAACACCAGGAAGAAGAAGCCACCGGCCTTGGCCATGTAGACCGGCATCAGCGGCATGCCGACGACGTTCTTCTCGGTCTTGCCCGGGCCCGCCCACTGGGTGTGCTTGTGGTAGAAGACCAGGATCAGGTGGGCCACCAGCAGGCCCAGCATGATGCCGGGGATCAGCAGCACGTGGATGGTGAAGAACCGCGGCACGATGTCGTGGCCGGGGAACTCGCCCCCGAACAGGAACATCTGGATGTAGGTGCCGACCAGCGGGGTCGCCAGGACGGCGCCCTCCATGAACCGGATACCGGTGCCGGAGAGCAGGTCGTCGGGCAGCGAGTAGCCGAAGAAGCCGTCGAACATGCCCAGGACCAGCAGCAGGAAGCCGAAGACCCAGTTGATCTCACGCGGCTTGCGGAACGCGCCGGTGAAGAACACGCGCATCATGTGCACGAGCATCGCGGCCACGAAGACCAGGGCGGCCCAGTGGTGGATCTGGCGGATCAGCAGACCGCCGCGGACCTCGAAGCTGATGTCGACGGTCGACGCGTACGCCTCGGACATCTGGATGCCCTTGAGCGGGACGTACGACCCGTCGTAGATCACCTCGCCCATGGAGGGCTTGAAGAACAGCGTCAGGTAGACGCCGGTCATGATGATGATGACGAAGGTGTAGAGGCAGATCTCGCCCAGCATGAAGGACCAGTGGTCCGGGAAGATCTTGCGCAGGTTGGCCTTGGCGAGGGAGTAGATCCCCAGCCGGCCGTCCGTCCAGTCAGCAGCGGCTTCCCACTTGTTGGCGGGATTGGCACGCGTGCTGGCGGGCTTGGCGGCACCGGAGGTGGTGCTGCTCGCGCTACTCATCGAGCACGCTCCCAGTAGCTCGGGCCGACGGGCTCGTCGAAGTCGCCGGTGGCGACCAGGAAGCCCTTCTCGTCAGTGGTGATCTTCAGCTGCGGCAGCGGGTGGCCGGCCGGGCCGAAGATGACGCGCGCGCCGTCCGCCAGGTCGAAGGTCGACTGGTGGCAGGGGCAGAGCGCGTGGTGGGTCTGCTGCTCGTAGAGGCTGATCGGGCAGCCGACGTGGGTGCAGATCTTCGAGTAGGCGAGGATGCCCTCGAAGCCCAGGTCCCGGGACTTGTCGTCCTTGATGTCGTCCGGCGCGATGCGCACCAGCATCAGGGCGTCCTTGGCGATCTGCTGCTGGAAGTCCTCGTCGTGGACGTGCAGGCCCTCGGGCATCGCGAAGGTCAGCGACCCGACGATGATGTCCTCGGCCTTCATCGGCAGGTTGGTGTTCATGTTGATGAGCTGCAGCGGCTTGGCCTCGGTGGCCTCGCGCCAGCCGGTGTGCTCCAGCTTGTCCTCGGGCAGCGGGCCCAGGTCGCGCAGGAGCACCACACCGGACAGCGGCACCAGCGCCATCGAACCGATGAGGGTGTTGCGGATCATCTTGCGGCGGCCGAAGCCGGACTCCGCGGCACCGGTCCTGAACTGCTCGATGACGTCGGCACGGAGCTCGTCGTCGGCCTCGATCGGGTGACGCTCGGCCGGCAGCTCGTGGTCCGACATCAGGGTGCGGGCCCAGTGGACCGCGCCCGCGCCGATCATGAACAGGGCCAGGCCGAGGGTCATGCCCAGGGCGAAGTTCATCTCGCTGATGTGGCCCAGCGGCCAGACGTAGATGATCTTGTCCGGGTCGATGGCGACGAACGACGCGATGAAGCCGATGGTGGCGAGCATCGAGACCACGAACATCAGCGAGACCTGGCGCTCGGCCCGCTTGGCGGCCCGCTCGTCGATGTCGGTGCGACGCGGTTCGTGGGCCGGCAGGCCCGGGTCGGCGAACGGGTCGCCGTGGGCGGCCACCTCGTGGTGCCCGGCGGAGCCGTGCGACTCCGGGAGCTTCTCTTCTGACATGTCGTGGCTCATGACTTCTTGGCCTTGGTGGTGTGGGCGGCGACCCAGATCGCGACCGCGATGAGCGTTCCGAGACCGAAGATCCAGCCGAACAGGCCCTCGGTCACCGGACCGAGGCTGCCGAGCGTGAGACCACCGGGGTTCGGCTCATCGTTGGTGGTGTGGCGGACGAAGGCCACGATCTGCTTCTTCTGCTCCTCGGGCATGGTGGTGTCCGGGAACGACGGCATGTTCTGCGGGCCGGTCTGCATGGCCTCGTAGATGTGCTTGGCGTCCACGCCCTCCAGCGACGGGGCGTACTTGCCCTTGGTCAGGGCACCGCCCTGGCCGGCGAAGTTGTGGCACTGGGCGCAGTTGGTGCGGAACAGCTCGCCACCCTTGGAGATGTCCTCGGGGTTGGTCGAGGTGAACTGCTCCTCGGTCGGCGTCACCGGGCCGGGGCCGAGCGAGGACACGAAGGCGGCGAGCTGGTCGATCTCCGCCTGCGAGTAGATGGTCTTCTTGCGCGGCACCTGGGCGCCGGGCTGCTGGGCCGGCATGCGACCGGTGCCGACCTGGAAGTCGACCGCGGCGGAGCCGACGCCGACCAGGCTGGGACCGTCGCTGCTGCCCTGGCCGTTCAGGCCGTGGCAGGAGGAGCAGCCCACGGCGAAGAGCTTCTTGCCCTCATCGATCGCGAGCGACTGCGCGGCGACGTCGGCCTGCGCCTTGTCGGCGGGCGCGAACGCGGCGTACAGCCCCCCGGTTGCCGCCAGGGCGAGAAGTAGGACGACCAGCGCCGCCAATGGGTGGCGCCGTCGTGCGGAGAGCTTTTTCACGGAATAACCCCGGTGTCAGGATCTGGTCGACTGGTGGGTGCACCCGGCGGCCGGTCTGGCCGGCACGAGGCTGCCTCTCTAGGGCTGCGCGCGCGGTCGGTCGGTGGGAGCGTCGGCACCGGACGAAGCGGCCCGTCGCCGGTGAGGGCGGGGCCGTGCGCCGGTGGCCAGCGACCTGATCAGCTGGTTACTTGATCAGGTAGATGGTCGCGAACAGGCCGATCCACACGACGTCGACGAAGTGCCAGTAGTACGACACCACGATGGCGGCGGTGGCCTGCTCGTGCGTGAACCGCTTGGCTGCGTACGTCCGTCCCAGGACCAGCAGGAAGGCGATCAGACCACCCGTCACGTGCAGACCGTGGAAGCCGGTGGTCAGGTAGAACACCGTGCCGTACGGGTCGGAGGACAGCGAGAGACCGTCCTTCTTGACCAGCTCGGTGTACTCGAAGACCTGGCCGCCGATGAAGATCGCGCCCATCACGAAGGTGATGACGAACCACGAGCGGAGCTTCTTCACGTCCCCGCGCTCGGCAGCGAAGACGCCGAGCTGGCAGGTCAGCGAGGAGAGCACCAGGATCGTGGTGTTGACCGAGGAGAAGGGCACGTTGAGGGCGTGCGCCTTCTCGGTCCAGAACTCGGCTCCCTTGACGGAGCGGAGCGTGAAGTACATCGCGAAGAGGGCCGCGAAGAACATCAACTCGGAACTGAGCCAGACGATCGTTCCGACGCTGACCATGTTCGGCCGGTTGACCGATCCGTGCGCGTGCCCGGTTTCTACTGCTGTTGCTGTCGCCACGACGGACATTATGTCGGTCCCTTATTCCGTCTTCACGCCGGGGGGTCTCCCTCGGAGTGTCCGGTGCGTGCGGTATGCCCCGGTGGCGCCGGACGGGGCGTCCGGACAGGGACTGAGCAGCGGCGTGTCCCTTTTCTGACGGTTCTTCGCAGGCCCCTTCGACCCCCTTGCCCGGCGTGTCGCTGCACCGCTGCGGTGGGCCCGGGAAGTAAGGGGAGCGGACCCGCGGTCGGCCGTACGGGTGGACTGCGTGCGCGGGGGTGACGGGCCGTCCTCCGGGAGGGTGAGCCGGGGGCGCGGCGGCTTGAGGGGATCGTGCGGGACGGCCTCGGCGGAGGGTGATCGGGAGTAGCATCCGGAGTGAGGTGAACGTGGTCCGGATCACACGTGAGGGAGCAGGGCCCATGGCGTACAAGTCCGACGAGACGCTGACCGTCCTCGTCTACAGCCACGACCGCAACACCCGCGAGCAGGTGCTGACGGCCCTCGGCCGCCGGCCCGCCGAGGACCTTCCGGAGCTGGAGTACCTGGAGTGCGCGACGCACCCCGCGGTTCTGAAGGCACTGGAGAAGGGGGGCGTCGACCTCTGCGTGCTGGACGGCGAGGCGGTGCCGGTCGGCGGGCTGGGGCTCGCGCGGCAGCTGAAGGACGAGATCTACGGCTGCCCGCCGGTGCTGGTGCTGATCGGCCGGCCGCAGGACACCTGGCTGGCCGCCTGGAGCCGGGCCGACGCCGCGATCTCCCGGCCGGTGGACCCGGTGGCGCTCGCGGAGGCCGCCGCCACGCTGCTCCGGGCCCGGGTGGCGAAGCGGACGCCCGCCTAGGTCCGGTCCGGCGCGCGCCCCGCGGGCGCCGTCTCAGTACGAGAGAAGAAGTCCGGCGGCGGGACCTCGGCGTCCCGCCGCTCGATAGGCTGGCTCCATCCGTACGGACATCCCTTCCGGGAACCGACAACAGCTGGAGTCAGCCATGGTGAACGTGAACCCTGCGAACGGCGGCAACGACCCCGTGCAGGTGGTCCGCACCTGGCCCGACGTCCTGTCGGCACTGCTGAGGGGCGAGGACCTCGACCGCTCCGCCTCCTCCTGGGCGATGGACCGGATCATGAGCGGCGAGGCCTCCCCGGCCCAGGTGGCCGGCTTCATGGTGGCGCTCCGCTCCAAGGGCGAGACGGTGGAAGAGGTCACCGGCCTGGTGGACGCGATGTACGCGCACGCCGAGCCCCTCTCCATCCCCGGCCCGGCCGTGGACATCGTGGGCACCGGCGGCGACCGGGCCAAGACGGTGAACATCTCCACCATGTCCGCGATCGTGGCCGCCGCGGCCGGCGCGAAGGTGGTCAAGCACGGCAACCGGGCGGCGAGCTCCGCCAGCGGCTCCTCGGACGTCCTGGAGAAGCTCGGCATCAGCCTCGACCTGTCCGCCCGGCGGGTGGCCGAGGTGGCCGAGGAGGTCGGCCTCACCTTCTGCTCCGCGGCGCGCTTCCACCCGTCGATGCGGCACGCCGCGACCGCCCGGCGCGACCTCGGCGTCCCGACCGCGTTCAACATCCTCGGCCCGCTGACCAACCCGGCGCGGGTGACCGCGCACGCGGTCGGCTGCTTCGACACCCGGCTGGCCGGGCTGATCGCCGGCGTGCTGGCCGGGCGCGGCGCCCGCGCGCTGGTCTTCCGCGGCGACGACGGCCTGGACGAGCTGACCATTACCACCACCTCGCGGGTCTGGGTCGTCCGCGACGGCGAGGTCACCGAGACCACCTTCGACCCGCGCACGGTCGGCATCGAGCCGGTCGGCATCGAGGCGCTGCGCGGCGGCGACCCGGCGTACAACGCGGACGTGGCCCGCCGGCTGCTGGCGGGTGAGCAGGGGCCGGTGCGGGACGCCGTCCTGCTGAACACGGCCTCGGCCCTGGTGGCGCTGGACCTCACCGACGCGCCGCTCGCCGACCAGCTCGCGGCGGGCATGGCGCGGGCCGCCCGGGCGATCGACTCCGGCGCCGCACAGGATCTGCTGAAGCGCTGGGCGGAGGCCACCAGCAAGGCGTGAGAAGGCAGTTGGGGCCCGCGGGGAGGCGTTCCCGCGGGCCCCTCGTGCTGTCCGGATGGCGGAACGCTGTTTGACCACCCCGGCGGGCGCGACCTAGAGTCTTGGCCAGGTCATGAGTGACAGCGCGAAGCCCCAGCTTGCTGTCCGGCAACCCTCCGTCCGTGGCGGGGTGCCCTGGGTGAGGACCGGGCCCCGTGGCGATCCGCCCGCGGGGCAAGCGCGGACGCCGGACGACATGCACCCCGGGGTCCTCACCCCGTGAAGGAGTGCACCCGTGTCCCTGCTCCCCACCGAAGTCCGTGCCCCGCTCGCCGTCCTCGGCCGCGACGTGCAGGTCCCGCTCGCCGACGGTGCGAAGGTCGAGTACGCCGCGCTCGACTACGCCGCCAGCTCCCCGGCGCTGCAGCGGGTCTGGGACGACGTCGCCGCCTACGCCCCGTACTACGGCAGCGTGCACCGCGGCGCCGGCTACCTCTCCCAGCTCTCCACCGACCTGTTCGAGCAGAGCCGCCGCACCGTCGCCGGGTTCCTGGACCTGCGCGAGGGCGACCAGGTGGTCTTCACCCGGGCCACCACCGACTCGCTCAACCTGCTGGCCGGCGCCGTCCCGGCGGGCACCCGGGTCTTCGCCTTCGAGACCGAGCACCACGCCTCACTGCTGCCCTGGGCCCACGCCGGGCTGGCCGTCACCTACCTGCGCGCCCCGCGCTCGCGGGCCGAGGCGGTCGCCGCCCTGGACGCCGCGCTGGCCGCGGCGCCCGAGGGGCCCAAGCTGCTCTGCGTCACCGGGGCCTCCAACGTCACCGGCGAGCTCTGGCCGGTCGCCGAACTGACCCGGACCGCCCATCGGCACGGCGCCCGGGTGGTGCTGGACGCCGCCCAGCTCGCCCCGCACCACCGGGTCTCGGTCCGGGAGCTGGACGTGGACTGGATCGCCTTCTCCGGCCACAAGATCTACGCGCCGTTCGGCGCCGGGGTGCTGGCCGGCCGCGCCGACTGGCTGGACGCGGCCGACCCCTACCTGGCCGGCGGCGGCGCGACCCGGACGGTCGCCCGGGAGGCGGACGGTTCGGTCGCCGTGCAGTGGCACACCGGCCCGGCCCGGCACGAGGCCGGCTCGCCGAACGTGATCGGCGCCTACGCGATCGCCTCGGCCTGCCGGGCGCTCACCGAGGCCGGCTGGGACGCGCTGGAGGCCCGCGAGCAGCAGCTGGTCGCCCGGCTCACGGCCGGCCTGGCCGAGATCCCGCAGGTGAAGGTGCTGAACCTGTTCGGCGCCGGCTCCGCGCGGGTGGGCGTCCTCTCCTTCGTGGTGGAGGGCTGGAACAGCTCGCACTTCTCGGCCGCGCTCTCCGCCGAGTACGGCATCGGGGTGCGCGACGGCCTCTTCTGTGCGCACCCGCTGGTGCGCACGCTGCTCGGTGACGAGGACGTGGCACCGTCGGAGTGCGGTGCCCCCGAGCCGTCGCTGCCGGGCGAGCGGAGCCTGAACGCGATCCGGGTCAGCTTCGGCGCCGGAACCCCGGACGAGCACGTCGAGCGGTTCCTCACCGCCGTCCGCGAGCTGGTCACGGACGGCGCGGCGTGGACCTACCGCAACGAGGGCGGCCGCTGCGTCGCGGCGGTGCAGGTCGACCGGGGCCGGCGCGCGGGCTGAGCCGGCCGCTGCGGGGCTCCGGGCGGGCTGCTACTCGTCCAGGCCGAGCGCGAAGGCGGCTTCCAGGTCGTGCTGGGAGTAGGTGCGGAAGGCGATCTGGGTCTCGGTGTGGGCCACGCCCGGGACCTTGTTCAGCCGGCCGGGGATGACCTCCGCCAGGTCGTCGTGGTGGCGCACCCGCACCATCGCCACCAGGTCGTAGCCGCCGGTGACCGAGTAGACCTCACTGACGCCCTCGATGGCCGCGATCGCCTCGGCGATCTCCGGGATGCGGTCGACGCTGGTCTTGATCAGGACGATGGCGGTGATCACTGTTCCGGCTCCTTTGTGAGGTGCCGCCAGGGTATCGGGCGTCAGCCGGGGCGTCGCGGGGGACGGGTGGCGAGCGTGCAGGCGTAGAGGAAGCCGGCCGCGAAGCCGATCACGTGCACCAGGTAGGCGACCCCGGGCCCGGCCGAGTGCACCGACCACCACTGGAGGGCGAACCAGAGCCCGAGCACCAGCCAGGCCGGGAATCGCAGCGGAAGGAAGAGCAGCAGCGGGACGAGCGTGGTGACCCGGGCCCGCGGGTGCAGCCGCAGGTAGGCGCCGAGTACGGCCGAGATCGCCCCCGAGGCGCCGATCAGCACCCGGGTGGAGTCCGGGGCGTGCGCCTCGGCCAGCGCGAACCCGTACGTCGCCAGCGAGCCGGCCGCCAGGTAGAAGAGGGCGAACCGGGCCCGGCCGAACCGCTCCTCGACGCTGGGGCCGAAGACGTGGAGGAAGAGCAGGTTGCCCAGCAGGTGCAGCCAGCCGGCGTGCAGGAAGAGCGCGCTGAGCACCGAGAGCGCCGGGTGCTTGCCCGGCGTCGGGGCGGCCGGGCAACCGGGCACCGGGTCGGGGGCCTGCGCCAGCTGTTCGGCGGTCAGCGGCCGGCCGGCCAGCAGCTCGGCGGGGACGGCCCCCCAGCGCTGCTCGTACCGCTGCTCGGCGCAGACCCGCGCCTGCCCGCGGCCGTAGAGGGGGTTGATGCCGGCAGCCGGGCCGAGCAGGAAGACCAGGGTGTTGAGCGCGATCAGGGCGTAACTGACGGCCGGGACGGCCGCGGCCGGGCGACCGCCCCGCGCACCGGTGTGGTCGAGGACCGGGATCGCCATGCGGCCAAGCATCCCTCCGCGGGGCACCGGTGACACCGGGCGTGCGGCAGGTGGGCTAACTGCGGAACGCCCTGACCGGTGGCCGCGGTGGTTGCCCCAGGCAATAGGCTTGGGGCGGGCATTCCCGCCTCCCGCCGCCGATGCCGGGGCTCCGGGGGGAGCGCCTGAGCCCACCCAGGGACCACCGAGAGGATCCCCGATGACCGTCCCCGCTCTGACGCCCGAGACCCGTTGGCGCTGCACGCTCTGCGGCAACCTCACCCGCTTCGACGTGACCCGGTCCCTGCGGGTCACCGAGTTCCTCCACTTCGACCTGGCCGGCGAGTCCAAGGTGGAGGAGACCGAGGTGCACAGCGAGACCGTCGAGTCGGTGCGCTGCCGCTGGTGCAACGCGGTGGACCAGGTCGAGCTGGTGGCCCGCCCCGGCGCCGAGGACGCGGCGCCGGCCGAGGGCGCCGAGCAGGGCTGATGCCGGGCCGTGCGGTGGGCGGTGGGCGGCAGGGCCGCCCACCGCACGGGACAATGACAGGCGGAGCGCACGGAGCGTGACGACAGGGACGGCCGCGGTCGGCCGTACCCGCTGGACCAGGATCGGAGCCGAGGACGTGGTGGACGCAGCGAACGAGCCCGCGGGGCCGCAGCGGCGGCAGCCCGCTGTGGACGCGCAGGCCCCGGACGCGGCCGAGACCGAGGCCGCCCCGTCCGCAACCGCGGCCCCGGCCGACCCGGCCGCCGGTGAGGAGCCCGGCGAGGAGCCGGCGGCAGGCCGCGCCGCCGAGCAGCTCGACCGGCCGCTGCCCGAGGGCGTGCGCCGCCGGGTGGTCGGGCTGGCCGCCGACGCGCTCGGCGGGCTGCCCCCCGGTGAGCTGCCGCAGTCGCTGCGCCAGTACGCCAAGTTCACCCCGGCCCGGCGGGCCAAGTACGCGGCCACCGCGCTGGCCGCGGCGCTGGAGTCCGAGCCGGCCTTCCGGGTGCGGATAGCGGAGCGGCTGCGGCTGGGCCAGCCCGACCTCGTCCGGGCGCTGGAGTCGGGCACCGTTCCCGCGGCCGCCGACCCGATGGACGTCGCCGCCGCCGCCTACCTGGTCCGGTCGGCGGGCTGGAGCCGGCTGGTGGCCGAGGCCGGCGAGGAGGCCGAACGGGCCGGTGCCGAGGGCGCGGTGGCGGAGGCCGCCCAGCTGGTGGAGAAGCTGCAGGCGGAGCTGGCCGAGCTGCGGGCCGCCGCCCGCGCCGACCTGGACCGGCACCGGGCCGAGTCGGAGGACGTCCGCAAGGAGGGCGACTCGCTGCGCCGGAAGGTGCGGTCGCTGGAGAGCGACACCCGGCGGGCGCAGGCCGAGACCCGCCGGGTCTCCGCCGAACTGGATGCGCTGAAGGCGCAGGCCGCCGCCGAGCGCAGTGCGGCCGAGAGCGAGGCGCGGCGGCTGCGGCACCGGATCTCCGAGCTGGAGACCACCGTGGAGCAGGGCCGCCGTTCGGCCCGCGAGGGGCGCAGCGTCGAGGACATGCGGCTGCGGCTGCTGCTGGACACCGTGCTGCAGTCGGCGCAGGGGCTGCAGCGGGAGCTGGCGCTGCCGGTCTCCCAGATCCGCCCGGCCGACCTGGTGGAGGCGGTGGTGCCGGGCTCGGCCTCGCCGCACGACGTGGCCCGGCGTGCCCTGGCCGAGGACGATCCGGCGCTGCTGGACCAGCTGCTGGCGATCCCGCAGGTGCACCTGGTGGTGGACGGCTACAACGTGACCAAGACCGGCTATCCGACGCTGCCGCTGGAGCAGCAGCGGATCCGCCTGCTGGGCGGCCTGGCGATGCTGGCGCAGCGCACGCAGGCGGAGGTCACCTGCGTGTTCGACGGGCAGGACCTGGACGTGCCGGTGATCATGGCGCCGCCGCGCGGAGTCCGGGTGCGCTTCAGCCGGACCGGGGAGACTGCCGACGAGCTGATCCGCCGCCTGGTGCGGGCCGAGCCGCAGGGCCGTCCGGTCGTGGTGGTCTCCACCGACCGGGAGGTCGCGGAGGGCGTGCGGAAGGCGGGCGCGCGCCCCGTCGCGTCGGTGCTGCTGCTGAACCGGCTGGCCCGGCCGTAGGCTTCCGCAGTGGCCGGGCAGACCCGCGTGACGCCTGCTCAGCGCCCGGTTTGCGGTCGTGTGACGATTTCGTGAAGTCATGGCGGGCGGCCGGAGTTCACGCCATCGGGGGAGTGGCGGAAAGCCTGGATCTTCACTAGGGTCTGGCGTCAAACCTATTTTCCGGATTCTCACTCGATCGGGTGAGTCCATTGGAAGAAGGAGCCGGTCCCTTGGCCTCCCACCGCCGTCCCAAGCAGCCGAGCCGCGCGCGGGTCTCCGTGCTCACCGCTGCCGCTGCGACCGCGGTCGCTCTCTCCGCCCAGGTCGCCGCCCACGCCGCGCCCACCCCGTCGCCCAAGAAGGACGACGTGAAGGCGCAGATCGACCAGCTGCAGGAGGAGGCCGAGCAGGCCACCGAGAAGTACAACGGCGCCAAGGAGCGGGCCGACCAGCTCCGCAAGCAGGCCGACCAACTGCAGGACCAGGTGGCTCGCGGCCAGGACGAGATGACCCAGCTTCAGGGCGGGCTGGCCGCGGTGGCCGGCGAGCAGTACCGCACGGGCGGCATCGACCCGTCGGTCCAGCTGATGCTCTCCTCCGACCCGTCCGGCTACCTGGACAAGGCCTCCAGCGTGCAGCAGGCCTCCTCCAGCCAGACCGAGGCGCTCAAGGGA
Organism: Kitasatospora sp. NPDC090091; assembly: GCF_044747365.1. NCBI lineage: Bacteria > Bacillati > Actinomycetota > Actinomycetes > Kitasatosporales > Streptomycetaceae > Kitasatospora > Kitasatospora sp. NPDC090091. The sequence goes on from NZ_JBIVDY010000001.1 coordinate 215,919, forward strand.
CTGCAGGACCAGCAGCGCCGGCTGGACCAGCAGAAGGCCGAGGCGGCCGCCGTCCTCGCCTCGCTGGACAGCACCACCAAGGACCTCAACCAGTCCAAGACGGACGTCAACAAGAAGCTGAAGGAGGCCCAGGACCTCCTGAACTCGCTCAGCGCCGCCGACCGGGCCGCCCTGCGCGCCGCGCAGCAGGCGGAGGACCGTGCCTCGCGCGGCTCCGAGCGCGCGGACCTCGGCAGCCTGCCGCAGGCGAGCGGCTACGCCGGCACGGCCGTCTCCATCGCGATGAGCAAGCAGGGCTCCCCGTACGTCTGGGGCGCCACCGGGCCCAGCACCTTCGACTGCTCGGGCCTGATGGTCTTCGCGTACAGCAAGGCCGGCGTCTCGCTGCCGCGCACCTCGCAGGCGCAGGGCAACGTCGGCACCCGGGTGCCCTCGCTCGCCGAGGCCCAGCCCGGCGACCTGATCATCTACCGCAGCGACCGCAGCCACGTCGGGATGTACATCGGCAACGGCATGGTGGTGCACGCGCCGCACACCGGTGACGTGGTGAAGGTGATGAAGGCCGACGCGATGCCGATCAACACCATCCGCCGCGTCTGACGGACCGGCAGGCCCCCCCGCGGGCCCCGAACGGACCTGTGATCCGCGCCACCCCCGATCCCGGGGGTGGCGCGGTTTCTGTCCGTTCCGATGACAAGCGATCAGCTCCGCGTACGGCGCCGATCACGTCCGGTCATATTCACAAATGAACATGGATGATGTTCCGGCTTTTTTCTGACAAGGATTTGAACGGATCACGGTTCTGTTACTAGGGTCGGGCCTTGAACCACCGCACAGTCGATCACCCAGCCTGGGTGGCGGCGGAGGTTTACCGCCGAGTTCGCGAAGCAGCGGGTCGGGCCGCAGGCCCGTCCGAGTGGGAGCCCAGTAGTCGGGGGCGCTGTGGAGCGGAGCCGGGGAACCATGTTCCTCCGGGGTGAATCGGCGCCAGGTCGGCCGGTGGAACGGCCGGTGAGGCGTCGTAGGGCCTTCTTCCGGCCCGAACCCGTCAGCTCACCCGGTAGGCGGACGTAGGAAGAAGGAGTCCGCCTTCGTGGCGTCCCATCGTCGTCCCAAGCCCGCCGGCCGCGCCCGTGTCTCGATCCTGACCGGTGTCGCCGCCGCAGCCGTCGCCCTCTCCGCGCAGTCCGGTGCCCACGCCGACCCGACGCCGACCAAGGACCAGGTCAAGGAGCAGGTCGACCAGCTCAACGAGCAGGCCGAGGTCGCGACCGAGAAGTACAACGGCGCCCAGGCCAAGCAGCAGGAGCTGCAGAAGCAGGTCGGCGAGCTGCAGGACAAGGTGGCCCGTCAGCAGGCCGCGGTCACCGAGGCCCAGGGCGGCCTCGCCGAGATCGCCGGCGAGCAGTACCGGACCGGCGGCATATCGTCGACCGTCCAGCTGATGCTCTCGTCCAGCCCCGACAACTTCCTCAACCAGGCCGGGGCGCTGACCCAGGCGAGCAGCACCCAGTCCGGCGCGCTGAAGGAGCTCCAGGAGCAGCAGCGCAGGCTCGACCAGGACCGCAACGAGGCCCAGGCCAAGCTCGGCGAGCTGGAGACCACCACCCAGCAGCTGAAGGCCTCCAAGGAGGAGGTCCAGGCCAAGCTGGCGAAGGCCCAGGACCTGCTCAACACGCTGACCGAGCAGGAGCGCCGCGCGATCCGCGAGGCCGAGGAGAAGGCCGCCGCCGAGGCGCAGGCCAAGGCCGACGCCGCTGCGAAGGCCGCGGCCAAGGCGAAGGCGGACGCCGACCGCGCCTCCCGCGACACCAGCCGCACCGACCTCTCCGGGTCCGGCTCCGGCTCCGGCTCCGGATCTGCGACCGCGGACCCCGCTCCGGCCCCCAAGCCGGTCGCCGCGGGCAGCTCGCGCGGTGCCGCCGCGCTCTCCATCGCCGCCGGCAAGGTCGGCAGCCCGTACGTCTACGGCGCCGCGGGCCCGAACTCCTTCGACTGCTCGGGTCTGATGGTCTGGGCGTTCAACCAGGCCGGCGTGTCGCTGCCGCGCACCTCGCAGGAGCAGGCCCACGCCGGCACCCGGATCGGCTCGGACCTCTCCCAGGCCCAGCCCGGCGACCTGCTGATCTTCTACAGCGACGCCCACCACGTGGGGATCTACGCGGGCAACGGCCAGGTGCTCCACGCGCCCAAGCCGGGTGCCTCGGTGCGCTACGAGGCGGTCTCCAACATGCCGCTGGCGTCCATCGTGCGCGTCTGATCCGCAGTCGGTTCCGACAGGCCCGGTCTCCCCAGGTGGGGAGGCCGGGCCTGCGGCTTTCCCGGCGGCTCGCCCTGGTGTCCGATTCCGGGTCAAATATTCGGGTTGGGAGGGGTTTGGACTCGCTTGCCCGGACTCGCTAACGTCTGCCACCGGACTCCCGTCGAGAGCCGCCCACCCCGGTGCGGCCGCGGGGCCGGGCCGCAGGATCGGAGCCGCTGTCGCATGTCCGTGCACCGCCGTTCCCCGCTGTCGGGGGCGCACGCCCTCGCCCGTGCGCTGGTGCTGACCGCCGCGGCCACCACCGTGCTCGGGATGGCGACGGGCGGCACCGCCCAGGCCGCCCCGGGGCCGGACGGGCCGGCCAGCCGCAAGGACGTCAAGGCCCAGGTGGAGCAGCTGTACGACGAGGCCGAGCAGGCCTCCGAGCGGGTCAATGCGGCGCAGGAGGCGCAGCAGCAGCTGCAGCACGAGACCGGCACCCTCCAGCAGCAGGTCGCCGTGGCCCAGGACGAGCTCAACCAGCTGCGCGGCGACCTCGCCACCGTGGCCGGCGCCGAGTACCGCGGCGGCGGCATGGCGCAGACCGTCCAGCTGATGCTCGCCACCGACCCCGAGGGGTACCTGGCCACGGCCCGCACCCTCGACCAGGCCGCCGAGCGGCAGAGCGAGACGCTGCGCGAGGTGGTGGCCCGTCAGCGGCGGCTCGACCAGCGCCGCACCGAGACCTCCGCCAAGCTCGCCGAGCTGGAGCAGACCCGCCGCGCCCTGGCCGAGAGCAAGCAGCAGATCCAGCAGCGGCTGGCCAAGGCGCAGAGGCTGCTCAACAGCCTGGGCGAGGCGGAGCGGGCCAGGATGGCCGCCCAGGACGCGCGCGAGGCCGAGCAGCGCGCCACCCGCGGCACCGACCGGCTCGACCTCGGGACCGCCCCACCGGCCTCCGAGCGCGGTGCGGCAGCGCTGGCCGCCGCCGTGAGGATGATCGGCTCGCCCTACGTGTACGGATCCACCGGGCCCCGCGCGTTCGACTGCTCCGGTCTGATGTACTGGAGCTGGCGGCAGGCCGGAGTGACCCTGCCGCGCACTTCGCAGGCCCAGGCGTCGGCCGGCCAGCGGGTCAGCCTCTCCGACGCGCGACCGGGAGACCTGGTGATCTTCTACCGGGACATGCACCACGTCGGCATGTACGCCGGCGGCGGGGTGATCGTGCACGCCCCCTACCCGGGTGCCAAGGTGCGGTACGAGAGCGTCAACGCCATGCCCCTCGCGGGGGTGATCCGGCTCTGAGCCGGTCCGGGCGCCCGCCCGCCCCCGCCGAAGCCCCCGCCGACCCCGCGGCCCGCCGCTGCGCGCTGTCCCGGCGCGGCGCCCTGCTGCTCGCGGCCGGCGGGCTGGCCCAGCTGTCGCTGCCCTGGGCCGCCCCCGCCGCACCGGCGGGCGCGGTGGCGGCGGACCGGCGCTCCGAGGTCGCGGCGGTGCTGGCCGGGCGCGCCCGGGCTCTCGCCGCCGGGGCGGCCGGGGTGCCGCTGGCCGAGGCGGTCTACCGCAACCTCGTGCTGGGCCCGGCCGGTGCGCCGGACCGGGCGGTGGCCACCGCCGAGCTGGCCGTCCGGGTGGCCGGCCACGACGCGTACCCGGTGGTGCACCAGCGCCGGCTGGCGCTGCTGCGCACCGCGGCCGGCTGGCAGGTGGAACGGGAGGAGGGCGCGGGCGGCCCGCCCCCGCTCTGGGACCTCGGCGCGGTCGTGGCCGCGAACGGCGGGCACTGCCTGGTGCTCGGCCTGGCCGGCGGGCCGGACCCGGCCGAGCTCGCCGCGGTGGCCGACCGGGCCGTCCCGGCGGTGAGCGAGGTCTGGGGGAGCGACTGGCCCGGCCGGCTGCTGCTGCACCTGCCCGCCACCGAGGAGCAGTTCGCCCGGCTGCTGGAGGCCGACCCGGACGGCTGGACCGGCATGGCGGCCGTCACCACCGCGGCGTCCGGCGCGCCCTGGCACACCCCGGCCGACCGGGTGCTGGTCAACCCGGAGGCGTACGGCGGGCTGAGCGGCTTCGGCCGCCAGGTGGTCGTCACCCACGAGGCGGTTCACGTCGCGACCAGGGCCGACACCCGGGCCTGGACGCCGCTCTGGCTCTCCGAGGGCGTCGCCGACTGGACCGGCTACCGCGGCTCCGGCCGTACGCCGAAGCAGATCGCCCCCGAGCTCGCCCGTGACGTCGCGGCCGGGCGGCTGCCCGCGGCGCTGCCCGCCGACGAGGACTTCACCGCCGGAGCCGCCGGCATCGCCCAGGCGTACGAGCAGTCCTGGCTGGCCTGTGAGGTGGTCGCGCGCCGGTACGGCCCGGAGCGGCTGGTCGCGCTCTACCGGGCGGTCGGGGCGTCCGGCCCGGGGGGCGAGGACCGGGAGCCGTGGCTGGACCGCCTGCTCCGGTCGGAACTGGGGCTCGGGCTGGCCGAGTTCACCGCCCTTTGGCTGGCCGAGGTCCGGCGGCTCGCGGGCTGAGAGCCAGGTCGCCCTAAGGCGGTGACGGTCCGGTGGCTAGCGCCGCTCGCCGGTGGTGGCCGGGCGGTCGATGCCGTCCAGCAGGTCCTGCTCGTAGGCGATGCCGGGGCGCACCGGGTAGGTGCCCACCGGCTCCGGCCGCTCCAGCACCACGGTGGCCGGCAGCTGGCCCGGACCGCGGGTGGAGCGCCAGAGCCGGATGCAGGAGAGCACGGCGGCGGCCAGCAGCAGCAGGTTGCGCAGGGCCAGCACGGTGACAGCGCCCGGCTCGCTGCCGACCACCTTGCTGAACATCAGGGGGAACTCCACCAGGGTCAGCGGCGTCGAGGCCAGGATCAGCACCGCCACCGGTCGCTGGCTGCTGCCGCGCACGGTCAGGCAGACCGCCGCCACGCCGACCAGCCAGACCAGGTACTGCGGGCTGATCACCCGGCTGGTCACGGTGAAGACCAGCAGCGCGGCCAGCGCCGCGTCGTACATGGTCGCCGCGTTGCGGCGGCGGGCGGTGAAGCGCCAGAGCAGCAGCCAGCCGAAGCCCAGCAGGGTGCCGGCCATCATCACCTTGCCGACCACGTCCACCCACGGCCCGAGCATCTCCACCGAGCCGTAGTTCATCATCACCTTGCCGTCCCAGGCCCCGGCGATCCGGGCGAAGTGCAGCGGCAGCGCGCCGACCGACTCCACCTCGACGCCGCGGTCCTTCTGGAACGTCAGGAACTCGAACGCGCCGTTCATCCCGGCCGCGAGCAGGAAGCCCACCGAGACCGCGGCGGCCACCGCGGACGTCCAGGCGCGGCGGGTGCGCCGGCCGGACGGGGTGCCGATCAGGCCGAGCAGCGGCCAGATCTTGACGATCCCGCCCAGGCCCAGCAGCAGGCCGCCGAGCGCCGGGCGGCGGATCAGCGCCAGCAGGCCGGCCACCGCCACCGCGGTGACGATCACGTCGTACCGGTTGTAGATCATCGGGCCGAGCAGCGGCACGCCGGCCACCCAGACCCAGGCGCCGGTCAGCGCCCGGCCCTTGCGCACGCCGGCCCGGACCAGCAGGGCCATCGCCACCGCGTCCGCGACACCGCAGATCACCCAGAACGAGACCAGGTAGGACCAGGGGAGCAGCCCGGGCAGCATGATCACCAGGGCGGCGCCGGGCGGGTACTGCCAGGTGACGTCGTCCAGCGGGAAGGTGCCGGTCTGCAGCACGCCGTACCAGCCGTGGTAGATCAGCCAGACGTCGGCGGTGATGTCCCCGCCGGGCATCCGCAGCACACCGGTCACCAGCAGCACGAGCAGCGCCCGGGTGGCCAGCCAGGTCCCTCCCAGGGCGAGGAGCGCCCCGGTGCGCCCGACGGGGCCGCCGGGGGCACCTGGGGCGGGTGCGGGCTCCCGGCGGACGGCCAGGGCCGTGCCGGGGCCGTCCGCGCCGCTGGATGTGCCGGACTCGGTGGCCGGGGCCAACTCCACTGCGCTCCCTCGTTCGTCTCGGACGTCCCACCGGAGGCGCCGCGCGACGGGCGCCCGGGCGGTCGGTGGAGGGCGCTGCGCCGTCGTCCGGGCGGGCCCCACCGGCTGCCCAGTTACTAGGACAGACCCGGGGGTGGAACGGTTGCCGTGCGCGGATGCGTTCCCGGCGGGTCGTGGTGTTGACCTATCGTACGGATCACCCAGCGGTACACCGAGCACCCCCCGACCGAGCGAGCCGTGGCCCGATGCACAAGACCTTGATCGTCACCAACGACTTCCCGCCCAGGCCCGGCGGTATCCAGGCCTTCGTCCACAACATGGCTGTCCGTCAGCCCGCCGGGAGCATCGTGGTGTACGCCTCGACCTGGCGCGACGGCAGCGAGGTGGCGCGCTTCGACGCCGAGCAGCCCTTCCCGGTGATCCGGGACCGCACGAAGGTGATGGTTCCCACACCGCGGGTCACCCGCCGGGCCGCCGAGATCCTCCGCGCCGAGGGCTGCGACGGCGTCTGGTTCGGCGCGGCCGCCCCGCTCGGGCTGATGGCGCCCGCGCTGCGCCGTGCCGGGGCCGGCCGGCTGCTCGGCATGACGCACGGGCACGAGGCGGCCTGGGCCCAGCTCCCGGCCGCGCGGCAGCTGCTGCGCCGGATCGGCGCGGGCACCGACACCCTGACCTACCTCGGCGAGTACACCCGCTCCCGGATCGCCGGCGCCGTCGGCCCGGAGGCGGCCGCGCGGATGGTGCAGCTGCCGCCCGGCGTGGACGAGACGACCTTCCACCCGGAGTCCGGCGGGGCCGAGGTGCGCCGCCGGCTCGGCCTGGCGGACCGGCCGGTGGTGGTCTGCGTCTCCCGCCTGGTGCCGCGCAAGGGCCAGGACACCCTGATCGAGGCGATGCCGCAGATCCTCGCCGACGTGCCGGACGCCGTGCTGCTGATCGTCGGCGGCGGCCCGTACCGGGCGGACGTGGAGAAGCTCGTCGACGCCCGGGGCGTGCGCGGCTCGGTGATGTTCACCGGCTCGGTGCCGTGGGAGGAGCTGCCGGCCCACTACGGCGCCGGGGACGTCTTCGCGATGCCCTGCCGCACCCGGCGGGGCGGGCTGGACGTCGAGGGCCTGGGCATCGTCTACCTGGAGGCCTCGGCGACCGGACTGCCGGTCGTGGCCGGGGACTCCGGCGGTGCGCCGGACGCCGTGCTGGAGGGCGAGACCGGCTACGTCGTCCCGGGCGGCTCGCCGGCCGCGTCGGCTGAGCGGATCGTCCGGCTGCTGAAGGACGAGGAGCTGCGGCGCCGGATGGGCGAGGCCGGCCGCCGCTGGGTGGAGCGCTCCTGGCGCTGGGACCTGCTGGCCGGGCGGCTCACCTCGCTGCTCGCCGGCTCCGACCGGCCGTAGGGCCCTGTCCTGGGCCCGCGTACGGCCGGTGCGGCCCGCCCCACCGTTCAGGGGGCGGGCCGCACCGGGGTTCGGGGGGTCAGCGCTGGTAGATCGCCTCGACGTCGGCGGCGAAGTCCTTCAGCACGACGTTGCGCTTGAGCTTGAGCGAGGGCGTGAGGTGCCCGCTCTCCTCCGAGAAGACGGTGTCCAGCAGGCGGAACTTCTTGACCGCCTCGGCGTGCGAGACGGCCGCGTTGCCGTCGTCGACCGCGGACTGGATGGCGGCCAGCAGGTCCGGGTCCTCGCGGAGCTCGGCGAGCGTGGCCGTGGCCGGCTTGCCGTTCAGCTCCTTCCACTTCGGGAAGAAGTCCTCGTCCACGGTGACCAGGCAGCCGATGAACGGCCTGCGGTCGCCGACCACCATCACCTCGCCGATCAGGGCGTGCGCCCGGATCCGGTCCTCGATCACCGCCGGGGCGACGTTCTTGCCGCCCGCAGTGACGATGATCTCCTTCTTCCGGCCGGTGATGGTGAGGTAGCCCTCGGAGTCCAGCGAGCCGATGTCGCCGGTGGCGATCCAGCCGTCCTGGAGCGTGGCGGCGGTGGCCTCCGGGTTGTTCCAGTAGCCGGTGAACACCTGCGGGCCCTTGAACAGGACCTCGCCGTCCTCGGCGACCCGGACGGCCGAGCCGGGCAGCGGCTGGCCGACCGTACCGATCTTCGGCTTGTCCCACGGGTTGAAGGCGGTGGCCGCGCAGGTCTCGGTGAGGCCGTAGCCCTCCAGGACGGTGAAGCCGATGCCCCGGTAGAAGTGGCCGAGCCGCTCGCCGAGCGGGGCGCCGCCGGAGATCGCGTGGGTGGCGCGGCCGCCGAGCGCGGCGCGCAGCTTGCTGTAGACCAGCTTGTCGAAGACCGCGTGCTTGATCCGCAGGACCAGGCCGGCGCCGCCGGCGTCCAGCGCGCGGCTGTACGCGATCGCGGTGTCGGCGGCCTTGTCGAAGATCTTGCCCTTGCCGTCGGCCTGGGCCTTGGCGCGGGCGGTGTTGAAGACCTTCTCGAAGACTCTGGGCACGCCCAGGATCAGGGTCGGCCGGAAGGCCGCGAGCTCGGCGGTGACGTCCTTGATGTCCGAGACGTGGCCGAGCTTGATCGGCGCCATCGCCGGGGCGATCTCGGCGATCCGGGCCAGCACGTGGGCCAGCGGCAGGAAGAGCAGCACCGAGCTCTCGCCGGTGCGGAACAGCGGCGCCAGGCGCTCGACGACGTTGCCGCACTCGGCCATGAAGTTGGCGTGGGTGAGCTGACAGCCCTTCGGCCGGCCCGTGGTGCCCGAGGTGTAGACGATGGTGGCGATCGCGTCGGCGTTCGCCACCGAGCGGCGCTCGTCGACGGTGGCCTCGGCGACGTCCTGCCCGGCCGCGGCCAGCGCGCCCAGCGCGCCGTTCTCGATCTGCCAGGTGTGCTTCAGCTCCGGCAGGCGCTCGCGGACCTCCGCGACCACCGCGGCGTGCTGGTCGGTCTCGGTGAGGACGGCCACCGCCCCGGAGTCGCCGAGGATCCACTCGACCTGTTCGGCCGAGGAGGTCTCGTACACCGGCACGGTGATCGCGCCGGCGGTCCAGATCGCGAAGTCCAGCAGCGTCCACTCGTAGCGGGTGCGGGACATCAGCCCCACCCGGTCACCGGGCCCGATGCCCGCGGCGATCAGGCCCTTCGCGGCGGCGCGCACCTCGACCAGGAACTGGGCGGCCGTCAACTCCTGCCACTGGCCGTCCACCTTGCGGCTGAGCACCGCGACGTCGGGGTGCCGCTCGGCGTTCTGGTGCACGAGGTCGGAGAGGTTACCGCCGCTCGGTACCTGGTAGAGGGCCGGAAGGCTGAAGTCGAGCAAGACTGCTCCTCGTTCGCGACGCTGCGGGACGGCAGGACGTTACTGCCCGGTAGGCAGCTTCGACCAGGGGGGTCGGCTCCGGTGTTCGAAGTGTCACACCTTTACCCGTCCGACCAGGCCGTGACCGGGTCGTTCGACTGGCACCCTACGACAGCGCCCCGGTGACCGGCCGGTAGCCCGCCGCCCCCGCCGCGACCGGCCCGCCCGGAGCGTCCCGGGCGGGCCGAGCCCCGGGCCGGACGGCGGCCCCGGGCGCGATAGCCTGCTCCGGGCGCACCCGACCGAGCAGGCTCGGCCGGGCCGGCAGCAAGGGACGACGCGGAGGGCCATTCCATGGCGGAGCACACCAGGTCGAGCATCACCATCGACGCGACCCCGGCGGCGGTGATGGCCGTGATCGCCGACTTCGCCGCCTACCCGGCGTGGACCGGCGAGGTCACCGAGGTCGAGGTGCTGGAGCGCGACGAGAACGGCCGCGCCGCCCAGGTGCGCCTGGTGCTCGACGCCGGCGCGATCCGCGACGAGCACGTCCTCGCCTACACCTGGGACGACGACCGCGAGGTCGGCTGGACCCTGGTGCGCAGCCAGATGCTCCGCTCGCTGGACGGCTCCTACGCGCTCGCCCCGCTCGGCGGCGACCGCACCGAGGTGACCTACCAGCTCGCCGTCGACGTCAAGATCCCGATGCTCGGCATGATCAAGCGCAAGGCGGAGAAGGTCATCATCGACCGTGCCCTGGCCGGCCTGAAGAAGCGCGTCGAGGACACCGGCGCCGAGAAGCGCGCCGAGGGCTGACACCGAGGAACGGGGGCAGGGCATGACGGCGACACGCACCATCCTGGTCAGCGGCGACGCGGCGGCACCCACGGTGGCGGCGGCCACCGCGCTGCACGCCGCCCGGCAGGGGCACCGCACCCTGCTGCTGGCCGCCGACGACCCGCACCGCACCCTGGACACCGCCCTCGGTGTCCGGCTGGAGGCGGAACCCACCGCCTGGGCCCCCGGGCTGCACGCCCTCCGGATCGACGAGCAGGCCGCCTTCCGGCACACCCTCGGCGAGATCGGCGGCCGGCTCAAGCCCGCCCTCGACCTGCTCGGCGCCGACCCGCTCGACCCGGAGGAGCTCACCGCCCTCCCCGGCACCGCCCGGCTCGCCCTGCTGCGCGCCCTGCCCGCCGCCGAGGCCGACGTCCTGGTGGTGCTCGCCCCGCCGCCCGCCGAGCTGATCGCCACCCTCGCCCTGCCCGAGCAGCTGGAGCGCTACCTCGCCCGGCTGGTCCCCGAGCAGCGCCAGGCGGCCCGGGCGCTGCGCCCCCTGCTGGCCGGCCTCGCCGGGGTGCCGATGCCCGCCGACTGGCTGTACGAGATCCGGACCAGGGCGGCCGACGCGCTCGGCGCCGCCCGGGCCGCGATCACCGACCCCGGCACCAGCGTGCGGCTGGTCGCCGGCGCCGACGGCCACCCGTTCGAGGAGCTGGGCCGGATCCGCGCCGGGCTGGCCCTGCACGGCCACCGGCCGGACGCCGTCGTCCTCGACGGCGTGCTCCCGGACGCCGCCGCCGACTCACCGGACCCGTGGCTGGCCGGGCTGGCCCGCCGCCGCCGCGAGGAGCTGGCCGAGCTGGCCGCGGCGAGCGACGTCCCGGTGCTGGCCACCGGCCCCGCCGAGGCCACCCTGGAGGCCGTCGCCGACCGCCTCTACGGCACCGGGCCCGGCCCGGCCCCGCTGGCCCCCGGGCCGTGGACCGTCGAGGACCGGCTGGCCGAGGAGGGCCTGCTGGTCTGGCACCTCGCGCTGCCCGGCGCCGAGCGCGCCGACCTCGACCTGGTCCGCCGCGGTGACGAGCTGGTGGTCGGCCTCGGCGCCCACCGCCGGATCCTCCCGCTGCCCTCGGCGCTGCGCCGCTGCACCGTCGCCGGCGCGGGGCTCCAGGACGGGGCGCTCGCCGTCCGTTTCGCGCCGGACCCGGCGCTCTGGCCCCGCGGCTGACCCCGGCCGGGCCCGACTGAGGCCTGCCCGGCTGAGGCCTGCCCGGCCGGTGCTGCCGGGTGCTTCCGGTCCCGCCCGGCCTGGACGGCCCGGCCCTGCCCGGCCGGTGCTGCCGGGTGCGCGACGAGATCGACCGGACGGAACCCGTCGGGCTGTCCGGTAGCGTCGGAGCCAGAGGCCGCGGGCGCGGCCGGAGCCGAGGAGACGCGCGATGACCACCGCCGACGACCGCACCGAGCAGGCCGCCGAGCACCCCTTCGGCCCGGAGCTGGGCCCGCTGGTGGACGAGGTGCGCCGGCTGGCCGCCGCCGTCGGCCAGAAGGCGCAGGAGGCGAGCGCCGACACCCTGATCTCGCTGGCCGGCTTCGCCGACCGCCTGCGCGAGCAGCAGCCCGACGTCTACGGGCACCTGGCCGCCGCGGGGAGCGGCCTGGCCTCGGCCGGCGCCGAGCTGGTGGCCGCCTACCGGGCCGCCGTGGCCGGCCACGAGCACCGCTGGACCGCCGGCGATCCCGCCCGCAGCGAGCGCATCGACCTGGACACCCCTGACGGGCCGTCCGACAAGCAGTGAAGCCCTGACATCCGACTGGTGATCGGCCGGATCCCGACCGTGACAAACCGGGTGGGAATGTACGACTTTTGAAGGAGTCCGGCGCGGTTGCCGCCAAATTGTCTTCGGTTAATGTATGCGACGGTGTGTACGGGGGCTGGGTTGGGCGGTAGCGTTCCGTCCAGCGGGAACGAGTGAATAGCTGAGGGACACATGGCTCTGACCATCGGCGTCGACGTCGGCGGGACCAAGATCGCGGCAGGCGTGGTCGACGAGGCGGGCGAGATCCTGGCCAGGACCAGGGTGCCCACCCCGGCCGACCCCCAGTGGGCCGTCGACGCCATCGCGCAGGCCGTACGCGAGCTCAAGGAGCAGTACCCCGACGTGGTCGCCGCCGGCATCGGCGCCCCCGGCTTCGTCGACCGCAGCCGCTCCACGGTGATCTTCGCCCCCAACATCGACTGGGAGGACGAGCCGCTGCGCACCCGGATCGAGGAGCTCACCGGCCTCGACACCGTGGTCGAGAACGACGCCAACTGTGCCGCCTGGGCGGAGTTCCGCTTCGGCGCCGCCGCCGAGCACGAGGACATGGTGCTGATCACCGTCGGCACCGGCATCGGCGGCGGGATCGTGCTGGACGGCCGGATGCACCGCGGCCGGTTCGGCGTGGCCGGCGAGATCGGCCACCTCAACATGGTCCCGGACGGCCTGCCCTGCGGCTGCGGCGGCCGGGGCTGCTGGGAGCAGTACGGCTCCGGCCGGGCGCTGCGCCGCTACGGCCGCGAGAGCGCCGCCGCCGACCCGGTCCGCGGCGCGCGGATGCTGGAGCTCAACGACGGCGTGGCCGAGACCATCCGCGGCATCCACATCACCCAGGCCGCCGAGGAGGGCGACCCGCTCGCCCTGGAGTGCTACGCCGAGCTGGCCGACTGGCTGGGCCGCGGCATGGCCGACCTGGCCGCGCTGTTCGACCCCGGGGTGTTCGTGCTCGGCGGCGGCGTCTCCGACTCCGGCCGACTGCTGCTCGACCCGGTCGCCAAGGCCTTCGAGCACTACCTGACCGGGGGGGTGCACCGCCCGCGCGCCGAGGTGGTGCTCGCCTCGATGGGCTCGGCCGCCGGCATCGCCGGTGCGGCCGACCTGGCCCGCACCGTCTGACCGCGGGCCGCACCCCCGACGGCGGCGCGGCCGGAGCCCCCGGAGCTCCGGTCGCGCCGGCGCCGTGTTTCCGCCCCGCCCGGCGGGCCCGCTGCCGTACGGTCGTCACCGGAGCGCCACCGGACGCACGGGGAGGACCGCGCATGACCACCGGACCGACCGAGCTGCCGCCGCCCGGACCGGGACGGCTGCGGTTGCTCAGCTACAACATCCGCTCGCTGCGCGACGACCGGCACGCCCTGGTCCGGGTGATCCGGGCGTGCGAGCCGGACATCGTCTGCATCCAGGAGTCGCCGCGCTACTGGCGCCCGCAGGGCCGGGCGGCCTGGCTCGCCCGGGAGACCGGCACCGTGGTGCTGGCCGGTGGCGGCCGGATCGCGGCCGGCCCGCTGCTGCTCGGCCGGATCGCGGTGGACGTGCTCGGCGTGCACGACCGGCTGCTGCCCAAGACCCGCGGCCTGCACGCTCGCGGCTTCGCCGGCGCCCTGGTCCGGGTGGCCGGCTCGGTGCCGTTCTCCGTGACCAGCTGTCACCTGAGTCTGGACCCGGACGAGCGGTACGGCCAGTTCGGGATGCTCCTCGACCAGCTGCGATCCGCCGGCCCCGGGGTGGTGGCGGGCGACTTCAACGAGCACCCGGACGGGCCCGGTTGGAGCCTGCTGGCCGAGCGGTTGCAGGACGGCCACCTCGCCGCGCCCTGGGGCGGGGAGTTCACGTCCGTCCCGGAGAACCCCTACCAGCGGATCGACGCCGTCTTCGCCACCCCCGACGTCCGGGTCCTCGCCTGCGGCGTCCCGCACGGGCTGCCCGGGGTCACCGGGGCCGACCTGCGGGCCGCCACCGACCACCTGCCGGTGCTCGCCGTCCTGGAGCTGCCGACCGGCTGAGCCGCCGCGGCGGTGCAGGAGCGGACGTCTGCCGCCCCGGACGAGGGGCGCCCGTCAGACGACGGCGCCGCCGTGCGGGTCCTCGGGCTCGTCCTCGTCGCGCTCCTTCATCCGGACCACCAGGGTGACGAAGCCGCCGAGGAAGGCCGTCACACCGACCCAGGCCGGCCAGCCGGAGACCTCGCGCCAGACCACCGCGTCGAAGAGCAGCAGCGCCGGACCGCCGAGCACGGCCAGCCAGGCGAACTTGGCGGTGGTGTCGGCCGGGGGCAGCGGCGGCGGCTCCGGCGGGACGAAATGCTCCTCGTCGCTCTCCGCGGCCAGCTCGAAGTCGCGCGGGCCCGAGCCGGCGGCGGGCATCACCGGCCGGCTCGACCGGGGGCGGGGCTGCGGGGCGAGGTCGGAGAGGTCGTCCGGATCGGTGCGCGGCCCGGCGCCGTCCTTGAAGCCGCCCTTCAGCTCGCCGCGGGCGCGCAGGTCCTCGATCTCCGGCCAGTCCGGGTTGTTGAGGTCGACGGGGTCGTCGAACTGGGCGACCAGCGCGGCGAAGATCTCGTCCTGCTCGGCCTGGCTGCGCTCGGGCGCACGCCGCACCCGCGGCGGCTCGGCGGCCCCCCGGGCCGCGCCCTCGGCGCCGGAGCCGCCCGGCTCCGCCTTGTCCGGGTCCGCGCTGCTCCGGTCCGCCTTGTCGAGGTCGGTGCGGCCCGCGTCGGCCCGGCCTGTGTCCGCCCGGCCGGCGTCGGCTCCGGCCGGCCCGGCTCCCGTGGCCCCGGCGGCGGCCGCCCTGGTGTCCTCCGCCTTCGTGTCCTGCGCGTCCTCGCGGGGCGCCTCGTCCTCGCCGCCCGCCGTGCTGCTCTCGTGCACTTCCGGCCCTTCAGCCCTGGTGATCGTCGGATTCGACCCGGGTGGCGCCCGCCGTGTGCGCGGAAGCCAGCCGTCGGATGAAGTCCCCACTGGCCGCGAATATTTCCGGCGCGTCGTGGTCCAGCGTCGCGACGTGGTAGCTGCGCTGGCACAGCCGCTCCGTCACGTCGGTCGAGGATATCCGGGCCAGCACCAGTTCGGAGTTGGCCGCGGAGACGACGTGGTCCTGCGGGCTGTGGAAGAGCAGCACCGGCTGGGTCACCTGCGGCAGCCGGCCCTGGACCTCCTTCCAGAGCCGGGCCAGCGACCACGCGGCGTGCAGGGGCGTCCGGTCGTAGCCGACCTCGACCGCGTCCGGCCGGGCGATGTCGTTGGCCACCCCGGCCAGGCTCGGCACCAGGTGCCGCAGCACCGGCAGCAGCACACTCGCGGGGTTGTCCGAGCGCACCGACGGGTTGACCAGCACCAGCCCGGAGACGGCCGGGCCGTGCAGCGCGGCCAGCCGCAGCGCCAGCGCGGAGCCCATCGACAGCGCGCAGACGAAGACCTGCTCGCACTCGGCCGACAGCGCCAGCAGTTCGCGCTCGACCTCGGCGTACCAGTCCTCCCAGCGGGTGACCTGCATGTCCTGCCAGCGGGTGCCGTGCCCGGGCAGCAGCGGCACCGAGACGGTGAAGCCGGCCGCCGCCAGCTCCTCGGCCCACGGGCGCAGCGACTGCGGCGAGCCGGTGAACCCGTGGCAGAACAGGACGCCCACCGGCCCGCCCCGGTGGCGGTACGGTTCGGCACCGGGCAGCAGCGGCATGGCGGACTCCTTCGCGGGCGGGGACGCTGGAGGTCGGTCGGGAACGCTGGAGAGCGAGGACGCGGGGGCGGCGCCGGGAGGGGCGCGCGGGAGCGGGAGCTGCGGGAACCGCATCGTCCCACGGGTGCGCCCGCGCCGTACACCCCGCGGGACGGGGGCCGGACGCCCGGTGGCGGAGTCCGCCGAGCGGCCCGCCGGGGCGGGGCGGGGCGCGGGCGGCGGTCGCGGGGCATTAGGATCGACCGGTCCGCATAACAGGAGGCCCGGGTTGTTCTACCGACTGATGAAGATGATCGTCGCGCCACTGCTTCGGATCTTCTTCCGGCCGTGGATCGAGGGCGAGGAGAACATCCCCGCCGAGGGTGCCGCGATCATCGCGAGCAACCACCTCTCATTCTCGGACTCCTTCTTCTTCCCCGCGCTGATCAAGCGCCGGGTGACCTTCATCGCGAAGGCCGAGTACTTCAACACCCCCGGTGTGAAGGGCAAGCTGACGGCCGCCTTCTTCAAGGGCGTCGGCCAGCTCCCGGTCGACCGCTCGGGTGTGCGCGGCGCCGGCGAGGCGGCGATCCGCAGCGCGATCGCGGTGCTGGAGCGCGGCGAGCTGTTCGGCGTCTACCCGGAGGGCACCCGGTCGCCCGACGGCAAGCTCTACCGCGGCAAGGTCGGCGGGCTGGCCCGCGTCGCGCTGGCCACCGGCGCGCCGGTGATCCCGGTCGCGATGATCGACACCGAGAAGGTGCAGCCGCCCGGCCAGGTGGTTCCCAACTTCGGCATCCGTCCCGGCATCCGGATCGGCCGCCCGCTGGACTTCTCCCGCTACCACGGCATGGAGAACGACCGCTTCATCCTCCGTTCGGTGACGGACGAGGTGATGTACGAGATCATGCGGCTCTCCGGCCAGGAGTACGTGGACATCTACGCGACCGCCGCCAAGCGGCAGATCGCCGACGACAAGAAGCGCGCGGACGCCGAGCGCAAGGCCGTCCAGAAGGCCGAGCAGGCCGCCGCCAAGGCGGAGAAGGCCGAGGCGGAGAAGGCCCAGAAGGCCGCCGAGCAGGAGCAGAAGGCGGCCGAGCAGGACCAGAAGGAGAACGGGTCGGCCTAGGCCCTGGGCGGGGGAGGGACGGGCGATGACGGACGGCAGCAGAACCGGGGCGGTCGGCGGGGCGGTCGCAGCGGGCGGCATGTCCGTCGAGCTGCCGCTCTGGCGGGCCATCTCGTTCTTCCGGGTCCTGGCGCTCACCTACGCGGTGCTGCGCTACCTCGACTCCTATCTGTCCTTCCACCACCCCGTCGCCGGCTGGATCTACCTCGGTGCCCTGACGCTCTGGACGCTGGCCAGCACCCGCGCCTTCGCCGGGCCGCAGCGCTGCACCTGGTACGTGCTCGGCACCGACCTCACCTTCGCCGTCACCGGGATCGTGATGAGCGGGCTGACCGACGATCCCGACCGGATCAGCCACGGCGCGCCCACCCTGCCCACCATCTGGGCGGCCGGCACCGTGCTCGGCTTCGCCGGCAAGGGCGGCTGGCGCTGGGCGGCCGCGGCCGGCTCGGTGATCGGGGTGGCCAACATCCTCGGCCACGGCGGCCCGACCGGCGACAACATCCACAACATCGTGCTGCTGATGGTGGCCGGCTGCGCGATCGGCTACGTGATCGAACTGGCCCGGGCCAGCGAGGCGACGCTCACCCGGGCGCTCCAGGTGGAGGCCGCCACCCGCGAGCGCGAGCGGCTCTCCCGGGACATCCACGACGGCGTGCTCCAGGTGCTCGCGCTGGTCCAGCGGCGCGGCGGCGAGCCGGGCGCGGACTTTGCCGAACTCGGCCGGCTGGCCGGCGAACAGGAGCGCGCGCTGCGGGCGCTGATGAGCGGCGGCCCGCTGCCGGCCCAGCGCACCCCGCTGGAGCCGCAGGACCTGCGCACCCTGCTCGGCCCGTACGCAGACGAGCGGATCACGCTCTCCGCGCCGGGCACCCCGGTGCTGCTGCCCGCCCCGGCGGCGGGCGAGCTCGCGGCCGCCGTCGGCGCCGCGGTGGACAACGTCCGCCGGCACGCCGGGTCCGGGGCCCGCGCCTGGATCCTGGTCGAGGACGAGCCGGACGCCGTCACGGTCAGCATCCGCGACGACGGCCCGGGCTTCGCGCCCGGCCGGCTGGGCGAGGCGGAGCGGGCCGGCCGGCTGGGCGTCTCCCAGTCGATCCGCGGCCGCCTGCTGGACCTCGGCGGCACGGCCGAGCTGTACTCGGCGCCCGGGGAGGGCGTCGAGGTCGAACTCCGCGTCCCCAGGAAGGGCTCCGATGACCGACCAGCCGACCACTGACGGGCCGACGACCGACGGGCCGACGGCCGAGCAGCCGGGGGCCGGCCGGCCGGTGCGGGTGATGGTCGTGGACGACCACCCGATGTGGCGCGACGCCGTCTCGCGCGACCTCGCCGAGGCCGGGCTGGACGTGGTGGCCACCGCCGGCGACGGCGAGGAGGCGGTCCGCCGGGCGCGGGCCTGCTCGCCGCAGGTGGTGGTGCTGGACCTCAACCTCCCAGGGCTGTCCGGTGCCGAGGCCTGCCGTCAGGTGGTCGCCCAGGACCCGTCGGTGCGCGTCCTGGTGCTCTCGGCGAGCGGTGAGCACGCGGACGTGCTGGAGGCGGTGAAGTCCGGCGCGACCGGCTACCTGGTGAAGTCGGCCGGCCGGGAGGAGCTGCTGGACGCGGTGCGCCGGACCGCCGTGGGCGACGCGGTGTTCACCCCCGGCCTGGCCGGGCTGGTGCTCGGCGAGTTCCGCCGGCTGGCCGCCGAGCCCGCCGCGCCGACCGCGCCCGCGGTGCCGAAGCTGACCGCCCGGGAGACCGAGGTGCTGCGGCTGGTGGCCAAGGGCCTGTCCTACCGTCAGATCGCCGACCGGCTGGTGCTGTCCCACCGCACGGTGCAGAACCACGTCCAGAACACCCTGGGCAAGCTCCAGCTGCACAACCGGGTCGAGCTGGTCCGGTACGCGATCGAGCAGGGCCTGGACGACGGGATCTGAGCAGGGCCTGGACGACGGGGTCCGAGCGGGGCGCGCCGGCCGGCGCGCCCCGCTTCCCTCCTCAGCCGTGGACGGCGGCGGCCTGCTGCAGGAGGCCGGCGACGATGTCCACGCCGTTGCGGGTGAGCACGGACTCCGGGTGGAACTGCAGCCCGGCGAAGCCGGGGCCGCGCAGCGCGTGGACGTCGCCGGTCAGCGGGTCGCGGGAGAGCTCGACCCCCTCGGCGGCGAGCCGGGCGGCGTCCTCGTCCGAGGCGCGGGCGGTGAACGTGTTGTAGAAGCCGACCGTGCGCCGGGTGCCGAAGAGGTCGATCACCTCCTGCGCGCCCTGGAAAGGGACGGCCTTGCGGGCCAGCGGCAGCCCGAGCGCGTCCGCGAGCAGCTGGTGACTCAGGCAGACGGCGAGCAACGGCGCGGTCCGGGTGCCGGCCCGGGCGGCCGCCAGCGCGTCGGCGACGACCGGACGGAGCACGGCCATCTTGGCGTCGTCGGCGGCCGCCGGGTCGCCCGGACCGGGGCCGAGCACCAGCGGGCCGCGGTGGGCGGCGACCTTCGCGCGCAGGCCGGGCTCGTCGTAGCGGACCACACCGACCCGGTGGCCGAGCGAGCTCAGCAGGTGGGAGAGCATCGCGGTGAAGGTGTCCTCGCCGTCCACCACCAGGGTCGGCTCGGCCAGGGTGGGCACGGCCGGCTCCTGCATCCGCAGCCAGAACGGGGCCAGGCCGGCGCGCCGCGCGTCCAGCGCCGCCTGGACGCGGTGGTGGTCGGCGAGCCGCGGGCCGACCGGGCCCGGCACCCGGGCGGGCGCCGGGCGGGCGCCGATCGCGGTGAGCACACCGGCGGCCTTGGCGTGGGTCTCGGCCACTTCGGAGGCCGGGTCCGAGTGCCGCACCAGGGTCGCGCCGACCCGGACCACCAGCCGGCCGGTCGCCGGGTCGATGTCGGCGGCCCGGATGCAGATCGGCGAGTCGAGCAGCTGGCCGCCGCTGGCGGAGCGGCCGATCAGGGCCAGCGCACCGGCGTAGTAGCCGCGCCCGCCGCGCTCGTAGCGGCTGATCACCCGGGCCGCGTTCTGTACCGGGCTGCCGGTGACGGTGGCGGCGAACATGGTCTCCTTCAGCACCTCGCGGACGTCCAGCGAGGTGCGGCCGCGCAGCTCGTACTCGGTGTGCGCGAGGTGGGACATCTCCTTCAGGCGCGGGCCGAGCACCTGGCCGCCGAGGTCGCCGACGGTGCACATCATCTTGAGCTCCTCGTCGACCACCATGGTGAGCTCCTCCAGCTCCTTGGGGTCGTGCAGGAAGGCGAGCAGCGAGTCGAGGTCGGCGCCGCCCGCCGGATAGCGGTAGGTGCCGGAGATCGGGTTCATCACGACCGTCCCGCCGCTCTGGCGCACGTGCACCTCGGGGGACGCGCCGACCAGGACGCGGTCGCCGGTGTGCACCAGGAAGGTCCAGTAGGCGCCGCGCTCCTGCTCCAGCAGCCGGCGGAAGAGCGAGAGCGCGAGCTCCGGCGAGCAGTGTCCGCCGGCGGCTCCGTCACCCGCGCCCAGGGTCGCGGTGAAGTCGCGCCGGATGACGAAGTTGGCGCCCTCGCCGCGGCCGATCTCGTCCTCGATCACCCGCCGGACGATCGCGGCGTACTCCTGGTCGTCGATGTCGAACGAACCGCCGGAGAGCGGGACCGGCACCCGCGGGAGCAGCGGGGCGAGCTCGGCCAGCGGCACGGCGTACTGCTCGGCCACCGAGAGGGCCCGCAGCGGGGTGGCGTCGTCGTGCACCTCGAAGCCGCGCTCGCGGAGCTGGCGGAAGGGGACGAGGGCGAGCAGGTCGTGCACCGGGCCGTCGGCGGGGACGCCCTCGCGGACCGGCAGGTCGGCCAGGTGCTCGTAGTCGCCGACGGTGCCCAACAGCACCTCGACGGTGTCCGGCGCGAGCCGGGGCGTGCGGCGGTGCAGCAGGGCGAAGGCGGGTGCGTCCGGGCCGGTGAGGCGGGCGAGCAGGTCGGCGGCGGTGGTCACGTGCGGCTTCCTTCCGGGTGGAGGGCGGGGTGCGGTGCTGGGTTCCGCTCCCGGGAGGGCCGCCTGGTGAAACGCCGACGGCCGCCCCGGGGGGCGGCCGTCGTGTTCGTCTAGGAACGCGCGAGGAGGGGGCCGCCCAAGGGGTCGGCCCACCAGGAGAAGCAGGTGTGCGGCGCGTTCATGCGTCGAGACTAGCGGATGCGGCGGACCGGGTGAGGCCGGTCACGCGAATGTCCGCGACGTGTCTCATCCCTCGGGCAACGGTCACAAATCGGTTGTCGCACCCCGTAGCCTTGCCGTGTGACCGTGACGAATCCCCACCCCTGGCAGTCCCTGCCCGCGGCGCAGCAGCCTGAATGGCCGGACCAAGAGGCTCTGCGCAAGACCCTTGCCGAGCTCGCCTCGTATCCGCCGCTCGTCTTCGCCGGCGAGTGTGACCAGCTGCGCGCCCGGCTCGGTGCCGTGGCGCGTGGTGAGGCGTTCCTGCTGCAGGGCGGCGACTGCGCCGAGGCCTTCGACGGCGTCTCGGCCGAGCACATCCGGAACAAGCTGAAGACCCTGCTGCAGATGGCGGCCGTGCTGACGTACGCCGCCTCCGTGCCCGTGGTGAAGGTCGGCCGGATCGCCGGGCAGTACTCCAAGCCCCGCTCCAAGTCGACCGAGACCCGCGACGGCGTGACCCTGCCGGTCTACCGGGGCGACTCGGTGAACGGCTTCGAGTTCACCCCGGAGTCGCGCATCCCGGACCCGGAGCGCCTGAAGCGGATGTACAACGCGTCCGCCGCGACGCTCAACCTGGTGCGCGCCTTCACCACCGGTGGCTACGCGGACCTGCGCCAGGTGCACGCCTGGAACCAGGACTTCGTGCGCAACTCGCCGGCCGGCCAGCGCTACGAGCAGCTGGCCCGCGAGATCGACAACGCGCTCGCGTTCATGAACGCCTGCGGTGTCGCGCCGGAGGAGTTCAAGACCGTCGAGTTCTACTCCTCGCACGAGGCGCTGGTCCTGGACTACGAGACCGCGCTGACCCGCGTGGACTCGCGCACCGGCGAGCTGTACGACGTCTCCGGCCACATGGTCTGGATCGGTGAGCGCACCCGGCAGCTGGACCACGCGCACATCGAGTTCGCCTCCCGGATCCGCAACCCGATCGGTGTGAAGCTCGGCCCGACCACCACGGTCGACGAGGCGCTGACCCTGATCGAGAAGCTGGACCCGGAGCGCGAGCCCGGCCGGCTCACCTTCATCACCCGGATGGGTGCGGGCAAGATCCGCGACCACCTGCCCACCCTGGTGGAGAAGGTCACCGCCTCGGGCGCGCAGCCGGTCTGGATCTGCGACCCGATGCACGGCAACACCTTCGAGGCCTCCAGCGGCCACAAGACCCGCCGCTTCGACGACGTGCTCGACGAGGTCAAGGGCTTCTTCGAGGTGCACCGCGCCCTCGGCACCCACCCGGGCGGCATCCACGTGGAGCTGACCGGCGACGACGTCACCGAGTGTGTCGGCGGTGGCGACGAGGTGCTGGTCGACGACCTGCACCAGCGCTACGAGACGGCCTGCGACCCGCGGCTCAACCGCAGCCAGTCGCTGGACCTGGCGTTCCTGGTGGCCGAGATGTACCGCGGCGGCCACTGAGCGACGGCGCCCGCTCGGACGAGCGGATGTGAGCGAAGCCTCTCCGGTCTCGGGACATCCGAGGCCGGAGAGGCTTTTTCGCGCCCGCTCCATTGGGTAAGGTGAGGCTTAGTGAGCTAAGGCAAGCCTTAGTCAAGATCGTTTCAGGCCGAAGAGGCCCGCACCACCCCGGGAGAGACCGCGATGTACGTGTGCATGTGTCATGCGGTCACCGAGGACCAGGTGAAGAAGGCGATCGACGCGGGGGCCGACACCCCGCGCCAGATAGCCAAGGGCTGCCGGGCCGGCACCGACTGCGGCTCCTGCGTCCGCCGGATACAGGCCCTGCTGGGCGAGCACGGCGCGCGGCCGTGCCCGACCGCCCGGCTCGCCGCCAGGCTGGGGCTCGCCGATCCGGAGGCCGCGCCGTCGGAAGCAGCCCCGTCGGCCGCGTCGGCCGCGCCCGTCCCGCCCACCCCGCTGCGCGCGGCCTGAGCGGAGCGGCTCAGGACTCCGGCTGCTCGATCAGCTGGGCCAGGTAGAGCGCCTCCCCGAGCTTCTCCAGCAGCTCCAGCTGGGTGTCGAGGTAGTCGATGTGGTGCTCCTCGTCCGCCAGGATGTCCTCGAAGATGTTGGCCGAGGTGACGTCGTTCTTGGCCCGCATCACCACGATCCCGCGCTTCAGCCGGTCGATCGCCTCGACCTCGACCTGGCGGTCCGCCTCGAACATCTCCTTGACGGTCTGGCCGATCCGGACGTGGAAGAGCCGCTGGTAGTTGGGCAGCCCGTCCAGGAAGAGGATCCGGTCGGTGAGCGTCTCGGCGTGCTTCATCTCGTCGAACGACTCGTGCCGGGTGTACTTGGCGAGCTTCGTCCAGCCGAAGTTCTCCTGCATCTTCGCGTGCAGGAAGTACTGGTTGATGGCGGTCAGCTCGGCGGTGAGCTGCTCGTTGAGGAATTCGATGACCTCTGCGTCGCCCTTCATGGCGGCTGCCTTCCTGCTGTGTGTCCGGATCCTCGGCCGTACCTCCCGGCTGCACGCATCCTGGCACCGTGATGGGAAGAAATTCCAGTAAGTTCACACTCACTAGGACATGTGTCGGAATATCCGATTTAGGCCGTTCCTTGGCCCGTACGGGCGGGCGTACGGCCCCGGAAAGGGGCGCGCGCCGGGCGTCGCCCGCCGTCTGTCACCATGGAGCCATGGGTCAGTCCGAACGAGAACCGCTGCCGTCGTCTGACCCCAGGCTCCCGCCCGGCCAGCGCCGACAGCGCGGCTGGCCGGCCCTGCACTACGGCCCGGTGCCCCGTTTCAAGCCGCTGACCTGGGACTTCCAGGTGTTCGGCGCGACCGCCTCGGCGGAGAAGCAGAGCTGGGACTTCGCCGGCTTCACCGCCCTGCCGCGCACCACCGTCCGCGGCGACCTGCACTGCGTCACCAAGTTCTCGCTGCTCGGCAACGAGTGGACGGGTGTGCCGGCGTCCGAGGTGCTGGAGCGGGTGCCGCCGGCGCCGGGCGTCACCCATGTGATGGTCTGGGCCGAGTACGGCTACAGCGCCAACCTGCGGCTGGCCGACTTCGCCGACCCGTCGGCCGTCTTCGCCACCCACCGCAACGGCGAGCCGCTGAGCGCCGAGCACGGCTTCCCGGTCCGCCTGGTCGTGCCGCACCTGTACGCCTGGAAGGGCCCCAAGTGGGTCCGGGCGGTCGAGTACATGCGGGCCGACCGGCGCGGCTTCTGGGAGGAGCGCGGGTACCACAACCTCGCCGACCCGTGGCGCGAGCAGCGCTACTCCTACCAGGAGGAGCCCGGGGACGGCCCGCTGCGCTAGCGACCGTCCGGCCCGGGCCGGCTACAGGAACGGGAAGGTGACCGTCACCACGGTGCGCTGCGCGCGGCGCTCGCCGGCCGCGGGGGACTGGCTGGACACCTTGCCGGTGCCGAACAGGTTGACCCCGCTGCTCTGCATCACGAACCCGGCGGCCTGCAGCGTCCGCGCGGCGTCGTCCTTGGACATCCCGGTCACGTCCGGCACCGGCATCATGCCCTTGCTGACCACCAGCGAGACCGGCGTGTTCTCCGGCACCTGCTGCCCCGCCGCCGGCGAGCTGCTGATCACCGCGCCCTCGGCCACCGCGTCGTTGTACGTCTCGGTCACCCCGCCGCGCGCCAGCTGGGCGCCGGCCAGCGCGGCGGCGGCCTGGTCGGCCGGCTTGCCGGCCAGCTCGGGCACCGCGATCCGCTTCGGGCCGCGGGAGACGGTGACGCCGACCGCGTCGCTCTTGCGGGTCCGGGCGCCGACCCCCGGGTCGGTGGAGATCACCTGCCCGGCCGGCACGGTCTCGCTGTAGACCTCGGTGAACCGCCCGTGCATGCCCGCGCCGTCCAGGATCCGCTGCGCCTCGGCCCGGTCCTTGCCGAGCACGCTCGGCACCGTCGTGTACAGCGCCGAGGAGAGCGCGTACGTGGCGCCGCCGACCAGCAGCACCAGGGCGGTCAGCACGGAGGTCCAGATCAGCGGCCTGCGGGGGAGCCGGCGCAGCCGGCCCGGCCGCGGGGTGCGGGCCGGCGGGGGCGGCTCGTCGTAGGGGCGCGGCTCGGTGAGCAGCTGCTCCATCACCTCCGGCGGGACGTCCAGCACGCTGGTCCGCTCGACCGGCGGCGCGGGTACGGCGGGCTGGATCACCGAGGTCGGCTCGCTGGTCGGGTACTGCGGGCTGGGCCGGGTGGAGGCCGGCGGCTCGGCGTCCAGCTGGGCCGGGGTGAGCGTGCGGCGCACCCGCTGGAGGGCGGCCAGCAGCTCGACCGCGTCGTACGGGCGGGCCTGCGGGTCGCGCGAACAGGCGGCGGCCACTATGGCGTCCAGCTCGGGAACGACGCTCGGCACGGCGAGCGACGGCGCGGGGACGTCCTCGTGCAGGTGGCGGTACATGACCTGGACCGGGTTCTCGCCGGTGTGCGGGCGGTGGCCGGTCAGCATCTCGTAGAGCAGGATGCCGGCCGCGTAGACGTCGACCCGCTGGTCGGTCTCGGCGCCGGGGCGGATCTGCTCGGGCGCCAGGTAGGAGACGGTGCCGAGCACGGTGCCGGTGGTGGCGGTGCCGGACGTCGCCGCGCCGTCGCCCGCGTTGAGCACCCGGACCAGGCCGAAGTCGGCGACCTTCACCAGGCCGCCGTCGGTGATCAGCACGTTCTCCGGCTTGACGTCGCGGTGGACCAGCCCGGCCCGGTGGGCGGCGCCGAGCGCGGCCAGCACCGGCTCCAGGACGTCCAGCGCGGCCCGGATGGACAGCGCGCCGCGGTCGCGCAGCAGGTCGCGCAGGGTGCGGCCGGGCACGTACTCCATGGCGAGGAAGACGGTGCCGCCGTCGGCGCCCTGGTCGAAGACGTTGACCACGTTGGGGTGGGCGAGCCGGGCGACCGCCTTGGCCTCGCGGATGAACCGGCCGGTGAAGCCCTCGTCGCCGGCCAGCGAGGGGTGCATCACCTTGAGTGCGACGACCCGGTCGAGCCGGGTGTCGGTGCCCTTGTAGACGGTGGACATCCCGCCGGATGCGATGCGCTGCTCGACCCGGTAGCGGCCGTCGAGGAGGGATCCGATCAGGGGGTCGTGCAGTGCCATGTCCGCCTTGTCCACCCGGCGAGTCTAGTGGCGGGGCCGGGGCACGGCGCCGCCCCCGGGGGCACACGCCGGGCTTCGTGGCCGGGCTGTGACAGTGCGCCGGTGCCGCGCGCGCCGGTCCAGGGCGGCCGGCCGAGGCGGGCGGGGCCCGCGGTGGGAGGGGCGCCCCCCACTGCGGACCCCGGCTCCGTCAGAACGCCGGGCGTTCGCGGGTGTCCAGGTCGGCCCGGCCGGCCATCGCCGAGGAGGCCTCGGCGTGGAAGCGGCGCGGGATGCGGCCGGCCCGGTGGGCGAGCCGGCCGGCCTCGGTGGCGTGCCGCATCGCCTCGGCCATCAGCACCGGGTCCTGGGCGCGGGTCACCGCCGAGGCGAGCATGACGGCGGAGCAGCCCAGCTCCATCGCCAGCGCGACGTCCGAGGCGGTGCCGGCGCCGGCGTCCAGGATGACCGGGACGCCGGCGCTCTCCACGATCAGCTGGAAGTTGTGCGGGTTGCGGATGCCCAGGCCGGAGCCGATCGGCGAGCCCAGCGGCATGATCGCCGCGCAGCCGACGTCCTCCAGCTTCCGGGCCAGCACCGGGTCGTCGTTGGTGTAGGGCAGCACGGTGAAGCCGTCGTCGACCAGCGTCTCGGCGGCGTCGAGCAGCTCGATCGGGTCCGGCAGCAGGGTCCGCTCGTCGGCGATGACCTCCAGCTTCACCCAGTCGGTGCCGAGCGCCTCGCGGGCCAGCCGGGCCGTCAGCACGGCCTCGCCGGCGGTGAAGCAGCCCGCCGTGTTGGGCAGCACCCGGATGCCGTTGCGGGTCAGCACGTCCAGGACGGAGCCCTGGGTGCCGGGGTCGACCCGGCGCATCGCGACGGTGGTCAGCTCGGTGCCGGAGATGCGCAGTGCCTGCTCCAGCACCTCCAGGCTGGGGGCGCCGCCGGTGCCCATGATCAGGCGGGAGCCGAAGGCCGTCCCGGCGATGGTGAGGACGTCCTTGTCGTCGGGGGTGGTGTCGGCCATCGGTCAGCCCCCCTGGACGGCGGTGAGGATTTCGATCCGGTCGCCCGCCGAGAGCCGGGTCTCCGGCCACGAACTGCGCGGCACCACGGCCTCGTTGAGCGCGGCGGCGACGCCGGAGTGGGCCGTGCTCAGGGTGGCCACCACCTCGGCGAGCGTGGTCGCTGCGGGCACCTCGCGGGGCCGGCCGTTGACGGTGAGTGGGATGTCGCTCATGCGGGGACCTTCGTGGTGAAGCGAGTGGGGGAGAAGGGTTCGGCGAGGGCCGGGACGGTGCCGGTGGCCAGGTACTCGGCGAGCAGGTCGGCGGTCACCGGGGTGAGCAGCACGCCGTTGCGGTAGTGGCCGGTCGCGGCGACCAGGCCGGGCAGGGCGGTCGGCCCGAGCAGCGGCGCGTTGTCCGGCGAGCCCGGGCGGAGTCCGGCGGAGGTCTCCACCAGCGGCAGCTCGGTGATCCCGGGGACCAGCTCGTGGGCGTCGCGCAGCAGCTCGTAGACGCCGCCGGCGGTGACGGTGGTGTCGTAGCCCTGTTCCTCGCTGGTCGCACCGATCACCAGCTCGCCGTTCTCGCGCGGGACCAGGTAGAGGTGCTGCCCGCGCACCACCGCGCGGACGTTGCGGGACAGGAACGGCCGGTACGGCGCAGGGATGTGCAGTCGCAGGATCTGGCCCTTGACCGGGCGGATCGCGGGCAGCACGCCCGGGGGCAGGCCGGGCAGCCGGTGGCTGTGCGGGCCGGCGGCGAGCACGGTCCGCCCGGCCGTCACCACCTCCCCGGTGGCCAGCCGGGCGCCGGCCGCCCGGTCGTGCTCGACCAGCAGCTCGGACGCCTCGGCGCGGTGCACGACGACGCCCGCGGCCTCGCAGGCCTGCAGCAGCGCGCTCAGCAGCCGGCGGCCGTCCACCTGGTGGTCGTCGGCGACGTGCAGGCCGCCGCGGACGCCGGGCGCCAGCATCGGCTCCAGCTTGCGGGCCTCCCGGCCGGTCAGCCACTGCGAGTCCAGGCCGAGCCGCTGGTGGAAGGCGTGCAGCTCGCGCAGTTCCGCGCGGTCGTCGGAGTCGAGCGCGACGGCCAGCGTGCCGCAGCGCCGGTAGCCGGTGTCCGCCCCGCCGCTCGCCTCGGCGAGCTCGGCCGCGAAGTCGGCGTACCGCTCGTTCGAGGCCATCCCGAGCCGCAGCAACGGCTCCTCGCCGTACTGGAGTTCGGTGACCGGGGCGAGCATGCCGGCCGCGACCCGGGCGGCGCCGCCCCCGGGGTCCGGGTCGACCACGATAACGCGCCCGACCCCGCGCTGCGCCGCGCGCCAGGCGACGGCGAGGCCGATGACGCCGCCGCCGATCACCAGGACGTCGGCATGGGTACCCGCTGCCGAGCGTGTCAAAGTCGCTCTCCCTTCGCCGGTATGACCCGGATCAGGTTCGGACGGTCGCGGGCCGTGCCAGCCCGCCTCTCAGCCCGGTACGCCGGGCTCCCGTGATGGTGCCCCCACCATAACTCCGGGCCTGGTCACGGCTGAAGGCGCGTACGAGGGGTGGGACGGGCCCGGCCCCCGCGCCGAACGCCAGTACAGTGACGGGCGTGGCAGATCTGAGCGGAACGGATCAGGTGGTCGTGGTCGGGACCGGGCTGGCCGGGGCGCATTGCGCCTCCGGGCTGCGCCGGGGCGGCTGGCAGGGGCGGATCGTCCTGGTGGGCGAGGAGCCGCACGCGCCGTACGACCGGCCGCCGCTCTCGAAGGAGGTCCTGCTGGGCAAGGCCGACGCCACCCCGCTGGACATCGACTTCGCGCACCTGGGCATCGAGGTGCTCGCCGGCCGCCGCGCCACCGGGCTGACCCCGGGCGTGCTGCACACCGACGGCGGCGACCTGCCGTACGGCGCGCTGGTGATCGCCACCGGTGCCGCCCCGCGGGTGCTTCCGGGCGCCGAGCGGGCGCACCTGCTGCACACCCTGGACGACGCGCTGGCGCTGCGGGCCCTGCTCCGCCCGGGCCTGCGGCTGGTACTGGTCGGTGCCGGCTGGATCGGCGCCGAGGTGGCCACCGCGGCCCGCGCGGCCGGCTGCCTGGTCACCGTGGTGGAGGCCGGCCCGGCGCCGGTGCCCGGCGCGCTGCCGACCGAGATCGGCCGGGAGATGGCCGCCTGGTACGCCGAGGCCGGGGTGGAGCTGCGCTGCGACGCCGCTGTGGCGGCCGTCGAGCCCGGCGCGGTGCTGCTGGCGGACGGCTCGCACCTGCCGGCCGACGAGGTGGTGGTCGGCATCGGCGTCCGCCCGGCGACCGACTGGCTGGCCGGCTCCGGCGTCGAGCTGGACGCCGCCGGCGCCGTCGTGGTGGACGACCGGCTGCGCACCGGCCTGCCCGGCGTCTTCGCGGCCGGCGACTGCGCGAACTATCCGTCCGCCCGCACCGGCGCCCGGCTGACCGTCCAGCACTGGGACCACGCGCTGCAGTCCGGCCAGGCCGCGGCCGCCTCGGTGCTCGGCGCCGACGCGCCGTACGACCCGGTGCCGTACTTCTGGTCGGAGCAGTTCGGCCGGATGGTGCAGTACGTCGGCCGCCACGGCGCGGGGGACGAGCAGGTCCGGCGCGGCTCGCCGCAGGACCCGACCTGGGCGGTGCTCTGGCTGCGCGAGGGCGTGCTGCGCGCCGCGCTCACGGTGGACCGCCCGCGCGACCTCACCCAGGCCCGCCGGCTGGTCGAGCGCGGCGCGGTGCTGGATCCGGCCCGGGCCGCGGACCCGTCGGTGCAGCTGAAGACGGCCGTCGCGGGGTAGCGCGAGCGGCCGGTTGGTGCGCCGCGGGCCGTGGAGGTGGCAGTCTGGTGCCGTGAGTGAGATCGAAGCCAAGATTGAGTCCCTGGTCCCCGAGTGGCTGTACCTGCCCGACATCTCCGAGCGGTGGGGCGTCGTGGTCACCGAGGTCCGCAACATGGTCAAGAAGGGTGACCTGATCGCGGTCCGCCGCGGCCCCAACCGGTCGCTGCAGGTCCCGGCCGCCTTCATCGACGACGCCGGCCCGGTCAAGCACCTGATCGGCACGGTCACCGTGCTGCGCGACAGCGGGTTCAGCGACGAGGAGATCCTGGAGTGGATGTTCACCGAGGACCCGTCGCTGCCCGGCACCCCGGTCCAGGCGCTCTGGGAGAACCGCGCGACCGAGGTGAAGCGCCGCGCCCAGGCGATGGCGCTGTGACCACCGCGACGCCCGGCGCGGCGGCCCGCGAGCGGCTCGCCGACGCCCGGCTCTACCTCTGCACCGACGCCCGCCGCGAGCAGGGCGACCTCGCGGAGTTCCTGGACGCCGCGCTGGCCGGCGGGGTGGACATCGTCCAGCTCCGCGACAAAGGCCTGGAGGCCAAGCAGGAGCTGGCCGCGCTGGAGGTGTTCGCGGACGCCTGCCGCCGGCACGGCAAACTGCTCGCCGTCAACGACCGGGCCGACGTCGCGCACGCCGCCCGCCCGGACGTGCTGCACCTGGGCCAGGACGACCTGCCGGTGCCGGCCGCCCGCGCCATCCTCGGCGAGGACGTGATCATCGGCCGCTCGTGCCACGCCGAGTCCGAGGTGGACGCGGCGATCGCCGAGCCCGGTGTGGACTACTTCTGCACCGGCCCGGTCTGGCCCACCCCGACCAAGCCGGGCCGCCACGCGCCGGGCCTCGGCCTGGTCGGGTACGCCGCGAAGCAGCCCACCGACCGGCCGTGGTTCGCCATCGGCGGCATCGACCTGGACAACCTGGACGAGGTGCTGGCCGCCGGCGCCCGCCGGATCGTGGTGGTCCGCGCGATCACCGCCGCGGACGACCCGCAGGCGGCCGCCGCCGAGCTCGCCCGGCGCCTGCGCGCCTGACCCGCCGCGGGGCCGCTGCCGTCCCGGCCGGTACGTCTCAGTACTTGCGGACGGTGGCGGCCTCCGCCAGCGCCAGCAGCACCTCGCGGGCCCGCTCGTCGGCCAGCGGCGCCGCCTCCAGTGCGGCGAGCGACTGGCGCATCAGCTCGGTGATCCGCTGCTCCACCCGCTCGGGCGCGCCGCTGCGCTCGATCAGGCCGCGCAGCCGGGCCACCTCCTCGGGCGCGAGGTCCGGCGCGCCGAGCCGCTCGTCCAGGTGGCGGGCGTCGGCCGCCGGCAGGTCGCGCATCGCGTGGGCGACCAGCAGGGTCCGCTTGCCCTCGCGCAGGTCGTCCCCGGCCGGCTTGCCGGTGACCGCCGGGTCGCCGAAGACGCCCAGCAGGTCGTCCCGGAGCTGGAACGCCTCGCCCAGCGGCAGGCCGAACGCCCCGTACGCCTCGACCAGCCCGGTCGGGGCGCCCGCGAGCAGCGCGCCGACCTGCAGCGGCCGCTCGATCGTGTACTTGGCCGACTTGTAGTGCAGCACGGTCTGCGCCCGCTCCAGCGCGCCCCCGTCGGTGGAGTCGCCGGCGACCGGTTCCAGCACGTCCAGGTACTGGCCGACCATGACCTCGGTGCGCATCAGGTCGAACATCGGCTTGGCGGCCAGCACCGCGGCCGGGTCCAGGCCGGAGCGCAGGAACAGCTCGTCGCACCAGATCAGCAGCAGGTCGCCGAGCAGCACCGCGGCCGAGGCGCCGTACTGCTCGCGGTCGCCGCGCCAGCCGTGCTCGCGGTGCAGCGCCTCGAAGCGGCGGTGCACCGAGGGCAGGCCGCGCCGGGTGTCGCTGCGGTCCATCAGGTCGTCGTGGACGAGCGCGCTGGCCTGCAGCAGCTCCAGGGCCGCGGCCGCGTTGGCGATGCCCTCGCCGGCCGCCGGGCCGCCCGCCCCGCGCCAGCCCCAGTAGCAGAACGCCGGACGCAGCCGCTTGCCGCCGTCGAGCAGGAAGTCGCGCAGTGCCTCGGTCGCGGGGGCCAGCTGGGGCGAGATCTTGCCGAGCAGGGCCGACTGGCCGTCCATGAAGCCGGCCAGGGCGGCGTTGACGCGCTCGCGCACGTCCTCCACGTCAATGGGGTTGGCCGGCCGGTTGGTGGACGAGGTCACGATGAGGCTCCGGAGGTTTCGCTGGGGTGCAGCAAGCCTAGCCGGGCGGCCGGGAACACCCGTACGGACCAGGGGCCGCCGGGTGGACCGGCCCGGGCCCGGGCCGGTCCGCGGGGCCGGGCCGCCCTGTCCCGAAGCCGGTTCGGACGGCCTCCGGGTGTATGCGGAACGGTGTCCACCGCTTGTCTCAATTGCTGGGATCGAGTTGTCCGGGCCCTGCGACCGGTGGTTAACCTGCCAGCATGGCACTCGGCATCGCTTCCACCAGAACCGACCGCGCGTTGACGGTCCGCGAGCTTCTGGCGGCCGGCAAGCGGTCCTTCTCCTTCGAGTTCATGCCCCCGCGCACCGAGGTCGGCGAACAGCGCCTCTGGGACGCCATCCGCAGGCTCGAACCGCTCGACCCCAACTTCGTCTGCATGACGTACGGGGCCGGCGGCTCCTCGCGCGAGCGCACCGTCAACATGGTCGGCCGGATCGCCACCGAGACCACGCTGACGCCCGTCGCGCACCTGACCGCGGTCGACCACTCGGTCGCCGAGCTGCGCAACATCATCGGCCAGTACGCCGACCAGGGCGTGCGCAACGTCCTCGCGGTGCGGGGCGACCCGCCCGGCGACCCGATGGGCGAGTGGGTCAGGCACCCGGAGGGCGTCACCTACGCGTACGAGCTGGTGGAGCTGATCAAGGGGATCGGCGACTTCTGCGTGGGCGTCGCGGCCTCGCCGAACATGCACCCGCGTTCGACGAACTGGGACGACGACATCCGGCACTTCGTGGCCAAGATCCGGTCCGGCGCCGACTACGCGATCACCCAGATGTTCTTCGAGGTCGACGACTACCTGCGGCTGCGGGACAAGGTCACCGCGGCGGGCTGCCACGCGCCGATCATCCCGGAGATCATGCCGGTCACCAACGCCAAGCAGCTGGAGCGCTTCCCGCAGCTCAGCGGTTCCGCCTTCCCGGCCGAGCTGGAGGCCCGGCTGCGGGCCGCGATCGACGACCCGGCGGCGCTGCGCGAGATCGGCATGGAGCACGCCACCGCGATGTCCGAGCGGTTGCTCGCGGAGGGTGCCCCGGGCCTGCACTTCATCACGCTGAACCACTCGACCGCGACGCTGGAGATCTACCAGAACCTGGGCCTGCACCGGCGTTGACCTGCCTCGCGTTCCCCGCCGCCCCGGCCCCGTGGCCGCCCCGGGCGGCCGGGAACGCGATGCGGTACCCCGGCCGTTGAACGGGTACAGTCGCCGCACACGCGCGGCGCGCGCGGGCACGCGACTGGAGGTAGCGGGCGGATGGGCATCGGGTACCTGCTGCTGTACGCCGCGTTGGCGGTGGTGGCGCTCTGGCTGGTGGCCGAGCTGCTGCTGCAGAACCGGGCTCCGCTGCACTGGCGCGGGCTCGCCCTGGCCGGCTTCCTCGGCGTGGTCGGCGGCATGACGCTGGGCTCCGTCGTAGTGATCGGCGCCGGCGCCGCACTGTTCGCGGTCGGCCAGACCTTCGTCACCCTCTCCGTGAAGCGCGGCTACGCGACCGGCTGGTCGCTGCGCGCGGCGGACGGCAGCCTGCCCGGCCCGCTCGCCAAGGTGCCGCTGCTCGGCGCGCTGACCGGCGGCGGCGCGGCGGTCGCGGCCACCGCGGTGGCGGTGGAGCGGATCGGAACCGTCAGCGAGGTGGAGCCGACCCCGGAGCCGGAGCCGTTCGACGAGGACCTCCCGGCCGTCGAGCAGACCGCCGCCTTCGAGATGCAGGAGCTCGCGGCGGACGGCGTCTACGCCTCCTCCTATTACGAGCAGCAGGCGCAGGCCGAGACCCAGCTCCAGGCCCAGGTCCAGCATCAGCCGGACCCGTACGCGGACGCCTACCGGTCCGGCTACGACCCGGCGGCCCAGCAGGTCCAGCAGCAGCAGGTCTGGGACCAGCAGGGCCAGCAGCAGTGGCAGGCCCAGCAGCAGCCGGCCTTCGCCTACGACCAGGGCTACGGCGGCTACCAGCAGCAGCCCGTCCAGCCGGACCCGTACGGCGGTTACCAGCAGCAGGCCGACCCCTACGGTGGCTACCAGCAGCAGCCCGCCCAGCAGTACGGCTACGACCAGCAGCAGTGGCAGCCCCAGCAGCCCGATCTGCAGCACCCGCAGCAGGGCATCCCGCACCAGCCGCAGTACGACTACAACTACCAGCAGCCGAACACCTGGCAGCAGCAGGGCTGACCCCGCGGGCGCGGGGCCGGCGCGCGCCCCGCTCGGGGCCGGCCGACCCGGGCCGGACCCGGGTCCGGACTCAGGCCGGGCCGACGAGGCCGGCCACGATGCAGGCCGACATCCCGACCCGGGCCAGCCCGCCGCCGGGGTGGGCGGCGCCGCCGATCAGGTGGAGGCCGGGCACCGGCGACTCGGTCGCGAGCTGCAGCCAGTCCCCGCCGCGCCCGGCGAGGGCCGGCCGGGGCACGGCGCCGCCGAACGCCGCGGTCTCCCGGCGGGTGTCCTCGGGCGTCCGGACGACCCGCCACAGCACCCGCTCGCGCAGGCCGAGGCCGGCCGCGTCGACGTGCTCCAGCAGCCGGTCCGCGTAGCCCTCGGCGACGCCCGGCGCCGTCCAGTCGACGTCGCCCTGCACCGGGACGGTGGCGGTGAGCACGGCGGTCTCGTGGTCGTCGTCGGGGCGCAGCGCCGGGTCGTCCGGGCGCAGCACCTGCACCGTGGGGCGTTCGCAGAGGCCGGCCGAGCGGGTCAGCGCGTCGATCTCCCGGGCCGGGTCGGCCGCGTGGACCACGGTGCGGTGCGCGGTGCCCGCGGGCCGGGCCCCGCGCAGGGCGAGCAGGACGACGAACCGGCCGGTGGGCGCGTCCGGGTGCCCCGACCCCTGCGGCCCGCCGCCGGGCCACTCGGCGATCCGGTCGTGGAACAGCGTCCGGGCGTCCATCGAGGAGATCACCGTGTCCGCCTCGATCCGGCCGTCGGCGGTCTCCACGCCGCACGCGTGGCCGTCCTTCTCCAGCACCTTCACCACCCGGGCGCCGAAGCGGAACTCCACCCCGCGCTGCTCGCACCGCCGGTGGACGGCGTCGGCCAGCGCGCGGATGCCGCCCTTGACGTACCAGACGCCGAAGGACAGCTCCATGTACGGCAGGACGGTGGCCCCGGCGGGCGCGGTGTACGGGTCGAAGCCGAAGCGCAGGGCGTGCTCGTGCAGCAGGGCGGTCAGCCCCGGGTGGCCGCCCAGCTCGTGCTCGGCCACCTCGCCCAGGGTCCAGGTGCGCGGGCCGCGCAGCCGGGCGAGCAGGCCGCGCTGCGGCGGGACGGGGTAGGGGTCGGCGTGCAGCGGCGCACGGTCGGCCGGGAGCGGCTCCTCCAGCAGCGGGCGGCGGGTGGCCTCCCAGACGGTGCGGCCGTGGTTCATCACCTCGGCCCAGCGGGCGCCCGCGCCGGGGCCGAACGCGTCGTCCAGGGCCTGGACGACGCCGCCCCGGGAGGCGTTGGGCAGCAGCAGGTCGGTGCCGTCGGGCAGCAGGTGGCGGCTCTCCGGATCGACCGGGGCCAGCTCGACCAGCTGCTCCAGCGGCTCCCTGCCGGTCTTCAGGGCGAGGTCGCGGTAGACCGCCGGCAGGGTGAGCAGGCCGGGCCCGGTGTCGAAGGCGAAGCCGTCCTGCTCGTAGCGGCCGACCATGCCGCCGTACGTGGCGCCCGCCTCGCAGACCGTCACCCGGTGTCCGAGGGTCGCCAGCCGGGAGGCCGCCGCGAGCCCGCTCATTCCTGCGCCGATGATGACGATCCGTGCCATGGCCCGAATCCTATGGCCGGGCCGCGGGCAGCCCCGCCGCCGGTGCCGCGCGGCCGGCCGCGCGGGCGGCCTTACGCTCTCGCCGGCGGGCCCGGAAGGCGCGGATCCGGTTGACCGCGAACCAGACCAGCAGCAGGCCCGCGGCCAGCAGGGCGGCGGCGAGCGAGGCGGCCAGCCACGGGTGGAAGATCGCCAGGGTGACCAGGCCGGCCACCGCGAGGTCCTCGGCCAGGCTGACCGCGATGTTGCTCGCGGGTTCGGGCGAGGTGTTCACAGCCATCCGCAGCGAGGCCTTCACCAGATGGCTGACCAGTGCGGTGGTGCCGCCCATCGCGCCCGCCGCGACCTCGCCCAGCGAGCCCGGGTCGGCGCTCGCGATCAGCGCCCCGACCGTCGCGCCCGCGATCGGGCGGATCACGGTGTGGACGGCGTCCCAGAGGCTGTCCACGTACGGGATCTTGTCGGCCACCGCCTCCAGCAGGAACAGGACGGCCGCGGCGGCCAGCACGTCGGTGCGCTCCAGCGCGGGCGGCACCGAGTCGGCCCCGCCGAACCGGCCCAGCAGGCCGAGCAGCAGGACCACCGCGTAGGCGTTGATCCCACTGGCCAGTCCGCTGGTGAAGATCAGCGGCACGATCGTCATCCGGTCCTCCTCGACGGGGCGGGTGCCGGATCCGCCCGGCCCGCCGTACCGTACCGGGACGCCGGAGCCGCGCTCATCGGTTCCCGGGCCCGGCCGAGTGAGTACGGATACTCAGAACCGCACTTGAGTACCCGAGCGGATGGTCCCCGACCTGCGGAGACGGAAGAGTGGTGGGCACCGGGAGGGCGGCGCGTCGGGCGCCGCGCCCCGGGGCTGCGGACACGTGGCGGCGCCGGTTCATGGGACGGCGCCCGCCACCGGCGGGTCCGCACCGGAGCCGGCCGCAGGCCCGCACCGCCGACACGGGGCGGCGGAGCGGGTCAGGGGGGACCGGCGACCCGGAGAGTCCGAAGCGTCGCCCGTGGGGGGACGGCGGTTCGGCGGGTGCGGGGCGGCGGGACGCGGACCGGCGGAGGGAGACGGTCGGCGACTGCCGCCCGCACGCATGCCCGGGCACGGCCGCAGAACCGCCCCGCCGCACCGGACGCATTGTCAGTGGTGGCGTTCACGATGGAGGAGCACGGGCCGTCCGGCCCGCGCGCTGCCTCGGAACGGGGGAGACCATGACCATCAGCCACCCTGAGAACGTCACCGCCCGCCTCCACTCCGCCGCCCACCGACCGGGCGCCCACCGCGCGCCCGACCACGCCCCGGCCAGCGCCGACGTCCACCCGGTGCTGCGCCGGGTCGCCGCCCCGCCCGCCGCACTCGACCTGCTCGCCGACGCGCACCGCACCCTCGCCCGGGCCCGCGCCCTGGAGGACCCGCTGGAGCGGTACGCCGCCGCCCACCTGGCCGCCCTGCGCACGGTCGCGGCCGTGCTCGCCGTCCGCGGCCGGCCGGAGAAGAGCGCCCGGCGGCGCCAGGCCATCCGCAGCGCCTGGGAGGTCCTGCCCGAGGTCGCGCCCGAGCTCGCCGAATGGGCGCCGTACTTCGCCGCCGGTGCCCGCCGCCGGGCCGCCGCGGAGGCCGGGATCAAGGGGGCGGCCTCGGCCCGCGACGCCGACGACCTGATCCGCAACTCCGCGCTCTTCCTCCGCCTGGTCGAGCGGCTGCTCGGGCTGCACCCGGTGCCGCCCGCCCCGCGGCTTCCGCTGGACGACGAGGCCGTCGGCGACCCGGATCCCCGGGGGTGACCGGCGGCACCGGCGTGCACCCCGGCCGGTCTAAGGTGGAGGCCAGCCGACCGATCTGCCGAGGAGCCCCGCCTTGTACCCGACGCGTCCCCGCAGCGCCCTGCGTACCGCCGTGGTCTGGGAGGTGGTGCGCGCAGCCCTGGAGAAGCGGGCGGCCGAGCTCGACCAGCCGGTGCTCGACGTGGTCGACACCGGCGGCGGCACCGGGAACTTCGCCGTCCCGGTCGCCCGGCTGGGCCACCGCGTGACCGTGGTCGACCCGAGCCCCGACGCGCTGTTCGCGCTGGAGCGCCGGGCCGCCGAGGCCGGCGTGACCGACCTGGTGCGCGCCGTCCAGGGCGACACCCAGACGCTGCCCGAGCTGGTCGCCCCCGGCAGCGTGGACGCGGTGCTCTGCCACGGCGTGCTGGAGGTCGTGGACGACCCGGCCGAGGCGCTCGGCAGCCTGGCCGGCACCCTGCGCCGCGGCGGCTTCGTCAGCCTGCTGGCCGCCAACCGCAACGGTGCGGTGCTCGCCCGCGCGCTCGGGGGCCACTTCAACGACGCCCGGACGGTGCTCGACGCCCCCGACGGCCGCTGGGGCGGGAACGACCCGATGCCGCGCCGCTTCACCGGCGACGAGCTCGACCGGCTGGCCGTCGGCGCCGGTCTGCGGGTGGACTCGGTGCACGGCGTCCGGGTCTTCGCCGACCTGGTGCCCGGCGTCCTGGTGGACACCGAGCCGGGTGCGCTGGAGGCGCTGCTCAAGCTGGAGGAGGCCGCGGCCGGACAGCCCGCGTTCCACGCCGTGGCGACCCAGCTCCACCTGCTGGCCACCCTGGCGTGACCGGGCGATGACCAGGGGAGCGGCCCTGCGCCGCCCCGTCCGGTCGGCTGCGGGGAGCGCCCCCGCTCCACCTCCGCTTCACCCCTGCTCCACGCCGGATCCACACCGCCCCCCGCAGGAGCTGCCCAGCTCCGGACCCATTCCAGGGGATCGGGCACTTGTCCGGACCGGACGGCGTTGAGTCCAGTGCGGCGCGGACCGTCCGATGCGGCCCGTCCCGCGCGTGGTCGACCACCCCGGAACGGGCGCGTGGACCGTATGATCTGGGTAAAGCCGGAAAGCATGACAGCCGGACGCTCGGGGCATATGGACGACACGGGCCCGGGCCCCCGCACAGGCGTCCGACCGCGCGTTTTCATGGCTGATTGGACTTGCCTCCCCGACCGGGGCGGCGGACCGGTCGCACCCGCGACCGACGAGTAGGAGGACTCCGTGCCGCTCTCGGAGCACGAGCAGCGACTGCTCGACCAGATGGAGCGAGCGCTGTATGCCGAAGATCCCAAATTCGCGTCGGCGCTTGAGGGAACCGGGCTGCGCACCTACACCCGTCGGCGGGTCTATCTGGCCGTCGGAGGCTTCGTGGTGGGTGTCGGCCTGCTGATGGGCGGCATGGTCGTCCCCGACCAGATCTGGGTCAGCGTCGTCGGGTTCCTGGTGATGCTGGGGTGCGCGGTCTTCGCCGTGACGGGTTGGCGCCGCGGTTCCGCGGGTCAGGCCTCCGGCCCCCGGCCGGCCGCCGCTCCGCGCCGCAAGGCGGGGATGATGGACCGGGTGGAGCAGCGCTGGCAGCGACGCAGGGACGAGCAGACCGGCGGGTTCTGAGCGGCCCCGCCGGGCCGGGCCGTACGAACCCGGCCGTACGAACGCCGAGAGGGCGGGCAGTCGATTCGACTGCCCGCCCTCGGCGTTTCCGTCCGGCGGAGTGTGTGACCGGTGAACCGGGACCGGAGCCGTGGCGGCTCCGGTCCCGGCGGCACGGTCTCAGGACCTGCCGTCGTCCTCTCCGCCCCGGCGCCGCAGCCGGCCCAGGGCCCGGCGCACCGGACCGGTGACCGCCCCGGTCGCACGGGCGACCCGGCGGCGCACGGCGAGCCGGGCGCCCAGCACCGCGTCGGAGATCCGCCACCAGAGCTGGGCCGAGGACGGCGGCAGCAGCACGGCCCTGGTCCGGACGGCCCGGCCGGCGCCGGCCTTCAGGCCCTCCCGGGCGGTCCGGACGTCCGCCGCCACCTGGTCCGACAGCTGGGCGGAGCGGGCGTAGAGCACCCGCTCGGTGGCCAGCGCCAGCCGCCCGGCGGCGGCCGCCGCCTCGGTGCCGAGCTCGGCGGTCTCCGAGATCCGGCGGGCGGCGGCGCGCGGGGTGCGCGACTCGTCCGGCGGGATGCCGGCGTCCCAGGCGGAGTCGATCAGCTCGTCCCAGGCGGCCAGCACCTGGGCGTCGGTGAGCTCCGCGGGGCCGTCCCCGCCGGGCCGGCGCCGCCCGCCCGCGCCGAGCCGGCGGCGGCGCAGCTGCGTCCGCCAGATCATCGGCGTGAGCAGCAGCGCGACGACCAGCAGCGCCACGGCGACGCCGACCAGCACCTGCCAGGACGGCACCCAGGACTCCTGCCGCGCCGAGCCGGCGGTCTTCTGCTCGTCCCCGCACTCGCCCATCCGGCGCAGCTTGGGGTCGCAGCTGCTGCTCGTGGAGGGCAGCGTGACCGGCCCGGTGGCCTGCGCGGTGAGGGTCGGCTGCGGGGCCGGGGCGGTGGTGGGCTCGACGACCGGCGAGGTGTAGCGCGGCTGCACGCCGAGGCCCTTGGTCGGCTCGAAGCGCATCCAGCCGTAGCCCTCGAAGTACAGCTCCGGCCAGGCGTGGTACATCCGGCCGGTCACCGAGTACGAGTTGCCGGGCTTCGAGTTCCCGGGCATGAAGCCGACCGCGACCCGGGCCGGGATCTGCAGGGTGCGGGCCATCGCCGCCATGGAGGAGGCGAAGTGGACGCAGAACCCGCGCTTGTCGCGCAGGAAGGCCTCGATGGCGGTGCTGCCGGTGCCGCTGTCCTTGATGGCGGTGGTGTACTCGAAGTCCGGGCCGGTGAACCAGTTCTGCAGGGCGACCGCCTTGTCGTACGGCGTCTTCGCGTTCTTGGTCAGGGCCAGCGCCTGCAGTTTGACGCTCGTCGGCAGGTTCGCGGGCACCGAGGTGTACTGGTCCATGATCGCGGGCGGTGGGGCCACCGCGGCGCGCAGTTCGTCCGCCGTGGGCTTCACGTCCAGCGCGGTGACCTTGTAGCGCAGGCCCTTGAGCGCCTTGTCCCGGTTCGGCACGACGGTGCCGGTGAGGCCGTCGACCCGCCAGTCGGAGCGGTTGGGGACGCTGACCGACGCCGCCGGGTAGGGCATCGGCAGCCAGCCCTCCTCCAGCCGGTCGCTGATCCTGAACTCGCCGGTCACCGTGGGGGCCTTACGGTCCCGCAGGCCCTCCGGCTGCGGGAAGGTGTCCCGGAGTTCGGAGACCGCCGGCTTGCTGAGCGTCCACGCGGTGCCGTCGAACTTGTCGAGCGAGCCGGTGCGCAGGTAGGCGGTGTCGGCGAAGACGCTGTCCATCGCGTAGGTGAACAGCTCTTCGTTGCTCGGGTTGGTCAGGTGCGAGGCCATGCTGACCAACGGGTCCAGGCTGCTGACGCCGCCGGAGCCGGTGCCCGGGCCGGAGCCGCCCGAACCGCCGGCGTGGATCAGCCCGCCGTCCCAGTGCGGGAGGAAGGGCGGCACCAGCAGGGCCAGGGCGAGGGCGAGCACGCCGACCCGCTGGCCGCTCAGGCTGAGCGACCCGGAGCCCTCGGTGCCGCGCGGCGTCCCGCGGAAGACCCGGCCCCAGCGGGAGACCCGGTCCTGGCCCTCGGCGAAGAGCAGCACCAGGTAGCCGGCGGCCGCGAGGCCGAACCAGACCCAGCTGCCGCGGTCGCCGGCCAGCCCGTTGCCGACCGAGTAGAGCGCCAGCAGCGGCAGCCCGGCCAGGGCCGAACGCCGGTAGGTCACCGCGACGGTGTCCACCAGGACGGCGATCAGCCCGATGGAGGCGACCAGGATGAGCCGCAGGCCCGCGCTGGGCGGGGCCGGGATGGCGTACTGCTGGATGTCGTCCAGGCCGTGGGAGAAGACCCGGCCGAGCGCGGACACCGAGTCGGGGCCGGGCACCAGGCCGCCCCACTTGGCGGCGGAGCCGGCGAAGCCGATCAGCAGCATCAGGAACAGGGCGACCAGCTGCCCGAGCGGCACCGTCCAGCGGTAGAGCGGGGTCCGGCGCAGGCCCGCGCCGGCCGCCGCGACCACGGCGATCACCAGGTAGGCGTGGGTGATCCAGCCCTTGGTGGTGAGCAGCGGGGTCAGGCAGAGCGCGGCCAGGGCGGTGGCCAGCGCCGAGTACACGGTCAGTTTGGCCCGGGTGGTCACGCGCCGGCCTCTTCTCGGTAGGGGGAGGGCGACTCGGCCCGGTCGACGGCCTGCCACAGCTCGGGGACGGAGTCCCCGGCGCGGACCGGCAGGACGGTCCAGCCGGCCTCGCGCAGCTGCCGGACCCGGGCCTGGAACTCCTCCCCGCCGGTGTCGGGGGCGATCATCCGCAGGCCGGCCCAGGTGCCGGTGTCGAGCAGGAAGGCCACCGCGCCGCCGGTGCGGGTGCGCAGCCGGGCCAGGCGGGCGGTCTGCTCCTCGTCGAGGTCGCCGAGGACGGCGACCAGCAGGCCCTCGCCGGAGGCCCGCAGCGGGTCCTCGGCCCGGGAGAGCCCGGCGCCGTCGGAGAGGTCGACCACGGCGAGCGCGTCCAGGATCAGGCCGGAGGCGTCGGCCGCGGTGTTGCCGCCGCCGGCCTCGGGGCCGGGGACGCAGTGGCCGAGGTCGGTGAGCAGCCGGGTCTGGTAGCCGCGCTGCAGCAGGTGGACGGCGACCGAGGCGGCGCAGCTGACCGCCCACTCGAAGGAGGAGGCGGGGCCGCTGCCCCGGTGGCCGATCTCGCGGGTGTCCAGCAGGACGGCGGCCCGCGCCTTCTGCGGCTGCTCCTCGCGGCGGACCATCAGCTCGCCGTAGCGCGCGGTGGACTTCCAGTGCACCCGGCGCAGGTCGTCACCGGGCCGGTACTCGCGCAGGATGACGTCGTCGTCGCCGGCCAGCGCCAGGGTGCGGGCCCGGCTCTCGCCCTGGCCGATCCACTCGCCGCTGAGCCGGACGTGCGGCAGCTGCTGCACCTGCGGCACCACGGTGAGCACGTCGGAGGCGGAGAAGGAGCGGCTGAGCTCGCACATTCCGAACGGGTCGGCGAGGCGCAGCTGCAGCGGGCCGAGCGGGTAGCGGCCGCGCAGGTCGGAGCGGACGCGGTAGGAGACCTCGTGGTGCCCGCGCGGCTCGACCTTGTCCAGCACGAAGCGCGGGCGAGGCCCGAGCACGTACGGGACCTTGTCCTCCAGCAGCAGCAGGCCGGTGGGCACCCGGGAGACGTTGTCGATCCGCAGGTGGACCCGGGCCTCCTGGCCGGCGACGGCCCGGTGCGGGCTGAGCCGGCGGCCGCTGGCCACCCGGTACCGGGTGCCGGCCAGCAGCAGGGCGGCGGCCAGCGGGAGGGCGGCGAGCAGGACGCCGACGTGCAGCAGCGCGCTCTGGTCGAGCAGGTAGGAGCAGGCCACCGCGGTGAGCCCGGCGGCGAGGAAGGACCGGCCCCGGGTGGTGAGGCCGCGCAGTCCGGCGCGCAGGCCCGACGATTCGTCGGACGGTGACACCTCAGCCCCTCCGGACGGCCGGGCCGCCCTGCGGGCGCGGCAGCGGCAGCCGGGCGACCAGCTCGGACACGATCTGCTCGGCGGTGCGGCGGCTGAGGTGGCTCTCCGCGGTCGGCATCAGGCGGTGGGCGAGCACCGGGACGGCCAGGCGCTGGATGTCGTCCGGGGTGACGTAGTCGCGGCCGTCCAGGGCGGCGGCGGCGCGGGCGGCGCGGACCAGGTGCAGGGTGGCGCGCGGCGAGGCGCCCAGGCGCAGCTCGTGGCTGGTGCGGGTGGCGCCGACCAGGTCGACGGCGTAGCGGCGGACCGGGTCGGCGATGTGCACGGTGCGCACCAGGTCGATCAGCTTGAGGATGTCCGCGGCGTGCGCGACCGGCTGCAGGTCGTCCAGCGGGCTGGCGCCGCCGTGCACGTCGAGCATGGCCAGCTCGGCCTCGGGGCTCGGGTAGCCCATCGAGATCCGGGCCATGAAGCGGTCCCGCTGGGCCTCGGGGAGCGCGTAGGTGCCCTCCATCTCGACCGGGTTCTGGGTGGCCACGACCATGAACGGCGAGGGCAGCTCG
Organism: Kitasatospora sp. NPDC090091; assembly: GCF_044747365.1. Taxonomy (NCBI): domain Bacteria; kingdom Bacillati; phylum Actinomycetota; class Actinomycetes; order Kitasatosporales; family Streptomycetaceae; genus Kitasatospora; species Kitasatospora sp. NPDC090091. Next base: position 259,655 of record NZ_JBIVDY010000001.1, read on the forward strand.
TAGCTGGTGCCGTCGATGGTGACCTGGCGCTCCTCCATCGACTCCAGCAGCGCGGACTGGGTCTTGGGGGAGGCGCGGTTGATCTCGTCGCCGACCACGATCTGGGCGAAGATCGCGCCCGGGCGGAACTCGAAGTCGCGCTGGTGCTGGTCGTAGATGTTGGTGCCGGTGACGTCCGAGGGCAGCAGGTCCGGGGTGAACTGGATACGGCGCACGGTGCAGTCGACGGACCGGGCGAGCGCCTTGGCCAGCATGGTCTTGCCGACGCCGGGCACGTCCTCCAGCAGCAGGTGGCCCTCGGCGAGCAGGACGGTGAGCGCGATCCGGACGGCCTCCGGCTTGCCCTCGATCACGCTCTCGATGTTCTGCCGCACCCGGTCCACGACGGCGGCGAGCTCGGGCAGGCCGACCGGGTGGTACCCGGGTGCCCGCTGGTCGGCCCCCGCACGACCTTCGAGACCGGCCTGATCGTTGTAGCTCGTCACCCGTACGCTCCCTGGCACCTTCGCCCGCCTCACCCCGAGGCCGGGCCCCCACCCCATGCTTGACGCGGCCCTTCGAGGAGCGGTTCCGCGGGGGACACCGGCGCCGGGGAGGGCCTGCGGCCTGGCCGCCCCAGGTGGTTCGGGGTCAGACCGGCAGGCGCATTCTCCCCCGCGCGGTGGCCAGAAGTCACCCTCTTGCCCGGAAGCACCGGGGATGCGGTCCGGGCGGGCGGGAGGCGGTGCGCGGTGGCTCCGCGGCATGGGGGAAGGGCGGTGGGGGAACGGCGGTCGCCCGCGTCCGGGCGGGGGAGCCCCGGCGGGGCCCGGACGGCGCTGGCCGGGCCGGGAGGGGTGGAGCCGGGTGGATCAGGAGATCTCGCGCAGCAGCCCGGTGTGGACGTCGAAGACGAAGCCGCGCACGTCGTCGGTGTGCAGCAGGAACGGCGAGGTGCGCACCCGCTGCATGGACTGGCGGACGTCGCCGTCGAGGTCGACGAAGGACTCGACCGCCCACTGCGGGCGCTGGCCGACCTCCAGCTCCAGCTCGCGCCGGAAGTCCTCGGTGAGGCCGAGCAGGCCGCAGCCGGTGTGGTGGATCAGCGCGATCGAGCGGGTGCCGAGGGCGCGCTGGCTGATGGTCAGGGAGCGGATGGTGTCGTCGGTGACGACGCCGCCGGCGTTGCGGATGACGTGCGCGTCACCCAGCTCCAGGCCGAGGGCGGCGAACAGGTCGAGTCGGGCGTCCATGCAGGCGACCACGGCGATCTGCTGGACGGGGCGGGCGTCCATGCCGCCGTCGCGGAAGGTCACCGCGTACTCGCGGTTGGCCGCCACGAAGCGGTCGATGATGGCGGGTGCGGTGTCGGCAGCGGCGGACGGCGTGGGCCGGTCGGGGGTCACTGTCATGGTGGAGACGTTAGTGCGATTCGCCGCCGCGTGGTGGGGCCGGGGGCTACAGACCGGGCGGCTGTGACCGAGTGCATATCCACAAAACGGCACCGTCACGGGCGTTCCGCCCCGATCCGCCCAGCCGGGTGCGGGCAGCCGGGGCGGCCGGGGGCGCGCACCCCCGCGCCCGGCCGCCGGGCCGGCCGGAGGCCGCCCGCCGGGGCCCCTGCGACCTGCGGTGATCCGTACCGCCGCCCGGGTGGTGCGCCGGAGCGGGCCATTGACTGGCGGGGGCCGCGCGATAGAGTTGCGGCGCAGTGGAGCACACCCGCCGGGGCCCGTCAACCGGGTCTTTCCGGCCGGTGCGGCGGCCGACGCGGCCCGTGGCCTCCACCCGCTCCGTGCCACCTGGCGCACCTTCCCCGGTGCCGGGCGGTCACGACCTTCCCCCTGAGCGGGCGGGGACCACGGGCCGCGTCCCGGCCCCGCGGGCTCCCCCCGTGCGCCGGTTGCGGCCCGCGGTGGGCCAAAATGGTCGGAGCTCCCGGACGTCGGGCTGCTCCGCACCGAGGAAGGGCGCCACCGCGCATGACCACCAACGATCCGGCCCCCAAGCACGTCCCGGTGATGCTGCAGCGGTGCATGGACGCGCTGGCCCCGGCGATCTCCCGGCCCGGCGCCGTGGTGGTGGACGCCACCCTCGGTCTCGGCGGGCACAGCGAGGCCCTGCTGACCCAGTTCCCGGACGTCCGGCTGATCGCGGTGGACCGCGACCCGGCGGCGCTGAAGCTCTCCGGCGAGCGGCTGGCCCGTTTCGGTGACCGCGCCACCCTGGTGCACGCCGTCTACGACGAGATCCCCGAGGTGCTGGAACGCCTGGGCGTCGACCGGATCGACGGCGTCCTGTTCGACCTCGGCGTCTCCTCGATGCAACTGGACGAGGCCGAGCGCGGCTTCGCGTACGCCCAGGACGCGCCGCTGGACATGCGGATGGACCAGACCCGCGGCATCAGCGCGGCCGAGGTGCTGAACACCTACAGCCACGGCGAGCTGGCCCGGATCCTCAAGTTCTACGGCGAGGAGCGGTTCGCCGGGAAGATCGCCTCGGTGATCGTGCGCGAGCGGGAGAAGGAACCGTTCACCAACAGCGCGCGTCTGGTCGAGTTGGTCCGCAACGCCATCCCGGCCGCCACCCGCCGCACCGGCGGCAACCCGGCCAAGCGCACGTTCCAGGCGCTGCGGATCGAGGTCAACGGTGAGCTGGAGGTGCTGGACCGGGCGATCCCGGGCGCACTGGACGTGCTGGCGCTGGGCGGGCGGATCGTCGTGATGTCCTACCAGTCGCTGGAGGACCGCCTGGTCAAGCAGTACTTCGCGGCCGGTGCGACCAGCACCGCCCCGCCCGGGCTGCCGTTCGTCCCGGAGGAGCACCAGCCCTGGCTGAAGCTGATCACCCGCGGTGCCGAGCAGGCCACCGAGGCGGAGATCGAGGAGAACCGGCGTGCCGCGCCCGTGCGGCTGCGGGTGGCGGAGAGGATCAGGAACCGGAGCACCCGGGGCTGACCAGGCCGGGGCGGTCGGAAGGGCGGAGGAGAGAGCGTGGTGGCCGGAGGCGGGGCGGGGAGTGCGGTACTCCCCGGGCAGGGCGGCAGGGCGCGGATCACGGTCCGCCCCGGGCGGCGGCCGGTACGGGGGCGGACGCCGTTCGCGGTGCTGGTGGTGGTCCTGCTGGCGGCGGGGCTGCTCGGCCTGCTCGCGCTGAACACCGCGCTCAACGAGGGCTCCTTCGAGCTCTCCCGGCTGCAGCGGCAGACCACCGTGCTCACCGACGAGCAGCAGGGCCTGCAGCACCAGATCGACCAGAACTCCGCGCCGGACGCGCTCGCCCGCCGGGCCGCCGAGCTGGGCATGGTCCCGGCCGGCGGGATGGCCTTCCTGGACGTCCCGAACGGCGGCAAGGTGCTGGGCTCGCCCGGCCCGGCGCAGGACAACCAGCCGGTGAAGCGTTCCACCGCCGAGCCGTGGCCGGGCAAGCCGCAGCCCTCGCCGAGCGACCGGCCGAGCGGCGCGGCGCCGAGCGCGCCGGCGTCCGGCGGCGACACCACGGTGCGGGTCAACCCGGCGCCGCCGGCCGCACCCGCCGCGGGCGGGGGTGCGGGCCGATGAGCGACTGGAAGCCCTCCGGCGGAGCGGGCGGCACCGGCCGGCCCCGGCCGACGGCCAAGGGCGCCGCGCCGCGGCAGACCCCTGGCCAGACCCCGCGCGGCCAGGTGCCGCGGGCCCAGGGCGGCCGCCCCCAGCCCGCCAAGGCCCAGCCGGCCAAGCCGCAGCCCGCCGCCCGGCCGAAGCAGCCGCCGAAGGCCCAGCCCGCGAAGGCCCAGCCGGCGAAGCCGCAGCCCGCGAAGGCCCAGCCCGCGAAGCCCAAGCCGCAGCCGGCGAGGTCGCAGCAGCCGCCCCCGCCCGCGCGGTCGCAGTCGCCCAAGTCCGCGCCCGCCAAGGCCGCGGCGCCCCGCGCCCGGGACCCGAAGGCCGGGGCCCCGCGGACCCCGCAGCAGCGCCGTCCCGACGCCCGCCCGGCCGCCCGCGGCCAGGGACCGGGCCGGCCGCGCCCGAAGTCCCGCCCGCCGCAGCCCCGGTCGATCAGGCTGGCCGACCCGCGCCGCCGGCTCCGGGTGGTCACGGTGGCGCTCTCCCTGGTGTTCTCGGTCTTCGCCGGCCGCCTGGTCCAGCTCCAGCTGGTGGACTCCGACGCGCTGGCCGCCGACGCCAACACCAACCGCTACCTGGACATCCCGATCACCGCCGAGCGCGGCTCGATAACGTCCGCCGACGGCGTGGCGCTGGCCACCACCGTCGACGCGTACGACATCACGGCGGACCCGGCCATGTTCACCCCGGAGGCCGCCGGCATCCCGGACGCCCCCGAGCAGGCGGCCACGCTGCTGGCGCCGATCCTCGGCCTGCCCAAGGAGAAGATCGCCGCCGACCTGCACACCCCCAAGACCCGCTACAAGCGCCTGGCCGCCCAGCAGACCCCGGACGTCAAGAACCAGATCAGCGATCTCAAGTCGACCCTGGAGAAGCAGGCCGGCTCGCGGTCCTGCGCGGCCCAGAAGCGGCTGCTGAACAAGCCCACCGAGGACGGCGGGCGGACCAGGCTCGACAACGAGTGCGTCAACCCGCTGGCCGGGGTCTTCAACCGCGACACCCAGAAGCGCGTCTACCCCTCGGACGGCCTGGCCGCCAACCTGGTCGGCTTCGTCAACGCCGAGGGCGAGGGCGCCGGCGGCCTGGAGCAGCAGTACCAGAAGCAGCTGGCCGGCAAGGAGGGCCACAGCAGCTACGCCCAGGCCGGCGGCCGGCTGGTGCCCACCGCCGGGGGCTCGCTCGACCCCTCCGTGCCCGGCACCGACCTGCGGCTGACCATCAACCGGGACGTCCAGTGGGCCGCCCAGCGCGCCATCACCGACCAGGTCGCCAACGCCGGGGCGGAGAAGGGCTACGTCATCGTCCAGGACGTGAAGAACGGTCAGGTCCTGGCGATGGCCACCTCGCCCGGGTTCAACCCGAACGACCTGAGCGCCGCCAAGTCCGCGCAGCTGGGCAATGCGGCGCTCCAGGACGTCTACGAGCCGGGCTCCACCGCCAAGCTGATGACCATGGCCGCCGTGCTGGACACCGGCAAGGCGTCCTGGGACACCAAGGTCACCGTGCCGTACCCGCTGGTCCGCGGCGACACGGCGTTCAAGGACGACGAGAAGCACGACACCTGGTACCTGACCCTGGCCGGGGTGCTCGCCAAGTCGTCCAACATCGGTACCATCGAGGCCGCCCAGACCCTGGGCGCCACCCAGCCCGAGGCCAACAAGGTGCTCTACGACTACCTGCGGAAGTTCGGCATCGGTCAGCAGACCGGCCTGGGCTTCCCCGGGGAGACGGCCGGCATCCTGGACAAGCCGGAGGACTGGAAGGCGTCGAAGCAGTACACCATCCCGTTCGGCCAGGGCCTGTCGGTCAACGCCCTCCAGGCGACCTCGGTGTACTCCGCCATCGCCAACGGCGGGGTGCGGGTCGCGCCCAGCGTCGTCCAGGGCACCACCGCGCCGGACGGCCGGTACACGCCGGCCCCGCCGGGCGCGGAGTCCCGGGTGGTCTCCGAGCAGACCGCCAGGACGCTCACCGAGATGCTGGAGTCCGTCGTCACCGACGAGCAGGGCACCGGCGGCCGGGCGGCCATCCCCGGCTACCGGGTGGCGGGCAAGACCGGTACTGCCAACCGGGTGGACCCGAAGACCGGCGGCTACCGCGGGTACACCGCCTCGTTCATCGGCTTCGCCCCGGCCGACCAGCCCCGGGTCACCGTCTCCTGCGTGATCCAGGACCCGGTCAACGGCCACTTCGGCGGCCAGCTCTGCGGGCCGGTGTTCAAGCAGGTGATGGAGTTCACCCTGAAGACCCTGCAGGTGCCGCCGAGCGGGAGCGAGGCGCCCAACCTGCCCGTCGAGTGGAAGCCGTGATCGACCATGGACAACGAGCGGGCCGGGCGGGACGACGCCACGGCGGCGGCCCGGTTTGGCAAGGGACGCCCTTCGGCGGATAGCCTTCCCGCCGTGCCGAAACCCGATCAAATCACCGTGAGCCCGCCCCGCCCCACCGGGGCCGCGGCCCAGCCGCTCGCCGAGCTGGCCCGACTGCTCGGCCTCGCGCCGGTCGAGGGGGGCCCGGTCACCGGCGTCACCCACGATTCCCGCGCGGTCCGCCCGGGCGACGTGTACGTGGCCTTCCCGGGCGCCAACCACCACGGCGCGGCCTTCGCGGCCCAGGCCGCGGCGGCCGGCGCGGTCGCGCTGCTCACCGACCCGGCCGGCGCCGAGCTGGCGGCCGGCACCGGCCTGCCGATGCTGGTCGTCGACCGGCCACGGGCCCGGATGGGCGAGCTGGCCGCCGCCGTCTACGGCCGGCCCTCCGAGCGGCTGCTGATGATCGGGCTGACCGGCACCAACGGCAAGACCACCACCTCCTACCTGGTCGAGGGCGGTCTGCGCGGCGCCGGCCGCAGCCCCGGGGTGATCGGCACCGTCGAGATGCGGGTCGGCGAGGAGCGGATCAAGAGCGAGCGGACCACCCCCGAGGCCACCGACCTGCACGCGATCCTCGCCGTGATGGGCGAGCGCGGCGCGGACGCGGTGACCATGGAGGTCTCCAGCCACGCGCTGGTCTTCGGCCGCACCGACGGCGTGGTCTACGACGTCGCGCTGTTCAACAACCTCACCCCCGAGCACCTCGACTTCCACCCGGACATGGAGGACTACTTCCAGGCGAAGGCCCGGCTCTTCCAGCCCGGCAAGTCCCGCCTGGGGGTGGCCAACCTGGACGACGCCTACGGGCGCCGGCTGGTCGCCGAGGCGAAGATCCCGGTCACCTCCTTCTCCGCCACCGGCGCGCCCGAGGCCGACTGGCGGGCGGTGGACGTCCAGCTCGGTCCGGTCGGCTCCACCTTCCGGGTGCTCGGCCCGGACGGCGCCGAGGCCGACGCCGCGGTCCCGCTGCCCGGCCCGTTCAACGTCGCCAACGCGCTGGCCGCGATCACCGTCCTGGTCACCGCCGGGCTGCCGCTGGAGCGGGCCGTGGCCGGGGTCGCCGCGGTGCCCGGGGTGCCCGGCCGCCTGGAGCGGGTGGACGCCGGACAGCCCTACGTCGCGGTGGTCGACTACGCCCACAAGCCGGACGCCCTGCAGGCCGTCCTCGGCTCCCTGCGCGAGGTGACCAAGGGCCGGCTGCACGTGGTGGTCGGCTGCGGCGGCGACCGCGACCCGCACAAGCGCGCCCCGATGGGCGCCATCGCCGCCCGGCTCGCCGACACGGCCCTGCTGACCAGCGACAACCCGCGCAGCGAGGACCCGCTGGCGATCCTCGCCACCATGCTGACCGGCGCCGCCTCGGTGCCCGAGGCCGAACGCGGCGCCGTCCTGGTCGTCCCCGACCGCGCCGAGGCGATCCACCTCGCGGTGGCCCGCGCCCGGGCCGGGGACACCGTGCTGGTGGCCGGCAAGGGCCATGAACTTGGCCAGTACGTCCGAGACGAGATCCGCCCCTTCGACGACCGGGAGGTGCTGCGCGAGGCCGTCGCGCGGACCACGGCCGCCCGGGGCACCGGAGTAGTGGAGCAGCCGTGATCGCACTGACCCTGGCCGAGGTGGCCGCAGCAGTCGGGGGCACCCTGGACGGCGCCGACCCCGCCACCCCGGTCACCGGCCCGGTCGAGGTCGACTCCCGCAAGGTGCGCCCCGGGGGCCTCTTCGCGGCCTTCGTCGGCGAGCACGTCGACGGCCACGACTACGCCGAGCGGGCCGTCGCGGCCGGCGCCGTCGCGGTCCTGGCCTCCCGCCCCGTCGGCGTGCCCGCCGTCCTGGTGGACAGCGTCGTGGACGCGCTCGGCAAGCTGGCCCGCGCCGTGGTCGCCCGCGCCGAGAGCACCGCAGTGGTCGCGCTGACCGGTTCGGCCGGCAAGACCAGCACCAAGGACCTGATCGCCCAGCTGCTCCAGCGCCACGGCGAGACCGTCTACCCGCCGGGCTCGCTCAACAACGAGATCGGCCACCCGATGACCGCGCTGCGGGTCGAGGAGGGCACCCGGCACCTGGTGATGGAGATGGGCGCCCGGCACAAGGGCGACATCGAGTACCTCACCTCGATCACCCCGCCCCGGATCGGCCTGGTGCTGAACGTCGGCACCGCGCACGTCGGCGAGTTCGGCTCCCAGGAGGCGATCGCCGAGGCCAAGGGCGAGCTGGTGGAGGCGCTGCCCGTCGAGGGCACGGCGATCCTCAACGCGGACGACCCGCTGGTGCGGGCGATGGCGGCCCGGACCAAGGCCAAGGTGGTGTACTTCGGCGAGTCCAAGGAGGCGGACGTCCGGGCACAGGATGTTCGCCTGGACTCCACCGGACGGCCATCGTTCACGTTGACCACCCCCACCGGTTCCGCAGCCGTGCAGCTGCGCCTGTACGGTGAGCACCACGTCTCGAACGCCCTCGCCGCCGCCGCGGTGGCGGTGGAGCTCGGGATGTCCGTCGACGACACCGCCGAAGCACTGAGCGAGGCGGGTGCGCTGTCCCGCTGGCGCATGGAGGTCGTCGACCGGGCCGATGGTGTCACCGTCGTCAACGACGCCTACAACGCGAACCCCGACTCGATGCGGGCCGCGCTGCGGGCGCTGGTCTCGATGGGGGGACGCGGCCCGGAGCGCCGCCGCACCTGGGCGGTGCTCGGCGAGATGCGGGAGCTCGGCGAGGAGAGCCTGGCCGAGCACGACGCCATCGGGCGGCTCGCGGTACGGCTGGACGTCACCAAGTTGGTGGCGGTCGGCGGGCGCGAGGCGGCCTGCATGGAACTGGGCGCGAGGAACGAAGGTTCGTGGGGTGAGGAGTCGGTGCTGGTGTCCGACGCGGACGCGGCGGTCGAGCTGCTGCGCAGTCAGCTGCGGCCGGGGGATGTGGTCCTGGTGAAGGCGTCCCGTTCGGTGGGGCTGGAGAAGGTGGCCGAGGCGCTGCTCGCGGACGGTGCTGCCTAAATGAAGCAGATCCTGTTCTCCGGCATGATCGGCCTGGTCCTTTCACTGCTGGGTACCCCGGCCCTGATCAAGCTGCTCGCCAAGCACGGCTACGGCCAGTACATCCGTGACGACGGCCCGAAGGCGCACCACAGCAAGAAGGGCACGCCCACCATGGGCGGCATCGCCTTCATCCTGGCGACGCTGATCGCCTACTTCGCCACCAAGGCGATAACGGGCGAGTCCCCGACCGTCTCGGGGCTGCTGGTGCTCTTCCTGACGGCCGGTCTGGGCCTGGTCGGCTTCCTGGACGACTACATCAAGGTGGTCAAGCGCCGCTCGCTGGGCCTGCGGGCCAAGGCGAAGCTGCTCGGCCAGTCCTTCGTCGGCCTCGCCTTCGCCGTCCTGGCGCTGCAGTTCAGCGACGACCGGGGGCTCGCCCCGGCCTCCCAGCACCTGTCCTTCGTCCGGGACTTCGGCTGGTCGATCGGCCCGGTGCTGTTCGTCATCTTCGCGTACTTCATGATCGCCGCGATGTCGAACGGCGTGAACCTGACGGACGGTCTGGACGGCCTCGCCACCGGTGCCTCGGTGATGGTCTTCGGCGCATACACCTTCATCGGCCTCTGGGAGTACACCCAGAGCTGCGCGTACGCGATCACCGCCACCGCCAACTGCTACGACGTCCGCGACCCGCTGGACCTCGCGGTCGTCGCCTCGGCCCTGATGGGCTCCTGCTTCGGCTTCCTGTGGTGGAACACCTCGCCCGCCAAGATCTTCATGGGTGACACCGGCTCGCTCGCCCTCGGCGGCGCCCTGGCCGGTCTGGCGATCTGCTCCCGCACCGAGCTGCTGGTCGCCGTGCTCGGCGGCCTCTTCGTGATCATCACCCTCTCGGTGATCATCCAGGTCGGCTCCTTCCGGATGACCGGGAAGCGCGTCTTCAAGATGGCGCCGCTGCAGCACCACTTCGAACTCAAGGGCTGGACCGAGGTCCTGATCGTGGTCCGGTTCTGGATCATCCAGGGCCTCTGCGTCGCCGTCGGCCTCGGCCTCTTCTACGCGGGATGGGTGACCGGATGACCAACCTCCAGCCGGCCGGGCCGGAGTGGACCGGCCTGCCGGTCACCGTCGCCGGCCTCGGCGTCTCGGGCATCAGTGCGGCCCGCGTGCTGCACGGCCTGGGCGCCCGGGTCACCGTCGTGGACGGCGGCTCCGGCGAGGGCCTGAAGGCCCGCGCGGCCGAGCTGGAGGCCCAGGGCGTCACCGTCCGCCTGGGCGACGGGGCGACCCTGCCCGAGGGCACCCGACTGGTCGTCACCTCGCCCGGGTGGCCGCCGAGCAGCCCGCTGTTCACCGCGGCCGACCGGGCCGGCGTCGAGGTCTGGGGCGACGTCGAGCTCGCCTGGCGGCTGCGCAGGCCGCTGCCGTCCACCGGCGAGCCGGCCCCCTGGCTGGCCGTCACCGGCACCAACGGCAAGACCACCACCGTCCAGATGCTCGCCTCGATCCTCACCGCCGCCGGCAAACGCACCGCCGCCGTCGGCAACGTCGGGGTCTCGGTGCTGGACGCCGTGCTCGCCGAGGAGCCGTACGACGTGCTCGCGGTCGAGCTCTCCAGCTACCAGCTGCACTGGGCGCCCTCGCTGCGCCCGTACTCGGCGGCCGTGCTCAACCTGGCGCCCGACCACCTGGACTGGCACGGTTCGATGGAGGCGTACGCCGCCGACAAGGGCCGGATCTACGAGGGCAACGTCGTCGCCTGCGTGTACAACCTGGCCGACCCGGCCACCGAGGCGCTGGTCCGCGAGGCCGACGTCGAGGAGGGCTGCCGGGCGATCGGTTTCGGCCTCGGCGCGCCCGCCCCGTCGAACTTCGGCGTGGTGGACGGCCTGCTGGTGGACCGGGCCTTCGTGCCGGACCGGACCAAGAGCGCCGCCGAGCTGGGCTCGGTGTCGGACGTCAACCCGCCGGCCCCGCACAACATCGCCAACGCGCTCGCCGCCGCGGCGCTGGCCCGCTCCTACGGCGTCGACGTCAAGGCCGTCCGCGAGGGCCTGCGGGCCTTCCGCCCGGACGCGCACCGGATCGCCGAGGTCGGCGTGGTCGGCGGCGTGACCTACGTCGACGACTCCAAGGCCACCAACACCCACGCGGCGGCCGCCTCGCTGGCCGCCTACCGGCCGATCGTCTGGGTCGCCGGCGGCCTGGCCAAGGGCGCCGCCTTCGACGACCTGGTCCAGGGCGCGGCCGAGCGGCTGCGCGCCGCCGTGCTGATCGGCGAGGACCGCGCGCTGATCCGCGAGGCCCTGGCGCGACACGCGCCGGATGTCCCGGTCATCGAGGCGGCCGAGGGCCAGACTGGCGCGGTGGCGATGGCCGAGGTGGTCCGGACGGCCGCATCGCTCGCCCGGTCGGGTGACACCGTGCTGCTGGCCCCGGCCTGCGCCTCGATGGACATGTTCACCAACTACGGCGAGCGCGGCGACCTCTTCGCGGCGGCGGTCCGGGAGCTGGCGGACACGCCATAGCGGGAACGGCGAGCAGGCCGCGGAGACGAGGGAGCGCAGGAGTGGTGGCGGGGCAGGGCGGGGTGGGCGGTTCCGGTGCGCCGGAAAAGGGCGCTGCCGATCCCTGGCGGGTGATCTCGGCCACCACGACCGCCTACAAGTCGGCCGGCCCGCTGGCCCGCCTGCAGGCCTTCCGGGCCCGTCTGCGGTACACCCTGGACCGGCCGCTCACGCCCTACCTGCTGATCATCGGCTCGACCCTGCTGCTGGTCGTGCTCGGCCTGATGATGGTCTTCTCGGCCTCGCAGATCCTGGCCCTGGGCCAGCACCGCTCGGCGCAGTACTACTTCCTGAAACAGCTGGTCGCGGTGGTGCTCGGCCTGGTGCTGCTGATCGGCTTCGCGGCCGTGCCGGTGGCGGTGCTGCGGGTGATCGTCTACCCGGTGATGTTCGGGGTGATCTTCGCGCTCGCGCTGGTCGCGATCCCCGGCGTCGGGGTCGAGGTCAACGGGAACCGGAACTGGCTGGATCTCGGCCTGATGCAGTTCCAGCCGTCCGAGTTCGCCAAACTCGCCCTCGTGCTCTGGGGCGCCGACCTGCTCGCCCGCAAACAGCGCAACGGCACCCTCGACCAGTGGAAGCACCTGCTGGTCCCGCTGGTGCCCGGCGCGCTGCTGCTGCTGGCGATGATCATGCTCGGCGGTGACATGGGCACCTCGATGATCCTGGTGGCCATGCTCTTCGGCCTGCTCTGGATGGTCGGTGCGCCGCTGCGGCTGTTCGTCGCCACCCTCGGCGTGGCCGTCGTGGTCTGCACCGCCCTGGTGGTCACCGTCCCGCACCGGGCGGAGCGGCTCTCCTGCATCGGCGTCACCAAGCTCGACCCGGCCGGCGCCTGCTTCCAGGCGCTGCACGGCGTCTACTCGTTCGGCCTCGGCGGCCTGTTCGGCTCCGGCCTCGGCGCCGGGGTCGAGAAGTGGGGCCAGCTCCCGGAGGCGCACACCGACTTCATCTTCGCCGCGACCGGCGAGGAACTCGGCCTGGTGGGGACGCTGTCGGTGATCGGTCTCTTCGCGGCACTAGGCTACGCGGGTATCCGTGTGGCCATCGGCACGAAGGACCCCTTCGTCAGGTACGCCGCGGGAGCCGCCACCACGTGGATCATGGCGCAGGCCGTGATCAACCTGGGGTCGGCGCTGGGACTGCTGCCCATCGCGGGCGTCCCGCTCCCGCTGTTCTCCTACGGCGGTTCCGCCATGCTGTCGGCCATGTCCGCGATCGGGGTGCTGCTCTGCCTGGCACGCAGCAGCTCGGGCGCGAAGGCGGCCCTGGCCGCCCGGAGCAAGAACTCCCGGATCAGGAGACGACTGGCCCGGGTGCTGCCACGACGACGAACCACAGCGCGCCCGGCCCCCGGGCCGGCACGCAGGGAGCGGTGAATTTCGGTGCATGTCGTACTCGCCGGCGGGGGGACCGCCGGTCACATCGAGCCGGCCATGGCCCTCGCGGACGCACTCCGCAGGCACGACCCGTCCGTCGGGATCACCGCCCTCGGTACCGAGCGCGGCCTGGAGACCCGGCTGGTGCCCGAGCGCGGCTACCAGCTGGAGCTCATCCCGGCGGTCCCGCTGCCCCGCAAGCCCACCCCCGAGCTGATCACCGTCCCGGGCCGGCTGCGCGGCACCGTCCGGGCCGCCCAGGAGATCATCGAGCGGGTCAACGCGGACGTCGTGGTCGGCTTCGGCGGCTACGTCGCGATGCCGGCCTACCTGGCCGCCAAGCGGGCCGGTGTGCCGATCGTGGTGCACGAGGCCAACGCCCGGCCCGGCCTGGCCAACAAGATCGGCGCCCGGTACAGCGACTTCGTCGCCGTCTCCACGCCGGACAGCAAGCTGCGCGACTCCCGGTACATCGGCATCCCGCTGCGCCGCACCATCGCCACGCTGGACCGCAACGCGGCCCGTCCGGAGGCCCGGCACTACTTCGGCCTCGACCAGCGGCTGCCCACCCTGCTGGTCTCCGGCGGCTCGCAGGGCGCCCGCCGGCTCAACGAGACGGTCACCGCGATCGCGCCGCGGCTGCAGCAGTACGGCGTGCAGATCCTGCACGCGGTCGGCCCGAAGAACGAGCTGCCGCAGGTGGACGACATCCCCGGGATGCCGCCGTACCGCCCGGTGCCGTACGTGGACCGGATGGACCTCGCCTACGCCGCGGCCGACCTGATGCTCTGCCGGGCCGGCGCCATGACGGTGGCCGAGCTCGCGGCGGTCGGCCTGCCCGCCGCGTTCGTCCCGCTGCCGATCGGCAACGGCGAGCAGCGGCTGAACGCCCAGCCGATGGTCAAGGCCGGCGGCGGCCTGCTGGTCGACGACGCCGAGCTCACCCCGGACTGGGTGCTGCAGAACGTGCTGCCGGTCCTGACCGACCCGCAGCGGCTCTGGGACATGAGCCGGGCCGCGGCCGAGTTCGGCCGCCGGGACGCCGACGAGCTGCTGGTCGGCATGGTCTACGAGGCGATCGACGCCGCCCGGGGCGGCCGCCGCCGTGGCTGACGGCCGGCTCGCCGACCCGCCCCCGGCCGCCGGCCGGGGGTACCCGCGGGACGAGGTGGAGTTCGGGGACGAGGAGTACGCTCCCCGGCTCCGGCTCTCCCGGCGGGGCGTCGCGGTGCTGGGCGCGCTCGGCGCTGCGGTGGTCGGCGTGCTGGCCTGGCTGGTGTTCTTCTCCCCGGCCCTGGACGTGCGCAGCGTCGCGGTCCAGGGCGTGGTGGACGACCGGCTGACGGCCGACCAGGTCCGCGCGGCCATCGGCGGGCCGGGGGGCGGCCCGCTGGCCCGGGTGGACCTCGACGACGTGAAGAAGCGGGTGGAGGCGATCCCGCGGGTGGCCGCCGCCGAGGTCTGGCGGGGGTGGCCGCACACCCTGCGGGTGAAGCTCACCCAGCGGACCGCGGTCGCCGCCGTGAAGGGCGAGGACGGCCGCTTCACCCAGGTCGACGCCGCCGGGGTGAGCTTCGCCACCGAGGCGGCGGCCCCCGCGGGCGTTCCGGTGGTCGAGCTCCGCTTGAGCCAGCAGGCCGCCGACGCGGAGCCGGTGCTCGGCCGGCCCCAACTGGTCCAGGCCGCGGTGGCGGTCGCCGCCGGACTTCCGGCCGAGATCCGGCAGCGGGCCGGGGCGGTGCTGGTGCACTCGTTCGACGACATCCAACTGCAGCTCAGCGGCGGTACCACGGTTCGCTGGGGGAGTGCGGAGCAAATCGATCGAAAAGCCCGGGTCCTGGTGGCACTGATGCATCAGAAGGGTACGAACTTCGATGTGAGTGCGCCCGAGGCGCCGGCGGTGTCCGGATGATCCGGTAGGTTCTGTGATTGAGGGAGGGGTTGACGGCTTTCGGCGTCGGCCCGAACCTTGGTGGTCACCCCGGTTTCATCGGCCGGCTGATGATCACATAGGCTCAAAAGAAAAAGGGAAGCTCGGCGTGTTCGTTGAAACACGTGCCAGCGTCCACCTAGTGTCCTGTGTCACCAGACTGTGTCCTCTGGTGATGTGACGGGGGCACAGGACTAACCCTAAACGTCAAGTTTAGGGTTGGGGTCGGTGGTCGGCATTTCGGACATTCAGTCAGAAACCAGGCTCCCTACCCATCGACATCCGTCGGAACGGCACCCCACCGGGCGTCGGGCCGACCCGGAAATTCGAGGCGAGAGGCCTTCGACGTGGCAGCACCGCAGAACTACCTCGCAGTCATCAAGGTCGTCGGTATCGGCGGCGGTGGTGTCAACGCCATCAACCGGATGATCGAGGTCGGTCTCAAGGGCGTCGAGTTCATCGCGATCAACACCGATGCGCAGGCCCTCCTGATGAGCGACGCCGACGTCAAGCTCGATGTGGGCCGTGAACTCACCCGGGGCCTCGGCGCCGGCGCCAACCCCGAGGTCGGCCGGAAGGCCGCCGAGGACCACCGCGAGGAGATCGAGGAGGTCCTCAAGGGGGCCGACATGGTCTTCGTCACCGCCGGCGAGGGCGGCGGCACCGGCACGGGCGGCGCGCCGGTGGTGGCCAACATCGCCCGCTCGCTCGGCGCGCTGACCATCGGTGTGGTCACCCGCCCCTTCACCTTCGAGGGCCGGCGTCGCGCGAACCAGGCCGAGGACGGCATCGCCAGCCTGCGCGAAGAGGTCGACACCCTCATCGTGATCCCCAACGACCGGCTGCTGTCCATCTCGGACCGCCAGGTCAGCGTGCTGGACGCGTTCCGCTCCGCCGACCAGGTGCTGCTCTCCGGCGTCCAGGGCATCACCGACCTGATCACCACCCCGGGTCTGATCAACCTCGACTTCGCCGACGTCAAGTCCGTCATGTCGGACGCCGGTTCGGCGCTCATGGGCATCGGCTCGGCCCGCGGCGAGGACCGCGCCAAGGCGGCCGCCGTGATGGCGATCTCCTCGCCGCTGCTGGAGGCCTCGATCGACGGCGCCCGCGGCGTGCTGCTCTCCATCTCCGGCGGCTCCGACCTCGGCCTGTTCGAGATCAACGAGTCCGCCCAGCTGGTCAGCGAGGCCGCGCACCCCGAGGCCAACATCATCTTCGGTGCGGTCATCGACGACGCGCTCGGCGACGAGGTCCGGGTCACCGTGATCGCGGCCGGGTTCGACGGCGGCCAGCCGCCCGCCATCGTCCGCGACCCGGTGGTCAAGGCCGGCCAGCAGGCCCCGGCCGCCACCACCCCGGCCGCCGCGCCGGAGCGCCCGGCGAGCCGCCCCTCGTACGGGGGCATCGGCTCGGTGACCACCCGCCAGGAGGCGGAGTCCCCGGCGCCGACGCGCCCGGCGGAGTCCCCGGCCACCGCGACCGCCGCCCCGGTGCCGCCGCAGGTACAGCCGGCCCGCCAGCCGTTCGTGGAGAGCCCGGCCGAGGAGCTCGACGTCCCGGACTTCCTTAAGTGATCGATCGCACGGACCGCAACGGTGCTCACTTCGCCTTCACCACCCGGTGGGGCGGGGTGAGCACTTCGCCGTACGGGGAGCTGAACCTCGGCGGTGCGGTGGGGGACGATCCGGCCGCCGTCCGGGAGAACCGGGCGATCGCGGCCCGCTCGCTGGGGCTGGACCCGGCGGACGTGGTCTGGATGAACCAGGTGCACGGCGCGGACGTCGCCGTGGTGACGGAGCGCCAGCCGGCGGGGGAGGCCCCGGTGGTGGACGCGGTGGTCACCGACCGGCCGCTGGCGCTGGCGGTGCTGACCGCCGACTGCACCCCGGTGCTGCTGGCCGACCCGGTGGCGGGCGTGGTGGGCGCGGCCCACGCGGGCCGGCCCGGGCTGGCGGCCGGCGTGGTCCCGGCGGTGGTCCGGGCGATGCTGGAGCTGGGTGCCGAGCCCGGGCGGATCACCGCCGCGGTCGGCCCCGCGGTCTGCGGCCGCTGCTACGAGGTCCCGGACGCGCTGCGAGCCGAGGTGGCCGCGGTGGTCCCGGCGGCGTACTCGGAGACGTCCTGGGGCACCCCGGCGCTGGACGTGCCGGCGGGAGCGGCGGCCCAGCTCGCCGCTGCGGGGGTCACCGATCCGGTGCGATCATCGGTCTGCACCCTCGAATCCGCCGATCACTACTCCTACCGCCGTGAGCAGCGCACGGGCCGGCTCGCGAGTTACGTCTGGTTGGGCTCTGAACTCTGATGACGAACGACATCTACGGACCGTTCCCGGGCAGCCGGGAATTCCTCGCCGGCCTGACGGAGGGGCAGCGGGCCCGGTACGAGGAACTCGGCACCAATCTGGAGGTCGTCGAGCAGCGGATCGCCGACGCCTGCGCCGCCGCGGGGCGGGCGCGCGACGAGGTGAAGCTCGTCGTGGTCACCAAGACCTATCCGGCCGAGGACACCGCGCTGCTGGCCGCGCTGGGCGTCACCGACGTCGCGGAGAACCGCGACCAGGACGCCGCGCCCAAGGCGGAGCAGTGCAGAAACCTTCCGCTGGACTGGCACTTCGTCGGCCAGCTGCAGACCAACAAGGTCCGCTCGGTGGTCCGGTACGCGAACCACGTGCACTCGGTCGACCGGCTGCGGCTGGTGGAGTCGCTCTCCGCGGCGGTGCTCAAGTCGGACCGCCCGGAGCTGGGCTGCCTGGTGCAGGTCGCGCTGGACAAGGACGTGCCGGCCGCCGGCGGCGGCGCGCAGGGTGGGGTCGAGCACCGTGCCGGGGTCGCCCCCGCCGACGTCGCGGCGCTGGCGGACGCGATCGCCGAGGCACCCGGGCTGCGGCTGGACGGGGTGATGACGGTCGCTCCGCTCGCCGGCCCGCTCGCCGGTGACCCGGCCCGCGCCTTCGCGGTGCTGGCGGAAATCGCAACCGCCGTACGGACGGCCCATCCGGCTGCCACCATGGTTTCCGCGGGAATGAGCGGGGACCTGGAGCAGGCCGTTGCCGCCGGGGCGACACACGTGCGCGTCGGAACGGCGGTACTCGGAGTGCGGTCACCCCTCAGGTAACGTCACCGGGTAGTAGATCAGACTGCAGGACAAAATAGGACAGAAACTAGCAGCTTTCCAGAGCGCTAGCCAACCGTGGATCGCAGCTCCGCGGCCCCCTCCCCACGACTTCTGACCGGCCGTCGGCCAGGCGGGTCGTCACGGGCGGAACCGCGGAATCCGCAGCGGGGCCGTGGGCCCGGCCGCCGGGACGGTCCACCACAAGCGGAGGAGACAGGAGCATGGCCGGCGCAATGCGCAAGATGGCGGTCTACCTCGGCCTCGTGGAGGACGAGACGTACGACGGCCAGGGGTACGACCCCGACGACGACTACGACGCGGACCCCGAGCCGATCCGCGCCGGGCGGACCGAGGACATCCCCCGGCCGGCCGCTCCGGCACCCGCTCCGGTCTCCTCGATCACGCCGCAGCCGGTGCCGGCC
This sequence comes from Kitasatospora sp. NPDC090091, assembly GCF_044747365.1. NCBI lineage: Bacteria > Bacillati > Actinomycetota > Actinomycetes > Kitasatosporales > Streptomycetaceae > Kitasatospora > Kitasatospora sp. NPDC090091. The sequence goes on from NZ_JBIVDY010000001.1 coordinate 277,998, forward strand.
GCGGTCCCGATCCGGCAGGAGGCCCCGAGGATGGCCCCAGTGTCGTCCATCACACCCGAACGCCGCCACAACCTGGAGAAGAGCGCCCCGGTGATCATGCCCAAGGTAGTGAACGAACGAGAGCCCTACCGCATCACCACGCTGCACCCCCGGACCTACAACGAGGCCCGTACCATCGGGGAACAGTTCCGCGGCGGGACTCCGGTGATCATGAATCTGACCGAGATGGACGACACCGATGCCAAGCGCCTCGTAGACTTCGCCGCTGGACTCGTCTTCGGTCTGCACGGCAGTATCGAGCGCGTGACACAGAAGGTGTTCCTGCTGTCGCCTGCTAACGTCGATGTCACGGCGGAGGACAAGGCTCGGATCGCCGAGGGTGGGTTCTTCAACCAGAGCTGACCCGGCCACGACTTTACGTGTGGATCTGATCGACAGCGAGTTAGCGACAGGCGGCACGGCCCGAGGGCCGAGAACAGGGGAGAGGGAAGCGCGATGGGGATCGTGTGGGCGGTGCTCTATTACGCGCTGACCGTCTTCCTGGTGTTCCTGCTTGCGCGGCTGGTGATGGACTGGGTGTTCCAGTTCGCACGTTCGTGGCGGCCCGGCAAGGCCATGGTCCTGGTCCTGGAGGCCACGTACACTGTCACGGATCCGCCGCTCAAGCTTCTTCGGCGGTTCATCCCGCCGTTGCGTCTCGGGGGCGTGGCGCTCGACCTGTCCTTCTTCGTACTGATGATCATTGTGTATGTCCTGATCTCGCTTGTGCGGCCCTAGTCGTAGGTGAGCGATGCGACAGGATGCCGGTGTGCCGACGATCACGTTGAGGTGAAGAGATGCCATTGACCCCCGAGGACGTTCGGAACAAGCAGTTCACGACCGTCCGCCTGCGCGAAGGCTATGACGAGGACGAGGTCGATGCCTTCCTCGACGAGGTCGAGGCGGAGCTGACCCGCCTTCTCCGCGAGAACGAGGACCTGCGTGCCAAGCTGGCCGCTGCGACCCGTGCCGCCGCGCAGAACCAGGCCAACATGCGCAAGGAGCCGCCGCAGGAGGCGCGTCCCGGCGCTCCCGTGCCGGCCGCCATATCCGGCCCGCCGGTCCCCGGCCAGCAGGGCGGCCCCGGCGGCCCGCAGCCGATGGGTGGCCCGGGTGGTCCGCAGCAGATGGGCGGCCCGCAGCAGCAGATGGGCAACCAGCCCCTCGGCCTGCCGTCCGGCGCCCCGCAGCTCCCGGCCGGTCCGGGTGGTCCGCAGCAGATGGGCGGCCCGCAGCAGCAGATGAACCAGACCATGGGCGGCCAGCAGCAGCTGGTCCAGCCGATGGGCGGTCAGATGCTCCAGCCGATGGGCGGCCCCGGCGGCCCGCAGGGCATGGGCAACCCGATGGGCCAGGGCATGGGCCAGCAGCAGATGCAGCAGATGGGCGGCCCCATGGGCGGCCCGCAGCAGATGGGCGGCCCCATGGGCGGTCCGATGCAGCAGCAGGGTCCCGGCGGCGACAGCGCGGCCCGCGTGCTCGCGCTCGCCCAGCAGACCGCCGACCAGGCGATCTCGGAGGCCCGTTCCGAGGCCAACAAGATCGTCGGCGAGGCCCGCAGCCGCGCCGAGGGCCTGGAGCGGGACGCCCGCGCCAAGGCTGACGCGCTGGAGCGGGACGCGCAGGAGAAGCACCGCGTCGCGATGGGCTCGCTGGAGTCCGCGCGGGCCACGCTGGAGCGCAAGGTCGAGGACCTGCGGGCGTTCGAGCGTGAGTACCGCACGCGTCTGAAGTCGTACCTGGAGACCCAGCTGCGCCAGCTGGAGTCGCAGGCGGACGACTCGCTCGCCCCGCCGCGCATCCCGGCCACCGCCTCGCTGCCGCCGGCCGCGTCGTCGATGGCTCCGGCCGGTGCGTCCGCGATGAGCGGCGGTGCCCCGAGCTTCGGTGGCAACCAGCCGTCCTTCGGCGGGAACCAGCCCTCGTTCGGCGGGCAGAGCTCGTTCGGCGGGAGCTCGGGTGCCCCGAGCTTCGGCGGGCCGGCCTCCGGTGGCAACACCGGCGCCCCGCAGATGCAGCCGGCCGGGATGACCCAGCCGATGGCGGCCGTCCGGCCCCAGCCGCCGCAGCCGATGCAGCAGGCGCCGGCGCCGATGCGCGGTTTCCTGATCGACGAGGACGGCGACAACTAGTCGCAGTCGGCACTCCGGAGCGCCCCCGCTCCGACCTTCGGGTCGGGGCGGGGGCGCTTCGCCGTTCCCGGACATGCGTGGGCAGCCCGGTCCGGTCCGGGGCAGGGCGGGAACGCCGGAGCGGCCGGCACCTCGGGGAGGTGCCGGCCGCTCCGGGTGGGGTCAGGCCTTGCGGAGCTGGAAGGCGAGGCCCAGGCCCTCGTCGCTGAAGGTCTCGGACTCCCAGTCGGCGGCGCCGGCCGCGAAGTCGGTGGCCAGCACCTCCTCGGCGACCAGCGGGCCGTGCTCGGCGACGGCCTCGGCGGTCTCCTCGCTCGTCGCCCGCCAGCGCAGGACGATCCGGTCGGCGACGTCCAGGCCGGAGTTCTTGCGGGCCTCCTGGATCTGGCGGATCGCGTCGCGGGCGATGCCGAGGCGCTTGAGCTCCGGGGTGATCGCCAGGTCGAGGGCGACGGTGGCGCCGGACTCGTTGGCGACGGCCCAGCCCTCGCGCGGCGTCTCGGTGATGATCACCTCGTCCGGTGCCAGGGCGACCGTCTCGCCGTTCAGCTCGACCGAGGTCCGGCCGTCGGCGCGCAGTTCGGCGGCCAGGCGGGCGGCGTCGGCGGCGGCGACCGCCTTGGCGACGTCCTGGACGCCCTTGCCGAAGCGCTTGCCCAGCGCGCGGAAGTTGGCCTTGGCCGTGGTGTCGACCAGCGAACCGCCACTGCCCTGATCGGCGGAGTTGGCGGCCAGCGACTCCAGGGTGGAGACGTTGAGCTCCTCGGCGATCTGCGCGCGCAGGTCGGCCGGCAGCTCCTCCCAGCCCTGGGCGGCGACCAGTGCCCGGGAGAGCGGCTGACGGGTCTTCACGCCGGACTCGGCGCGGGTGGCCCGGCCGAGCTCGACCAGGCGGCGCACCAGCGCCATGTGCCGGGAGAGGTCGGCGTCGATCAGCGACTCGTCCGCCTGCGGCCAGCCGGCCAGGTGGACCGAGGCCGGGGCGTCCGGGACCACCGGGACGACCAGGTCCTGCCAGACCCGCTCGGTGATGAACGGGGTGAGCGGGGCCATCAGCCGGGTGACCGTCTCCAGCGCCTCGTGCAGGGTGGCGAGCGCGGCGGCGTCGCCCTGCCAGAAGCGGCGGCGGCCGCGGCGGACGTACCAGTTGGAGAGGTCGTCGACGAAGCCGGAGAGCAGCTTGCCGGCGCGCTGGGTGTCGTACGCCTCGAAGGCCGCGTCGACCTCGCGGACCAGGGTGTTCAGCTCGGAGAGCACCCAGCGGTCCAGCTGCGGGCGGTCGGCCGGGGCCGGGTCGGCGGCCGAGGGGGCCCAGCCGGTGGTGCGGGCGTACAGCGCCTGGAAGGCGACGGTGTTCCAGTAGGTGAGGAGGGTCTTGCGGACCACCTCCTGGATCGTCCCGTGGCCGACCCGGCGGGCCGACCAGGGCGAGCCGCCGGCCGCCATGAACCAGCGGACGGCGTCGGCGCCGTGCTGGTCCATCAGCGGGATCGGCTGGAGGATGTTGCCCAGGTGCTTGGACATCTTCCGGCCGTCCTCGGCCAGGATGTGGCCCAGGCAGACGACGTTCTCGTAGCTGTTCTTGTCGAACACCAGGGTGCCGACGGCCATCAGCGTGTAGAACCAGCCGCGGGTCTGGTCGATCGCCTCGGAGATGAACTGCGCCGGGTAGCGCTTCTCGAACAGCTCCTTGTTCTGGTACGGGTAGCCGTACTGGGCGAACGGCATCGAGCCCGAGTCGTACCAGGCGTCGATGACCTCGGGCACCCGGGTCGAGGTGCCGCCGCACTCGCGGCAGGCGAAGGTGACGTCGTCGATGAACGGGCGGTGCGGGTCGAGGCCGCTCTGGTCGGTGCCGGTCAGCTCGGTGAGCTCGGCCAGCGAGCCGACGCAGGTGAGGTGGCCCTCCTCGCAGCGCCAGATCGGCAGCGGGGTGCCCCAGTACCGGTTCCGGCTCAGCGCCCAGTCGATGTTGTTGTTCAGCCAGTCGCCGAAGCGGCCGTGCTTGACCGTCTCCGGGAACCAGTTGGTGGCCTCGTTCTCGCGGATCAGCGCGTCCTTGACGGCGGTGGTCCGGATGTACCAGGACGGCTGCGCGTAGTAGAGCAGCGCGGTGTGGCAGCGCCAGCAGTGCGGGTAGCTGTGCTCGTACGGCAGGTGCCGGAAGAGCAGGCCGCGCTCCTTGAGGTCCGCGACCAGGGCCTCGTCGGCCTTCTTGAAGAACTGGCCGCCGACCAGCGGGACCTCGGGGGCGAAGGTGCCGTCGGCGAGCACCGGGTTGACCACCGGCAGGCCGTACTTGCGGCAGGTCGCGAGGTCGTCCGCGCCGAAGGCGGGGGACTGGTGGACGATGCCGGTGCCGTCCTCGGTGGTGACGTAGTCGGCGTTGAGGACGTAGTGCGCGTCCTCGATCTCGACCAGGTCGAAGGGGCGGCGGTACGCCCAGCGCTCCATCTCGGCGCCGGTGAAGCGCTGACCGGTGGCCTCCCAGCCCTCGCCGAGGGCCTTGGCCAGCAGCGGCTCGGCGACGACCAGCTTCTCGTTGCCGTCGGTGGCCACCACGTAGACCACCTCGGGGTGGACGGCGGCGGCGGTGTTGGAGACCAGGGTCCAGGGGGTGGTCGTCCAGACCAGCAGGGCCGCCTCGCCGGCCAGCGGGCCGCCGGTGAGCGGGAAGCGGACGAACACCGAGGGGTCGACGACGGTCTCGTAGCCCTGCGCGAGCTCGTGGTCGGACAGGCCGGTGCCGCAGCGCGGGCACCAGGGCGCGACGCGGTGGTCCTGGACCAGCAGGCCCTTGTCGAAGATCTGCTTGAGCGACCACCAGACGGACTGGACGTACGACGGGTCCATCGTCCGGTAGGCCTCGTCGAGGTCGACCCAGTACCCCATGCGGGTGGTCAGCTCGGCGAAGGCGTCGGTGTGCCGGGTCACCGAGTCACGGCACTTGGCGTTGAACTCGGCGATGCCGTAGGCCTCGATGTCCTGCTTGCCGGAGAAGCCGAGCTCCTTCTCGACGGCGAGCTCCACCGGGAGGCCGTGGCAGTCCCAGCCGGCCTTGCGGGCGACGTGGTAGCCCTTCATCGTCCGGTAGCGGGGGAAGACGTCCTTGAAGACGCGGGCCTCGATGTGGTGGGCGCCGGGCATGCCGTTGGCGGTGGGCGGGCCTTCGTAGAAGACCCACTCCGGGCGGCCCTCGGACTGCTCCAGGCTTCGCTGGAACACCTTGTTGTCCTGCCAGAAGGAGAGGATCTGGTGTTCCAGGGCGGGCAGGTCGACCTGTGCGGGGACGGGGTTGTAGGAGCTCATCGCGGGCGTCTACCTCCGGCGGATGTGGGCTGGATCCGACGGAGGGACGAGACGGCATGCCGCCCCGCGGTACCACCCTCCTTGGCCGCGGTGCTGCGTGCGGCCCTCTTGTTTGGGCTTGCTGCCGGGTCTAGTAGGCCGGTGGCCGTTCTTCCGGCGGCTCCGGGGTGATCTTCCCGCCGTGCACACCCCCGGGCTCGCACCGTCCCCGGGTCGCTGGTGGCTGCGTACGTCGGTACTCGTCCCATCTGCGCCTTGCAGGCCCAGTGTATCGGCCGCCGCAAGTCGGTTTGCCGGGGCCGCCGCGGCGGCGCGCGGCCCGTTTCCGGTGCGCTGCGCGGGGGTGGTTAGGCGGGGGTGATCTGGGCACAACTCTGGTCAGCGCGCAGGTGGGGCGGCTGTGGCGGCTGCCCGGGTGGGATCATGGTGAGGCGTCGGTATGTCATGTTGTGACCGGTTTTGATGGGGATTATCGTTCCGGCACTGGAGGCCGCCGGGAACCGGCGGCTCGATTCGTTCGTAGATGGGGTCGAAGCCATGGCTGACAAGGCAACCGGCGCGGGTACCGCCACCAAGCGGGCACGCAAGGCCGTGGCAGGAGAACCAGGGGAGGGGACCGTGACTACTACCGCACGGCACAAGACCAGCAACGATGCCACGCTCGTGGCCCCCGGCCGCGCCCGTACCGCGGCCGCCACGGCGGCCCGCGGCGCCGAGTCGGTGGACCCGGCCGAGCTCCCGGTCCGCCCGGGCGAGGACCCGTGGACCTCGGAGGAGGTGCACGAGCTGCACGCCGAGCTGATCAGCGAGCTCGACCGGCTGCGGGGGGAGATCGACGCCGCCGAGGCCGCGATCACGGGCCTGATGCGCGACTCCAACGACGGAGCCGGCGACGACCAGGTGGACGCCGGTACGAAGAACATCTCGCGGGAGAGCGAGCTGGCCCTCGCCAACAACGCCCGGGACAGCCTCGCCCAGACCGAGCACGCGCTGGCCCGGCTGGAGGGCGTCGGGTTCGGCATCTGCGAGTCCTGCGGCCAGGCCATCGGCAAGGCCCGGATGCAGGCCTTCCCCCGGGCGACGCTCTGCGTCCAGTGCAAGGCCAAGCAGGAACGCCGCTGACCGGGGCGACGCAGGGGGTCGGGCTTGCCGTACGCTCGACCCCGTAACGTCGCCCGACCGGCTTGGGCAGGCGACCGGAGGCCCCCGCCCCCCGACGACGAGCGGGGGGACCCCCATCGGCAGCGGAGCGGATCATCAGTACGCAAGGTTCCCCCCAGACGAGGGACGAAGCCGTCCCCACCCCCGCCGAAGCTGTGGAGGAGGCCGTGGCCGAGCCCGGCGAGGTGACCGCCGCCCCGGCGGAGCAGGAAGCACCGAAGGGCCGCCGGCGGATCGGCGTCCTGCTCGTCGTCGCGCTGCTCGCCTTCCTGATCGACCTGGGCAGCAAGCTGCTCGTGGTGGCCCGGCTGGAGAACCACGCGGCCATCAAGGTGGTCGGCGACGTCGTCACCTTCCAGGTCATCCGCAACTCCGGCGCCGCCTTCGGCATGGGCCAGGCGCTGACCGTGGTCTTCACGATGATCGCCGCGGCCGTCATCGTGGTGATCTGGCGGATCGCCCGCAAGCTGTACAGCCTGCCGTGGGCGATCGCGCTCGGTCTGCTGCTCGGCGGTGCGCTGGGCAACCTCACCGACCGGCTGTTCCGCTCGCCGGGCGTCTTCCGCGGGCACGTGGTCGACTTCATCTCCGTCCAGCACTTCGCCGTCTTCAACCTCGCCGACTCGGCGATCGTCTGCGGCGGCATCCTGGTCGTCCTGCTCTCCTTCCGCGGCAGCAACCCGGACGGCACCGTCCACCAGCCGGCCGCGAAGGACGAGGCCGGCCGGGGCGGCCCGGACGCCAAGGGCGAGTAGCCGGCACCGGGCGCGCAAGGAGCGGGGCCGCGCGTCCGGCATACTCGTACGGGTGAGTACCGCAGCGCAGATCCGCAGCCTCCCCGTTCCCGACGGCCTGGAGGGCGAGCGTCTCGACGCCGCCCTCGCCCGGATGTTCGGCTTCTCCCGGACGAAGGCCGCCGAGCTGGCCGCCGACGGCAAGGTGACGCTCGACGGCACCGTGGCCGGCAAGTCGGACCGGGTGACCGCCGGCTCCTGGCTGGAGGTCGAGATCCCCGCCCCCGCCGCGCCCGTGCGGATCGTCGCCGAGCACGTCGAGGGCATGCGCATCGTCCACGACGACGAGGACATCGTGCTCGTCGACAAGCCGATCGGGGTCGCCGCGCACCCCAGCCCTGGCTGGACCGGCCCGACCGTGATCGGCGGGCTCGCCGCGGCGGGCTACCGGATCTCCACCTCGGGCGCCGCCGAGCGCCAGGGCATCGTGCACCGGCTCGACGTCGGCACCTCGGGTCTGATGGTGGTCGCCAAGTCCGAGCGCGCCTACACCGACCTCAAGCGGCAGTTCCACGACCGGGTGACGGAGAAGAAGTACCACACGCTGGTCCAGGGCCACCCGGACCCGCTCAGCGGCACCGTGGACGCGCCGATCGGCCGCCACCCCAGCTCGGACTGGAAGTGGGCGGTCACCCGCGACGGCAAGCCGTCCGTCACCCACTACGACCTGATCGAGGCCTACCGGGCCGCCTCGCTGCTGGACGTCAAGCTGGAGACCGGCCGCACCCACCAGATCCGGGTGCACATGTCGGCGCTGCGCCACCCCTGCGTGGGCGACCTCACCTACGGCGCCGACCCGACGCTGGCCAAGCGGCTCGGGCTGACCCGGCAGTGGCTGCACGCGGTCTCGCTGGCCTTCGAGCACCCCGCCGACGGCGAGTGGGTGCAGTTCTCCAGCGAGTACCCGGCGGACCTGCGCAAGGCGCTGGACACCATCGCGGCGGAGAGCTGACCGCGGCCGCGGGCCGACGGAACCGGGACGGGGGGAGGCTGGGATGAGCACGACCATCAGGGTGGCCGAGGGGGAGGCGGACCTCGCGCTGGTGCACGGGGTGCGGCGCGAGGTGTTCATCGTCGAGCAGGAGATCCCCGAGGACGAGGAGTGGGACGACCTCGACGGCCCCTCGGAGCACGTGCTGGCGATCGGCCCGGACGGTGCGGCGCTGGGGACGGCCCGGCTGATCCACGGCGAGCCGGCGCTCAAGCTGACCGGCGGGATCGAGGGGCGGGTGCTGCTCGGCCGGCTCGCGGTGGTGCGGGCCGCCCGCGGCACCGGCCTCGGCGCCGAGCTGGTGCGGGCCGTCGAGGCGGCCGGGCTCCGGCGCGGGGCGCGTGAGGTCGAGCTGCACGCGCAGGTCCGGGCGCTGGGCTTCTACGAGCGGCTCGGCTACACGGCCGAGGGCCCGGAGTACCTGGACGGAGGGATCCCGCACCGGACGATGACGCGGGTTCTCTAGGAAGCAGAAGAGTGTTGACGGCGGCGCGCCTCGGTCCGAGGCGCGCCGCCGTTCGCGTGTTCGCAGGCCCGGGAGTCCCGGCCCTCCGCACGGATACGGTGGGCCGCCCCGACGTCGCCCCCGGCCGTCGTGCAGCCGCCCCGGTGTGATCCGCCCACAAACCGCTTATCGACCGGTTACGCGCAGGGGGAAGGGTCGGTCACCAGCGTCAGTGGTCCAGCCGAGATGGTGAGCGTGAGTCGGATGAGCAGCGGGTCGTTCAAGATCGACCTTGAGGAGGTCGAGGCGGCCGCCAAGAGGATCCAGTCCCTCGTCCGGGAGCTGGAACCGCTCGCCGCCAAGGTCGAGGCCGCTGTCCGGCAGGTCGGCCCGGCCTCGTACGGCACCGGTCCGGTGGGAACGGCGCTCCTGGGCGGCGCGCCGGGGGCCGGCGGGCTGATCGGGCAGCAGGCGCGGGCGCTCCAGGGCGTGCACCGCTTCCTGGGGAACTCCGGCCGGATGGCCGAGAACCTGCTGCTGATGTGCCGGCAGTACCGCGAGGCCGACGGCGGTCACGTGGCCGCACTGAAGGAGCTGCTCGGGAGCCCCGGGGTGCCGGTCCTCCCCGCGGAGGCGGGCGCCGTGCCCGGCGGCAGTGGTCCGTCCACGCCGGTCCGGCCCGCCGGCACCGCCGCCGTCTGATCGTCCCCGGCTCCACGCGCCGGTTCCTCCACCCGACCGCCCGGTTCGTCCGCCGGGTGTCCGCCGGGCGCGCGCGCCCGCGTCGGCCGGTTCGGCCCGGTTCTCCGGCCTTGCCGGTCCGCCCGGCCCTGCCGGTTCGCCCGAGAAAGTGACCAGTTTCATGATCGAGTTGCCCGCCGACCTGGCCGCGGTGCTCACGGCCGTCACGAGCCACGAGAACGGGGCGGGGATCGCCTTCCCCGACGCCGACGAGGACCGGCTGGCGGAGCTCGCCCGGGCGTGGGATGCCTGGAACACCGTGGCCGAGCCCCGGGTGCGCGCCATCGTGGCGAGCGCGCAGCAGGCCGCGGCGCACATGTCGGGGCCGGCCGCGGACGGCTTCCGGCAGTACCTGGAGAAGTACGCCGGCCGCGACGACACCCATGCCGTCACCGTGCTGGAGAGCGGGCTCGCGATGGCGCGCTGTCTCCACGAGGCCTCCGGCACCGTCGGCCGCACCAAGACGGCCATGGTGCAGCAGCTCAGGTCGACCAAGGAGTACCTCGACGGCAGCATGCCCGGCGCCGCGCCCGCGGCCGCCGCGCAGTCCGAGGGCGTCAGGCTGGCGGCGGACTCGTGCAAGCACTACGTCGGGCAGGCGAGCGCGGACGTCGACTCGATGCTCCGGCAGAACGCCGGCTCGGTCGACCGCATGGTCAGCGCCGGACAGGTCTGCGCACTCGGAGGCGCCGGAGGTCCGGGCGCCGGCGCCGGGGGCACCGATGCGGGCGATCCCGGGGCGGGCACCGGAGGGGGAGCGGGCGGTGACGCGCGGCCGGTGCTCGCCGGTCTCGGTGCACCGGAGGCACCGCGGACCGAGTCCGCCCGGGCCGAGGTGCCGGGCCGGGAGAGCGGACCGGTCTGCCGGCCGGGCGGTGCGGCCGTGCCGGGGCTGAACCTGGCCGGGTTCACCGGCGTCACCACGGGCAGCGGTGCGCAGGGCGGGCTGTCCTCCGGCGGTGCCGGCGATCCGGCGGGTGCTGCCGGCGCGTCCTCGGGCGCGCTCGGCACGGGCGGCGTGCTCGGCCCGGGCGGTGCTGCCGGCGGTGCCGGTGCCGTCGACGGGCGCAGGGCCGTCGGCGGCGGGTCGGCGGGCCGGGCACGGGCGGGTGCCATGCCCTCCTTCACGGGCGCGGGCCTCGGGATGCCCTCCGGTACAGCGGCTGCCGCCGGGGCGGGCAGCCGGGCCGGAGCGGTCGGACGCGGCGCGAGCGGTACGACGCGGCAGACCTTGGGCCCGGGCGCGGCCGGGACCGGCGCGCGGGCGGGCGCGGGCGCCTCCGCCGCCGGAGTGGGGGCCGCAGGGCGGGGTCCCGGCCCGGGAGGTGTGCACGGCCTGGGCCGTGGCGGGGGCAAGAAGGGGACTCGCGGCAGGCGCAGGCCGGACCTGGCCCTCGGGCAGGCGCCGGAGGAGGACGAGGCGACCGCCGACTCCGCCGTCCACGGCCCGGCCGCCGAGGCCCGGATCGGCGACGGGCAGGAGCAGCGGGCGCACCGCCGGTGGCTGGACGACGCCCGTACCGAGGCCGCCGAACAGCGCCGGACAGGGGCTCCGCAGGCCGCAGCCGCCGGAGCGGAGCCACCGCCGGCGCCCGCAGCCGATCTCCTCACCCAGCTGACCAGCGTCGTGCTGGGACCCGAAGCGGGGAGCGGGGGCCGGCCGGGGGAGGGGACGGCAAGCGGTACGGCCGGCGATGCCGCGGGCACGGGCGGTGCCGAGGCCGGCGCGGGGCGGACGGAGGGACGGCCGGCGGCCCCGGCCGCCCACCCGCGGGGCGGGGTCGGACCGGGCCCCGCGGGCACCGTGGGAGCCGCGCCTACCGGGCCGGACGCAGGCGGGAGGCCCGCACCGCTCCGGGAGGAGGGCGGCTATCAGGTGCCGAGCCCTCAGCTCCGGGCCGTCCTGGCGAAGCTGGCGGCCGCCGGGGAGTTCGACAAGCCCGCTCCCGCCGGAGCGGCACGGCGGCCGGCGGCCCGGGGGGAGAGCCCCGGCGGTGGCCGGCCCGGGAACGACGAGTAGTCACGCGTGCGGCCGGCCGTCGGCCGCCGCCCGCAGCAATACCGCTGACAGGCCGCCAGGCCGGCAGTGGCACATCGGGGAGAGAGCGTCATGGAAGATCAGTTCGGTACGAAGGTGCACGGATCCGGCGAGGCGGGGGAGCCTGCCCCGGCGATGGGGCTCGTGACGGTGACGAGGGCGGCCGCATCGCCGGGCTCGGGTCCGGCGGCCGAAGCCGCCGCCGCACCGGCGGCTCCCGCGAAGGACGCGGGGACGGGCTTCGAGGCCCACCCCGCGCAGTACCGGGCGGCGGTCTCCCCGATGCTCGTCGCCTCGGACCGGGTCTCCGCCGCGTACCTCGCCCTGGACTCCTTCCTGACCAGCATGAACGCCACCCACCCCTGGGGCAACGACCACGCGGGGCACCAGTTCGCCGAGGGCGAGAAGGGCTACCTCGCGTACAGCGCCGGAACGCTCAAGGGCCTCAAGGGCCTCCCCGCCGCGCTGCGCCGGGTCGCGGAGGGCATGCAGCGGATGGCGGACAACTACGAGGGCACCGAGCAGAAGCTCGTGAACGCCCTCAAGGGCCGCGGCGAGACGCCCGGCGCGGCCGCATACCCCGCGGACCCGCTCCCCGCGGCGGCCGCGCTGCCCCAGGCGCCGGGCCCCGTCGCGCCGACCCTGCCCGCCCCCCACGTCGGCCCGATGGCGCACACCGGCGGGAGGCGCTGACCATGGCGACCGAGCTTCCCGAACCCCTCCAGTGGGTCCTGCTGCTGCTGTCCGGTACGCGTTGGCCCGAGGCCGACGAGGACAACCTGCGGAGCATGGCCGAGCACTGGCGCACCATGGCCGAGACCCTCAAGGACGTCGAGGAGTCCGCCGACGCCGCCGTCAAGCGTGCGCTCGTCGGTCAGGTCGGCGTGGCGGCCACCGCACTCTCCCAGTACTGGGACAAGTTCACCGTCGGCCAGGGCGAGGGTCAGCCCGGCGCTCTCCCCGGCCTGGCCGAGGCCTGCGAGGGCATGGGCGACATGCTGGAGGCGATGGCCAACTCCGCCGAGACGGCGAAGATCCAGATCATCGCCCAGCTGGGGATCCTCGCGGTCGAGATCGCCACGGCCGAGGTGGAGGCACCGTTCACCGCGGGCCTGTCGCTGGCCCAGATCCCGGTCATGGTCGGCATCAGCCGGACGGCCGTCCAGCAGATCCTGAAGAAGCTGGCCATGGAGGCGATGAAGTTCGCCGCCAAGCAGGCCGTCCAGATGGCGGCCATCAACCTGCTGGCCCAGACCATCCAGGTCCTGGAGGGGCACCGCAAGGGCCTCGACCTGAAGGAGCTGGGCGACAACGCCGTGGGCGGCGCGGTGGCGGGCGCCTCCGGCAACCTGCTGGGCAAGGGCATCGGCGCGGCCGGCTCGAAGCTGGGCCTCGGCCGGGCCATGGGGACCGTCCCCGGCAAGATGGTGACGGCCGGTGCGGCGGGCGTCGGAGCGGACGTCGTCACCCAGGTCGTGACCACCGGGACGGTGGACAGCCACAGCCTGCTCGGCTCCGGCCTGAGCGGGGCGAGCGCCGCCGGTCTGCATGCCGCGGGCGCCGCGGTCAACGAGCACTTCAAGGCACCGGCGGCGGAGGTGCCGCACGGTGCGGTCCCGGGTGCCGGAGGGGCGGAGATCCCCGCCGGGGCGCACGTTCCGGAGCACGCGTCGACGGCGGCTCCGGGTGAGTCGGCCGGGGCGGAGCGACCGGCGGGCACCGACGGCAGCCGCAGCCTGCCCGCCGCGTCCGAGCACGCTGCCGGGGCGGAGGCCGGGCAAGCGGCCGGGCACGTCGCCGGGGCGGAGGCCCCCGCGTCGGCCGGCCACGGTGCACCGGCGGGCGGAGCCCACCCGGCGGCGGAGACGGCCGGCGCAGTGGCGCACCCGGCGCAGCACCCGGCGGCGGACGGCGGGGGGAGCGGGCCGGCCCAGACGCACCCGACGGCTCCGTCGGAGCACGGCACCGCGGGTGGTGGCTCGCCGTTGCAGGCCGCGGGCCACGGCGGTGAGAGCCACGGCGGTGTGGGCCACGGTGGTGAGGGCGGCACACCCGCGCACGGTCCGGCGGCTCCGGCCGAGGGTGGGGGCGCGGGCCGCGTCGAGGCTCCGCCCGGCCATGGCGGTGGCACGCACACGCCCCTCACGGAGGCGGCGCCTTCGGCTGCCGGCTCGCACCCACCGGTGTCCGAAGGGGTGCCGGCCCAGCACGTCGGCCCCGGTCCGACGCACGAGCCGGCTCCCGCGGCGGCCGCGGGCCCGCACGAGGGGGGCGCGGCGACGCCCCCGGCGAGCCACGCTTCCTCCCTGCCGCCGCTGCACGAGGGCGGCGCGGCCGGTGCACCGACGACGGCGGCGCACGAGACCCCACTGCCGGTCGGCGGTGGCCATCACGGGGCGGATCTGCCGCAGGTGCATCTGCCGCAGGCGGAGGCCGGGCCGGTGCATTCGGCGGCGGAGGCCATTCCGTCGCTGCGGCAGGTGCCGGAGGTGCCCGAGTTGCATCTGCCGCAGGCGGAGGCTGCGCCCGTGCATTCGGCGGCGGAGGCCATTCCGTCGCTGCGGCAGGTGCCGGAGGTGCCCGAGTTGCATCTGCCGCACGCTGAGGCCGCGCCCGTGCATCCCGCGGCGGAGGCCATTCCGCCCCTGCGGCAGGCGCCGGAGGTGCCCGAGCTGAACCTGTCGCACACGGAGGCCACGGCCCATGCCTCGCCGGAGTCACCGGTCCGTCCGCTCGGGTCCGGGGCCGACGAGCTCCGGCCCGTGGCGGCCCAGGCCGAAGGAGCGCCGTCCGGCGCCGGCCGGCCGGTGACCGGCACGCCCGACCTCTCCGGGACGCCGCTCCTGCACGGCAGCGCCACCGCGCCCGTCGCCGGTACGCCGGCCCCGGGGGCCGCGCATCCCACCGCCCAGCCGGGCCGTCCGGGTGCTCATGTCCCGCCGCCGGCGGGCTTCGTGACGGGACCGGTCCATCCGGCTGTGGTGGCGGGGCCGCACACCGGTCGCGTCGAGTCGTCGCCCCCGCGCGTGGAGGGCCGGCCGCCCCACGAGGGCGCTGCGGGCACCGGGCGTCCGGTCCGCCCCCTGCACGAGAACCCCGCCGGGCCCGCGCTGGTCTATCCGTTCCAGAAGTCCGCGCTGCACAAGGCCTTCGACAAGGCGGGAAGACTGTTCGGGAAGCCGGCCGACAACCCCGTCGTCAACGACCTGATGGATCATCTGCCGCACAAGAGCGCGGACGGCAGGTACGTGAAGGCAGTCGTCAACGACTCCCCCATCGAGGGTGCGCGGCTTAACACGCGCACCAAGACGTTCAAGACCGACCTCGACCCGGCGACCCTCAACGACCTTTCGGGGAACCTTCGGGGCACGCTCCTCAGGGGGACCGACAACGAACTCCAGCGGCTGCCCTCGTACAAGTACGAGTTCTCGGGACACGAGCGGATCGAGTTCCTGGCGCGTCAGGACTACCGCACCGCTGACTACTGGAAGGCGCAGGACGCCCGTCGCAGTGAGCTCGACGCCCTGGCGGCGACCAACGCGGAGCGGGCGCCGGCCGGGTTGCACGGGGACGCGCTGCACAGCGTGGACAGGGTGTTGCACGACAACCCGGCCGTCAACACGGGAGCCGGCCGTGTCCTCGCCGAGCACGACGGCTTCGTGTTGGGCGAGAACCACGTCAACTCACCGAGCTGGGCCTTCCTCAAGGACCACCTGAAGTCCCTCAAGGAGCACGGCGTCGACACCGTGTACCTGGAGGCGCTCCGCGGGGACAGCTTCCAGAAGCACACGGACGCCTACCTGCGTGCCCCGGCGGATGCCGGCATGCCACCGGAACTCGACGCGATGGTCAAGCGCTACGACAAGGTGCACAAGTCGCCGGTGCAGAACGGGTTGGAGGAGGCGCTGGCTGCTGCCAAGGCCGAGGGGGTCAGGGTTCAGTTCGTGGACGGGCTTCCCGCCGCCCGCGGCAACGGCCCCTGGGCGCTTTACGAACGGGCCGCGCGGTTCAACACGCTCGCCGCCGACTTCATCGCGGGGGACACCGGCCGGGAAGGGAAGTACGTCCTGGTGGCGGGGAGGGCCCACGTCCACCCGCACGACGCGCCGGCCGGGGTGGATCCCGTGTCGCCGGTTCACTCCGTGCGCCCGGCGCCGGGCCTGTCGCAGCTGCTGAACGTACCCGGCCTCGCCTTGGCCGACCGGCCGGGCCTGGAATCCCCGGTGCCGGATCAGCCGAGGCCGCTGAAGGATCTGCGGCTGGTCCGCCTGGAGCCCGGGGCCGAGTGACGCCCGGCCCTCTCTGACCGCCCGGTCGTGCGCGCCCCCTCCCCGCGCGCGGCCGGGCTCCGACCGCCCGGCGTCCCGGCGGGGCCTGCCCGGTCCCCGCCGGGACGCAGGCACGGGAGGCCGCCGGAGTGCCCGTCGCGCGAGGTGGTGCCCTTATCAGGCCCCTACCCGAGGGACGGATACGATCGCTCTCCATGAGGCTCGCAGGAGCAGGGCGCCGCTGGCGCGAGAGGCTGACGACCCGAAGACTGCCGGCGGCCGTCCTCGCACTGGTGGTGCTCGCCGCAGCCGGCACCTGGACGGTGGCTGCCGCAGGCACCGAGCAGCCGGTCCGGGAGGAGAGCCGCTTCCTCCCGATGCCCGAGACCCCCGGCAGCGAGCAGCGGATCGACCTCGACACCTCCTTCTTCACCACCGGGACGAGCCAGCGCCCGGCGGTCCTGCTCGCCCACGGCTTCGGCGGTTCCAAGGAGGGCGAGCGCGACCGCGCCCGGGAGCTGGCCCGGCAGGGCTACGCCGTGCTGACCTGGTCGGCCCGCGGCTTCGGGGAGTCCGGCGGGAAGATCGGCCTCAATGCGCCGGACCGCGAGGTCGAGGACGTCCGGCACCTGGTCGACTGGCTGGCGCAGCGGCCGGAGGTGCAGCTGGACGGGCCCGGCGACCCGCGGGTCGGCATCACCGGCGCCTCCTACGGCGGCGCGGTGGCGCTGCTCGGCTCCGCGTACGACCGCAGGATCGATGCGGTGGCGAGCCAGATCACCTGGTGGAACCTGGCCGACGCGCTGTTCCCGCAGGGCGTCCGCGGCTCGGGCGCGGTGGACGGCGTGTTCAAGAAGCTCTGGGCGGGGATCTTCTTCACCACCGGCTCGGCGGGCGACCTCGGCCCGTCCGGCGGTGCGCCGCGCGGCGGCAGCGGGTCGGCGCCGGGCACGGACGCCGGGGACGGCAAGGGCGCCGGGGGCGCCCGGGGTGCCAAGGACGCCGAGGTCGGCTGCGGGCGCTTCCTGGACGAGCTCTGCCGGATGTACGACCGGGTGGCCGCCGGCGGTCACGCCGATCCGGAGGCCGTCGCACTGCTGGAACGCTCCAGCCCGTCCTCCGTCGCCGACCGGCTCAAGGCGCCCACCCTGGTCGTCCAGGGCCAGCAGGACTCGCTGTTCCCGCTCGACCAGGGCGACGCGATCGCCCGGGCGGTCGCGTCCAACGGCGCGCCGGTGGCGGTGGACTGGTTCGCCGGCGGGCACGACGGCGGCACCGACACCAGCGCCCGGGTGGACGCCCGGGTGAGCGGCTGGTTCGACCACTTCCTGAAGCATCCCGGCCCGACGGGCGCGGGGGACGACACCGGCCCGGTGTTCCGGGTCACCCGCACCGGGGGCGTCGACTCCACCGGCTTCCAGGCCGTGCTGCGCGGTGCCACCGCCGACGCCTACCCGGGCCTCGGCGGCACCGGCGCGCGGCAGCTGGAGCTGACCGGCGCCGAACAGGCCTTCGCCAACCCGCCCGGCGGCGCGCCGCCCAACATCTCCGCGCTGCCCGGTATCGGCGCGCTCAGCCAGGCCGCCTCGCTGGGCGCCGGGCTCTCCCTGGACTTCCCCGGCCAGTCGGCCCGCTTCGACACCGCGCCGCTGGACGGGCCGCTGCACCTGACCGGGCAGCCGACCGTCGCGCTGCGGGTGCGGGCCGACCGGCCGGACGCGGTGCTCTTCGCCAAGCTCTACGACGTCGGGCCGGACGGCAAGCAGACCCTGCCGCAGCAGCTCTCCGCGCCGCTGCGGGTCACCGGCGCGGACGCGGCCGACGGCCGGACCGTGACCGTGGCGCTGCCCGCCGTCGACCATACCTTCGCCGCCGGGCACCGGCTGCGGCTGGTGCTGGCCGCCACCGACCTGGCGTACGCCTCGCCCGTCGACCCGGCCACCTACCGGGTCGCCGCGGCCGGGGCGCTCACCGTGCCGACCGTCGACGGCCTGGTGACCGAGGCCGCGCCGCTGCCCGCGCGGACCTGGCTGCTGCCGCTGGCCGCCGCGGCCGTGGCGGCCGTCCTGCTGCTGGTGCCCTGGCTGCGCCGGCGGCGGGGCGTCCGGGGCCCGGCGTTCGACCCGGCGCTGGCCGGCGTGCCACTGCAGATCACCGGTCTGAGCAAGCGCTACAAGGGCTCCGCGGACCGGTACGCGGTGCGGGACCTCGGCTTCCGGGTGGAGCAGGGCCAGGTGCTCGGACTGCTCGGGCCCAACGGCGCGGGCAAGACCACCACGCTGCGGATGCTGATGGGCCTGATCCGGCCCGACGCGGGCGAGATCCGGATCTTCGGGCATCTGGTGCGCCCGGGCGCACCGGTGCTCTCCCGGGTCGGCGCCTTCGTCGAGGGCGCCGGCTTCCTGCCGCACCTCAGCGGGCGGGCCAACCTGCGGCTCTACTGGGAGGCCACCGGGCGCCCCGAGGCCGACGCGCACCTGGAGGAGGCGCTGGCCATCGCCGGGCTCGGCGAGGCGCTGGACCGCGCGGTGCGCACCTACTCCCAGGGCATGCGCCAGCGCCTGGCCATCGCCCAGGCCATGCTCGGCCTGCCGGACCTGCTGATCCTGGACGAGCCGACCAACGGGCTGGACCCGCCGCAGATCCGCGAGATGCGCGAGGTGATGATCCGGTACGCGGCCGCCGGCCGGACGGTGATCGTCTCCAGCCACCTGCTCTCCGAGGTCGAGCAGTCCTGCACCGCCCTGGTGGTGATGGACCGCGGCCGGCTGGTGACCACCGGCGACGTCGCCGAGATCGTCGGCGCCGGCGAACTGCTGCTGGTCGGCACGCCCGCCTCGTTCGGGCCGGAGGAGCTGGCGGCGGCCGCCGACAAGACGGCCGCGCTGGCCGGGGTCGGCTCGGCGGAGGCGGTCGAGGGCGGACTGCTGGTCCGGCTGGACGGCATGGCAGCCAGTCAGCTGGTGGCCGAGCTGGTCCGGCTGGGAGTGCCGGTGGAGCGGGCCGGACCGCACCGCCGGCTGGAGGACGCGTTCCTGTCGCTGATCGGAGGTGCCGCATGACGGCCGTTGTTCCGCCGGAGGCCGTCTCGCCGGACCACGCCGCCGGCTACCGGGCGGGCCGGACCCTGCCGCTGCGGGTCGAGGCGGTGCGCCAGCTGCGCCGCCGGCGCACGCTGGTGATCGGCGGGGTGCTGGCGGCGATGCCGTTCGTCATCCTGGCGGCGTTCCAGATCGGCGGCACGCCGGGCCGGGCCGACCGGACCACCTTCATCGAGCTGGCCACCGCCTCGGGGCTCAACTTCGCGACCACGATGCTCTTCATGGGCACCGGCTTCCTGCTGGTGATCCCGGTCGCGCTGTTCTGCGGGGACACCGTGGCCTCGGAGGCGAGCTGGTCCTCACTGCGCTACCTGCTGGCCGCGCCGGTGCCCCGGGCCCGGCTGCTGGCCCGCAAGCTGGTGGTGGGGCTGGCCTTCTCGGCGGCGGCCGTGGTGCTGCTGCCGGTGATCGGGCTGGCCGTCGGCACGGCCGCGTACGGCTGGGGGGACCTGCGGCTGCCGGCCGGGGTGAGCCTGCCGGCGGGCGAGGCGCTGCCGCGGCTGGCGATCGCCGTGGCGTTCGTCTTCCTGAGCGAGGTGGTGATCGCGGCCCTGGCGTTCTGGCTCTCCACCGCCACCGACGCGCCGCTGGGCGCGGTGGGCGGGGCGGTCTTCGCCTCGATCGTCACCGGGGTGCTGGACGCCGTCACCGCCCTCGGCGACCTGCGGGAGTGGCTGCCGGCGCACTGGCAGTACGCCTGGGCGGACGCCCTGCAGCCGCAGCTGGAATGGGGCGGCATGCTGCAGGGCGTCTCGCTCTCGCTCTCCTACGCGGTGGTGCTGCTCGCGCTGGCCTTCCGCGGCTTCGCCCGCAAGGACGTGGTGTCCTGAGGGGTGCCGGTCCGCCGCCGGACACCCCTCAGGGCCGGGTCACTTGACCGGCGAGTAGACCCGCTCGACCTGCTGGGTGCCGGAGAGGGTGCGGTAGGAGCGCGTCCACTTGGTGGTGGCGTCCTTGCGGGTGCGGTCGGAGAGGATGTAGTAGTCCATCTGCGTCTGCTGCGGCGTGACCTCCAGGACGCCGTAGCCGTGCGAGTCGAGGTCCACCCACTTGATGTGGCGGTTGGCGGCCTTGATCGCGGCGACGGCGGCCAGCGAGACGGTCTGCGGCAGGACCTTGAGGGCGTCGTCGATGTTGTCCGAGGTCACGGAGGTGACCACGAACTCGGTCGCGGCGCTGCCGGAGAGCGGGTAGGTGGCCGCCTCGTACGGTACGTCCGACGCCCAGGCGGAGTGGATGTCGCCGGTGAGGAAGACGGTGTTGGCGATGCCGTTCGACTTGAGGTGGCCGAGCAGCTCGCGGCGGTCGTGGGTGTAGCCGTCCCACTGGTCGGTGTTGACCGCCAGGCCCTCGCCGGGCAGGCCGAGCAGCTTGGCCAGCGGGCGCAGGATGTAGTCCGGCAGCGAGAAGAAGGCGACCGGGGAGATCATCACCTCGTTGCCGATCAGGCGCCAGGTGGTGTCGGAGGCGCTGAGGCCGGACTTCAGCCAGTCCATCTGGGCGCGGCCGGTGATGGTGCGGTCCGGCGAGTCGATCTCGCCGTTGCCGACCTTGACCTGCTGGGAGCGGAACGACCGCTGGTCCATCAGGTGCAGGTCGGCGAGCTTGCCGTAGCGCAGGCGGCGGTAGGTGGTGCCGGCGATGGACGGGCGGACCGGCATCCACTCGAAGTAGGCCTGCTTGGCGGCGGCGACCCGGTCCGCCCAGTTGCCCTCGGTGCCGGGGGTGTGGTTCTCGGCGCCGCCGGACCAGGCGTCGTTCGCGAACTCGTGGTCGTCCCAGATCGCGATCGTCGGGACCTGCGCGTGCAGCGCCTGGAGGTCCTCGTCGGTCTTGTAACGGCCGTGCCGGGTGCGGTAGTCGGCGAGGTTGAGGATCTCGTGGGTCGGCGCGTGCGGGCGGACCACGGTGCCGCGGGCGCAGAACTCGCCGGTCTTGTACTCGTAGATGTAGTCGCCGAGGAAGAGGAAGGCGTCGATGTCGCCGCGGGCCGCGAGGTGGCGGTAGGCGGAGAAGTAGCCGGCCTCCCAGTTGGCGCAGGACGCGACGCCGAAGCGGAGGCGGTCGAGCGCGGCGTCGGCGGCCGGGGTGGTGTGGGTGCGGCCGACGGGGGAGACGGTGCCGCCGGCGGTGAAGCGGTACCAGTAGGCGGTGCCCGGGGTCAGGCCGCGGACGTCGACCTTGACGGTGTGGTCGGCGGCGGAGGTGGCGGTCACCGTGCCGCTCGCGGCGATCCGGGCGAAGGCCTTGTCGGTGGCGAGCTCCCAGCGGACCTCGGTGTCGGGGCCGACGGCGGAGCCGGGGACGGCCTCGGGGGTCGGGGTCACCCGGGTCCAGAGCAGGATGCCGTCGGGCAGCGGGTCGCCGGAGGCGACGCCGTGCAGGAACTGCGGGGCGGTCGCGGCGTGGGCCGCGGTGCCGAGGGTGAGCGGCAGGGCGGCGGCGCCGGCCGCGATGGCGGTGGCCTTCAGCACCTGGCGGCGGTGCGGGCGGGCGGCGGTCATGTCATCGACAAGGTCAGTCACGGCGCACAGGCTACCCGGCGGTAATGGCGCCTTCCATACGTTGAACTGACTGTTTGTCGTCGATTCACTGCTACGTGACGTTCCGCCACCGATGGTCGGGGGCACCGCCACCCGGCGGCCATGAGCGATGATGGGGGCGGTTTGTCCCCTGCCCGCCCCCGCTGCTCCGAGGAAGTCCCGCCCGTGGCCCAGATCCTGCTCCTGCACTCCGCCTACGGCCTGCGCCCCGCCGTCCACGCCGCCGCCGACCGGCTGCGCACCGCCGGGCACACCGTCCACACCCCCGACCTCTTCGAGGGGCGGACCTTCGAGGACGTCGAGGAGGCCATGGCGTACAAGGAGGAGGTCGGCAACGACGAGCTGCTGCGCCGGGCGGTGGGCGCCGCCGCCCCGCTGCTGGGCGCGGACACCGCGCTGGTCTACGCCGGCTTCTCGCTCGGCGGCTCGCTCGCCCAGAACCTCGCGCTCGCCGACGAGAACGCGCGCGGGCTGCTGCTCCTGCACGGCACCTCGGACATCCGCGAGGACGCGGCCACGTCCATCCCGGTCCAGCTGCACGTGGCCGACCCGGACCCGTTCGAGTCGGAGGACTGGCTGAACGCCTGGTACCTGAACATGCGCAAGGCCGGCGCCGACGTCGAGGTGCACCGCTACCGCGGCGCCGGACACGTCTTCACCGACCCGGACCTGCCGGACTACGACGCCGAGGCCGCGGAGCAGACCTGGGCGGTGGCGCTGGACTTCCTGTCGGAGCTGGACGAGCAGGCGGACTGACGAGCAGGCGGACTGACGGGCCGACGGCTCGACGGGCCGTCCGCTCGGGCGGGGAGGACGAGGGCATGAGGATGGGCGACGACCGGTACGCCCCGGCGGGGACGCTGATCGGGCTGGTGCAGCGGGGGCGGGGGCTGGGCGCGCGGATGGCCGCCGAGGATCCGGCGGCCGCCGCCGAGCTGGTGTACGGGTGCATCCGGTGGGACTGGCGGTGGGGGGAGAGTGACCGGCGCGCGGTGTACCTGGCACGGCTGGTGAGGGACCTGGAGCTGCCGCTGGAGCCGGTGGCGGACGGGCTCGGCCGGGGGGAGGCGGCGCGCGAACAGGCCGCCCGCGTGCTGGGGTTGCTCGCGGCGAGCGGGTCGGCGCAGGCGCGGCGGGCGCTGGGCGGCCGCACGCCGGAGGGGGCGGACGGCGCTGCGCACCGGGGGCCGGCCGGGACCGAGGAGCTGCAGGACGTTCCGGCGCTGGTGACGGAGCTGGAGCGGGCCTGGGTGGAGCGGGAGTGGTGTGGTCCGGACGGCTTGGCGCGGGGGCTGGCGCGGTTCGGGGCCGGGGCCCGCGACGCGGTGTCGCTGCTGCGGCGGTTCTGGCTCTGGACGCCGCACTCGTACGAGCGCGCGAGCTACCTGGAGGCGCTGGCGGCGATCGATCCGGCGGGGCTGGAGGAGATCTACGTCGAGTGCCTGTGGGGTTGTGAGGAGCAGGAGAGGCTGCTGGCGGTGGCGCAGGCGCCGGACCGGCCGGAGGTGCGGGAGCGGCTGGCGTACCTGCGGGACGACCCGATCGAGGAGCCCGGGGTCAGGGCCGCCGCCGGGGAACGGCTGGCGGCCCTGACCCGGCCCTGACCCCTGGGCGGCCTACAGGCCGGGGATCCGGCCGTTGCGGTAGAGGTCCACGAACAGCTGGTGGTCGGCGCGCGCCCGGGCGCCGTAGGCGTGGGCGAAGTCGACCAGCATCCGGGTGAAGCCGGCCTCGTCGCGGGCGATCGCCGCGTCGATGGCGTGCTCGGTGGAGAACGGCACCAGGCTGTGGCCGCTGGAGGACTCGTCGGCCGCGGCGTGCATGGTGGCGGTCGCCCGGCCCAGGTACTCGGTGACGGCGAGCAGGTCGGGCAGCTCGTTGAGGTCGGTCCAGTCGAGGTCGGTCGCGTACGGCGACACCTCGGCGACCAGCTGGCCGCGTCCGTGCAGCGTGGTGTGGCCGAGCCACGGGTCGCTGTGGGCCTGGAGGGCGCGCTGGGAGATCACCGTGCGGTGGCCCTCGTGCTCGAAGTACCCGGCGATCGCCGGGTCGGTGACGTGCCGGGAGACGGCCGGCGTCTGGCCCTGCTTCATGTAGATGATGACGTCGTTCTCCAGGGCGTCGGTGTGCCCCTCCAGCAGCAGGTTGTAGGACGGCAGGCCGGCCGAGCCGATGCCGATGCCGCGGCGGCCGACGACGTCCTTGACCCGCAGCGACTCCGGCCGGGTCCGCGAGGCGGGCGGCAGGGTGGCCAGGTAGGCCTCGAAGGCGGCCAGCACCTCGGCCTTGGTGGGCTCGTCCAGCTCGATCGCGCCGCCGCCGAGGCGGAAGCGGCGGTCGTAGCCCTCGATCACGGTCTCGCCGTCGAGCAGGGCCACCCGGGTCTGCAGGCGGGCCTGGCGCAGCGTCTCCAGGACCGGGCCGGCGGCGGTGTCCAGGGTGAACGGCTCCGCGTCGCGGGCCGAGACGTGGGCGGCGATCCGCTCCCGGTAGGAGGTGGCGAAGGCGGTGACCAGCTCGGTGATCGTCTCGTCGGAGAGCGCCTTGGCGTAGCCGATCAGCGCCAGCGAGGCGGCCAGGCGCTGGACGTCCCAGGTGAAGGCGCCGACGTAGGCCTCGTCGAAGTCGTTGACGTTGAAGACCAGCCGGCCCTCGGCGTTCAGGTAGGTGCCGAAGTTCTCCGCGTGCAGGTCGCCGTGGATCCAGACCCGGCTGGTCCGCTCGTCCAGGAAGCCGGCGCCGTGGGCCCGGAAGGGGTCGGAGGTGAGGTCGGCGTAGTAGAGCGCCGCGGTGCCCCGGTAGAAGGCGAAGGCGGAGGCGGCCATCTTCCGGAACTTCACCCGGAAGGCCGCAGGATCCTTGGCGAGCAGTTCTCCGAAGGCCGAGTCGAAGACGCCGAGTATCGCCTCGGCGCGGTCGGTGTCGGCGGGCAGCGAGTGAGACATGGGCCATCCTTCGGGGCGCGGCGCGTGGCCGGAGACGGGTGCGTCTGGGGGCTAGAGTAGGGGCGTGAACGTGTGAGTGCTGGTCCGGGCCCCGGGAGTGGCTCGGGCCGTATCTGTTTCCAGGCACCCTCTGTGACCTGCACGTTCGCCGGCCAACCAGACAAGCACGAGCCTCCGGAGGCCCCGCCTTGAGCGATCAGCCGTTCGCGCACCTGCACGTCCACACCGAGTACTCGATGCTGGACGGCGCCGCCCGGCTGAAGCAGATGTTCAAGGAGGTCGAGCGGCTGGGCCAGACCCACGTCGCGATGACCGACCACGGCAACATGTACGGCGCGGCCGAGTTCCACAAGCAGGCCACCGGCGCGGGCCTCACCCCGGTGATCGGCATCGAGGCGTACGTCGCGCCGGAGTCCCGCTCGAACACCAAGCGCGTCCTCTGGGGCCAGCCGCACCAGAAGAAGGACGACGTCTCGGCGTCCGGTGCCTACACCCACAAGACCATCTGGGCCCGGAACAAGGAGGGCCTGCACAACCTCTTCAAGCTGACCTCGCGCTCGTACTCCGAGGGCTGGCTGGTGAAGTGGCCCCGGATGGACAAGGAGCTGATCGCCGAGCTGTCCGGCGGCCTGATGGCCACCACCGGCTGCCCCTCGGGCGAGCTGCAGACCCGGCTGCGCCTCGGCCAGTTCGACGAGGCGCTCAGGTCGGCCGGCGAGTACCAGGAGATCTTCGGCAAGGAGAACTACTTCCTGGAGCTGATGGACCACGGTCTCGACATCGAGAAGCGGGTCCGCGACGGGCTGATCGAGATCGGCAAGAAGCTCGGCATCCCGCCGGTGGTCACCAACGACTCGCACTACACCACCGAGGCCGACGCCGGCGCCCACGACCTGCTGCTCTGCGTGCAGACCGGCAAGAACCTCTCGGACCCGGACCGCTTCCGCTTCGACGGGACCGGTTACTACATCAAGTCGGCCGCCGAGATGTACGCGCTGGACTCCTCGGACGCCTGGCAGGAGGGCTGCCGCAACAGCCAGCTGCTGGTGGCCGAGCGGGTCGACACCACCGGCATGTTCGAGTTCCGCAACCTCATGCCGCGCTTCCCGATCCCGGAGGGCTTCGAGTCCGAGTCGGACTTCTTCAAGTCCAAGGTCTGGGAGGGCATGGACTGGCGCTTCCCGAACGGGTACGACGAGGAGCACAAGAAGCTCGCCGAGTACGAGATGGACACCATCATCCAGATGGGGTTCCCGGCGTACTTCCTCGTGGTCGCCGACTTCATCATGTGGGCGAAGGGCCAGGGCATCGCGGTGGGCCCCGGCCGTGGTTCGGCGGCCGGCTCGCTGGTCGCCTACGCCATGGGCATCACCGACCTCGACCCGATCCCGCACGGCCTGATCTTCGAGCGCTTCCTCAACCCCGAGCGCATCTCCATGCCCGATGTCGACATCGACTTCGACGAGCGCCGGCGCGGTGACGTGATCCGGTACGTGACGGAGAAGTGGGGCTCCGACAAGGTCGCCATGATCGTCACGTACGGCACCATCAAGGCGAAGGCCGCCATCAAGGACTCCTCGCGCGTCCTCGGCTACCCCTACGCGATGGGCGACCGGATCACCAAGGCGATGCCGCCGGACGTCATGGGCAAGGGCATCCCGCTCTCCGGCATCACCGACTCCTCGCACCCGCGCTACAGCGAGGCCGGCGAGATCCGCGGGCTGTACGAGACCGACCCGGACGTCCGCAAGGTGATCGACACCGCGCGCGGCATCGAGGGCCTGATCCGCCAGCCCGGCGTCCACGCGGCCGGCGTCATCATGTCCGCCGAGCCGCTGACCGACCACATCCCGGTCTGGACCCGGCACACCGACGGCGTCACCATCACGCAGTTCGACTACCCCACCTGTGAGGGCCTCGGCCTTCTCAAGATGGACTTCCTCGGCCTGCGCAACCTGACGATCATGGACGACGCCGTCAAGGCGATCGAGAAGAACAAGGGCATCAAGATCAACCTGCTTGATCTGCCCCTGGACGACAAGCCCACCTACGAGCTGCTGGCCCGCGGCGACACGCTCGGCGTCTTCCAGCTCGACGGCGGCCCGATGCGCTCGCTGCTGCGCCTGATGAAGCCCGACAACTTCGAGGACATCTCCGCCGTCCTCGCGCTGTACCGGCCCGGCCCGATGGGCGTCAACTCGCACACCAACTACGCGCTGCGCAAGAACGGCCAGCAGGAGATCACCCCGATCCACCCGGAGCTGGAGAAGCCCCTGGAGGAGATCCTCAAGCCGACCTACGGCCTGATCGTCTACCAGGAGCAGGTCCAGAAGGCCGCGCAGATCCTGGCCGGCTACTCGCTCGGCCAGGCCGACCTGCTGCGCCGTGCGATGGGCAAGAAGAAGAAGGAGATCCTGGAGGCGGAGTTCGTCCCGTTCCAGAAGGGCTGCCGCGAGCACGGCTACTCGGACGCGGCGATCCAGGCGGTCTGGGACGTCCTGGTCCCCTTCTCCGGTTACGCGTTCAACAAAGCGCACACCGCCGGGTACGGGCTGGTCTCCTACTGGACCGCGTACCTCAAGGCCAACTACCCGGCCGAGTACATGTCCGGCCTGCTCACCTCGGTCAAGGACGACAAGGACAAGTCGGCGATCTACCTCAACGAGGCCCGGAAGATGGGCATCAACGTGCTCCCGCCGGACGTCAACGAGTCGGACGCGGACTTCACCCCGCACGGGAACGACACCGTCCGGTTCGGCCTCACCGCCATCCGCAACGTCGGCGGGCCGGTCGTCGAGTCGATGATCCGGACCAGGAAGGCGAAGGGGAAGTTCGCCTCCTTCCCGGACTTCCTGGACAAGGTGGAGTCGGTGGTCTGCAACAAGCGGACCGTCGAATCGCTGATCAAGGCCGGCTCCTTCGACTCGCTCGGGCACACCCGCAAGGGCCTGACCGCGCAGTTCGAGCCGATGATCGACAACGTCGTCGGGGTCAAGCGCAAGGAGGCCGAGGGCCAGTTCGACCTCTTCGGCGGCGACGCGGCCAGCGACGAGCCGAGCTTCGGGCTGGACGTGGTCTTCTCCGAGGAGGAGTGGGAGAAGTCCTTCCTGCTCACCCAGGAGCGGGAGATGCTCGGCCTGTACGTCTCCTCGCACCCGCTGCACGGCATCGAGCACGTGCTCGCCGACAAGGCGGACTGCGCGGTGGCGGACCTCGCGGAGCGGCCGGACGGCACCATCGTCACCATCGGCGGCATCATCTCGGGCCTGCAGCGGAAGATGACGAAGCAGGGCAACGCCTGGGCGATCGCCACCGTCGAGGACCTCGCCGGCTCGATCGACTGCATGTTCTTCCCGGCCAGCTACCAGCTGGTCTCCTCGCAGCTGGTCGAGGACGCCGTGGTGTTCGTCCGCGGCAAGCTGGACAAGCGGGAGGACGTGCCCCGGCTGATGGGCATGGAGCTGTCCGTCCCCGACCTGTCGAACGCGCACGCCGAGGCGCCGATCGTCATCAACATCCCGAGCGGCAAGGTGACGCCCCCGCTGGTGGCCCGGCTCGGCGAGGTGCTGAGCAGCCACCGGGGGACGACGGAGGTGCGGGTCCGGCTGGAGGCGCGGAACAAGACCACCGTGCTGCGGCTGGACCGGCACCGGGTGAAGTCGGACCCGGCGCTGTTCGGC
The DNA here is from genome assembly GCF_044747365.1 of Kitasatospora sp. NPDC090091. Taxonomy (NCBI): domain Bacteria; kingdom Bacillati; phylum Actinomycetota; class Actinomycetes; order Kitasatosporales; family Streptomycetaceae; genus Kitasatospora; species Kitasatospora sp. NPDC090091. Next base: position 306,185 of record NZ_JBIVDY010000001.1, read on the forward strand.
GACCTCAAGCAACTGCTCGGGCCGAGCTGCCTGGCCGGGTGATCCCGCCGCCGGCGGCGGGTCGGCGGAGCTTCCGCTAGGACCCGCCGCCGAGGCCTGCGGGGACGGCGGTGTGCAGGGCCGAGACGAAGGCCGAGATCGCCGGGTGGGAGCCGGCGCCCGCGCGGAACGCGGCGCGGGTGCGCCGGTACATCGGCAGCCGGGTGAGCACCACCCCCGGCGGGGGCTGCGCGATGCCCAGGTGGGGGACGAGCGCCACCCCCTGACCGGCCGCCACCAGGGCCAGCACCGTGGCGAAGTCGTCGATCTGGTGCCGGATCCGGGGTGCGAAGCCGGCGCTCTCGCAGGCCCGGACGGCCATCGTGTGGCAGAGCGTCCCCGGCGGCGCCATGATCCACGGTGCGGCGCGGTGCTCGGCGATCGTGCCGGGGGAGCGGGCCGCCAGGTACATCGGCTCGGTGAACACCGGGCGGGTCACCGCGAGGCCGGGCTCCGGCTCGGCCGGGACGAGGTCGTACTCGTGCACCAGCGCCACGTCCAGCTCGCCCGCGCGCAGCGCGGCCGCGACGGCCGCCGGGTCCACCTCGTTCACCATCGGCTCCAGCCCCGGGTGCCAGCCGGCCAGCTCGGCGAGGACCGCCGGGATGATCGCCTTGGCCGCCGACGGGTAGGTGCCGATCCGCAGCGGACCGGCCAGCCCCTCGCGGGCGTGGGCGAGTTCGGCGTCCGCCTGCTCCAGCCGCTCCAGCACCGCTTCGGCGTGCCGCACCAGGTTCCGCCCGGCCGGCGTGAGCGCCACCCGCCGCCCGGTGCGCTCCAGCAGCGGGACACCGGCCTCCTTCTCCAGCACGGACAGCTGCTGGGAGACGGCCGAAGGGCTGAACGACAGCGCCTCGGCGACGGCGGCGATGGTGCCGAGGTGGGCGAGTTCGCGCAGCAGGCGCAGGCGTCGGACGTCGAGCATCGGCTCAGCTTACGAGAAGCGTCGGAAATGTGAACTGGACCTGCGGGACCGCCCGGTCGCAGGATCGTGACCATGGAACTCAAGGGCATCTACGTCCCCCTGGTCACCCCCTTCGCCGCCGACGGCTCGGTCGCCCTGGACGCGCTGGACAAGCTGGCCCGCTCGGTGCTCGCCGGCGGTGCGGCCGGGCTGGTCGCGCTCGGCACCACCGGCGAGCCGGCCACGCTGGACGCGGCGGAGAAGGCGGCGGTGGTCGAGGTCTGTGCCGCCGTCTGCGCCGAGCTGGGCGGGCAGCTGGTGGTCGGCGCCGGCGGTCCGGACACCCGGGCGGCCGCCGAGGAGCTGGCGGGCCTGCGCGAGCGGGTGCCGGGCGCGGCGGCCGCGCTGGTCACCGCGCCGTCCTTCGTCCGGCCGGGCGAGGCCGGGACGCTGGCGCACTTCCGGGCGCTGGCCGGGGCGAGCTCGGTGCCGCTGATCGTCTACCACATCCCGTACCGCACCGGGCAGGCACTCTCGGCCGCCGCACTGGGCGAACTCGCGGCCCTGCCGGGCGTGGTGGGCGTCAAGTACGCGACCGGCGCGGTGGACCAGGACGCGGTGGAGCTGCTCGCCGCCGGACCGGCCGGCTTCGCGGTGCTGGCCGGGGAAGACGCCTTCCTCGCGCCGATGCTGGCGCTGGGTGCGGCCGGCGGCATCCTGGCCTCCGCCCACCTGGCCACCGCCCGGTTCGTCGAGCTGGCCGCCGCCTGGGAGCGCGGGGACGTCCCGCAAGCCCGTGCGCTGGGCCACCGGCTGGCCGCGCTGTCGGCCGCCGCGTTCGCCGCGCCCAACCCCAGCGTGGTCAAGGGCGTGCTGCACGCCCAGGGCCTGATTCCCACCCCGGCGGTGCGGCTCCCGCTGCTGCCGGCCGGCCCGGCGGAGACCGCGCGGGCGCTGGAGCTCGCCACCGGTCTGGACCACTGAGCGGGTCCGGGCCTCTCACACCGTGGAATGCCAGGTCGCGCCCCGCCCGTGGCAAGGCATGATGGGCAGAGTGCGGCTGTGAACAGCAACATCAAGAGGAGTTGTCGGAATGAAGATCGGCATTGTCGGGGCCACCGGCCAGGTCGGCGGCGTGGTCCGCGAGATCCTGGCGGAGCGCGCGGGTCGCGAGGGCGGCCTGGGCCCGGTGGAGCAGCTGCGGCTGTTCGCCTCCGCCCGCTCGGCCGGGCGCACCCTGCCGTGGCAGGGCACCGAGATCACCGTCGAGGACGCGGCCACGGCCGACTACACCGGCCTGGACATCGTGATCTTCTCGGCCGGCGGTGCCACGTCCAAGGCGCTCGCCCCCAAGGTCGCCGCGGCCGGCGCTGTCGTGATCGACAACTCCTCGGCCTGGCGCCGTGACCCCGAGGTCCCGCTGGTCGTCTCCGAGGTCAACCCGGAGGCGATCGCCGACCGCCCCAAGGGCATCATCGCCAACCCGAACTGCACCACCATGGCCGCCATGCCGGTGCTGCGCCCGCTGCACGAGGAGGCCGGCCTCGCCGCGCTCGTCGTCTCCACCTACCAGGCGGTCTCCGGCAGTGGCGTGGCCGGCGTGGCCGAGCTGCAGGACCAGGCCGCCAAGGTCGTCGACGGCGCCTCGGCGCTCGCCCACGACGGCGGTGCGGTCGAGTTCCCCGAGCCCAAGGTCTACCGGCGGCCGATCGCCTTCAACGTGGTGCCGCTGGCCGGCTCGATCGTCGAGGACGGCTCCAACGAGACCGACGAGGAGCAGAAGCTCCGCCACGAGAGCCGCAAGATCCTCGGCATCCCCGAGCTGAAGGTGGCCGGCACCTGCGTGCGCGTGCCGGTCTTCTCCGGCCACTCGCTGCAGATCAACGCCCGCTTCGAGCGTCCGATCAGCCCCGAGCGCGCGGTCGAGCTGCTCGCCGGCGCCCCCGGCGTCGAGCTGAGCGAGATCCCCACCCCGCTGCAGGCGGCCGGCCGCGACCCGAGCTACGTCGGCCGGATCCGGGCCGACGAGACGGTGGAGCACGGTCTGTCGCTGTTCCTCTCCAACGACAACCTGCGCAAGGGCGCCGCGCTCAACGCCGTCCAGCTGGCCGAGCTGGTCGCCGCCGAGCTCCGGGGCTGAGCACCCGGCCGCACGCGCCGCGCGCCCGGCCGCAGCCGGGCGCCGGGCGGGCCCCCGTCCTCCGGGACGGGGGCCCGTCGCGTCCCCGTCCCGCTTCCGTCGCGTTCCCGTCGCGCTTCCGCCGCGTTCCCGGCCGTTGCCGGACCGCGACATCCGCCGAGGTTCGGCGCGCGAACCAGGGGTAAAGGTGACCCAACGATCGGGCGGCTGCGGGCCTCCCTCACCCCATCCGGGCCCGGCCGCCGGGCGGACCGCGCCCACCCGGCACCGCGACCGGCGGCGCCTGACCCCGAGGGCGAGCGGAAAGAGGTGCGCGATGGACCGCTGTGTCGTCCTGGTGGACGCGGGATACCTGCTGGGCGCCGCCGCCAGCCTGCTCGCGGGGGACCCTTCGCGCTCCCGGGTCACCGTCGACCACACCGCGCTGATCACCGCCCTGCGCGAGCGGGCCGAGGCCGAGACCGGCCTGCCGCTGCTGCGGATCTACTGGTTCGACGCCGCCCCCGACCGCCGCCCGATGCCCGAGCACCGCCGGCTGCGGGTGCTGCCCCGGGTGACCGTCCGGCTGGGCGCGCTGACCCGGGCCGAGGGCCGCTGGGTGCAGAAGGGCGTGGACGCCGCGATGCACGCCGAGCTCTCCGAACTCGCCCGCAACCGGGCCTGCGCCGACGTCGTGCTGATCACCGGCGACGGCGACCTGCTGCCCGGCATGATGTCCGCCAAGGAGCACGGCGTGGTCGTCCACCTCTGGGCGCTGCAGGCCGCCGACGGCGACTTCAACCAGTCCGAGGACCTGGTCGGCGAGGCCGACGAGCGGCGGGTGCTCGACCGGGAGTGGATCGAAGGATCGTTCAGCCTGCGCGACAACGCGGCCGTCTTCCCCGCGCCGGGGCCGCGGCACGAGATCGCCAAGATCCTGGCCGCGCCGCCGGCCGGCCCGCCCGGGGTGGTGCCGGTGCCCGCGGTCCGCCCCGGGCCGGCCCCGGCCACGGTGCCGGCGGCCAACGGGCGCCCCGCCCCGGCGGCCGCCACCGCGCTCAAGGTCGTCCCGACGCCCAAGGACATAGCGGGCCGCACCGCCGCCGCGCCGCCCGCCGCCGCGGGCCACCCGGCCGGTCCGGTGCTGCGCTGGTCCTCCGACCGCGGCTGGGTGGAGCGGCCCGCCGCCGAGCAGGCCGCCACCGCCGGCGACTGCCTGCCCACCCTGGCCCAGCTGACCACCGCCGAGCAGCGCTGGGCCGACCGCGAGGAGGACATCACCTCGATCGGCGGCGACGCCCACGAGGTCGGCCAGGTGTTCGCCCGCCGCTGGTGCGAGCGGATCGGCAACGCCGAGCGGCTCACCGTGCTCTGGCCCGACTACCCGCGCATCCCGCACCGGGTCGACGGCGAGCTGCTGCGCTACGCCGCCCGGTTCGGGCTGCTCGCGCACAAGGACGACCAGATCGACGAGCACGACCGGTACGCGATCCGGGCCGGCTTCTGGAAGGAGCTGTCCGGCCGGGTGCCCGGCGGGGACATCGTCGTGGACGACTGATCCACAGGGCAGGCCCTCACCGCAGCGGTCGTCGCTTCCGGTGGATCAGGCCCCCTTGTCCGGTTCGCGGGCCGCACGGCGTAGAGTCTTCGCTCGTGAGTGAGGGCAGCGCGTGAACCGTCCAGAGGTGACCTCGCCGTGCTGTGCCGTACGCGACCTGGTCAAGACGTACCGCTCCGGGCGCGGTGCCGCGGCCGCCGACGTCCGGGCCAACGACGGCGTCACCCTGACCGTCCGGCAGGGTGAGATCTTCGGCCTGCTCGGGCCCAACGGCGCCGGCAAGTCGACCCTGGTCCGCCAGCTCACCGGGCTGCTGCGGCCCGACTCCGGCTCCGTCGAGATCCTCGGCCACGACGTGGTCCGCCACCCCGAGCGGGCCGCCAGGCTGCTCGGCTACCTCGGCCAGGAGTCCACCGCGCTGGACGAGCTGACCGTGGCGCTCGCCGCCGAGACCACCGGCCGGCTGCGCGGCCTCAGCCGGGCGAAGGCCCGCGCGGAGGCCGCCGACGTGCTGACCGAGCTGGCCCTCGAACCGCTCGCCCACCGCCCGCTCGCCAAGCTCTCCGGCGGTCAGCGCCGGCTCGCCTGCTTCGCCGCCGCGCTGGTCGGCGAGCGGCCGCTGCTCGTCCTCGACGAGCCGACCACCGGCATGGACCCGGTCGCCCGCCGCGCGGTCTGGAGCGCCGTCGAGCGGCGCCGGACCGAGCTGCGGACCACCGTCCTGCTGGTCACCCACAACGTGATCGAGGCGGAGACCGTGCTGGACCGGGTGGCCGTGCTGGACGACGGCCGGGTGATCGCCTGCGACACGCCCGGCGGACTCAAGGCCCTCGTCGACGGCGACGTCCGGCTGGACCTGGTCTGGCGGGACGACGCCCCGCTCGCCGTGCCCGCCGTCGCGGAGCTGGCCGGGCGCGCCGAGCGCACCGGCCGCCGCTGGACCGTGCGCACCACCCCCGAGGAGGCCCGCGAGCTGGTCGCCGCCGTCACCACCGGCCCGGCCTTCGCCGCCCTGGACGACTTCACCCTGGCCACCCCGAGCCTTGAGGACGCGTACCTCAAGCTGGGCGGCCGCCATGGAGGACTGGTCAAGTGACGCTGCTCTCCGCGCCGCCGCAGACCAGCGGGACGACGGACGCCGGGCCCGCCCCGCTGGCCCCGGCCGCCCGGCTGCTGCCCGCGCTGGCCGCCGTGTACCGGGCGCAGCTGGCCCGCGCCAAGGTGGCCCGGATCCCGCTGCTGTTCGTCGCCACCTTCCAGTCGCTCGGCATCCTGGTGATGATGCGCGGCGTGGTCGACCCGGGGGAGACGGCGGCTGCGCGCTCGGTGGTGGCCGGGTCCAGCGTGCTGGTGGTGGCGTTCGTGGCGCTCAACCTGCTGGCCCAGTACTTCGGACGGCTGCGGGCGACCGGCGGCCTCGACCACTACGCGACGCTGCCCGTCCCCGCCGCCTCGGTGGTGCTCGGCGCGGCCGCCGCGTACGCCTCGTTCACGCTGCCCGGCGCGGTGGTGACGGCCGCGGCCGGGGCCGTGATGTTCGGGCTGCCGCTGGGGCAGCTCTGGGTGCTGCTCGCCGTGGTGCCGCTGGCCGGCGCGGCGCTCTCCGGGCTCGGCGCGGCCTGCGGGCTGCTCGCGCCCCGGCAGGAGATCGCCACCATGCTGGGGCAGCTCGGCATGTCGGCGGCGCTGCTGCTCGGGGTGCTCCCGGTGGACCACCTGCCGCAGCCGGTGCTCTGGCTGCGCGACCTGCTGCCGTCCACGTACGGGGTCGAGGCCTTCGCCCGGACCTTCGCCCCCGATCCGGACTGGGCGGAGGTGGTGGGCAACCTCGCCGTCTGCGCCGGGGTGGGCGTGGTGTCGCTGGCCGTCGCCACCTGGGCCTACCGGCGGGCCACCACCCGGTAGGCCCGGGCCGCGGTCCGGGCGTCCACGGTGCGGGTGGCCGGTCCGTTCCGGCGGCGCTCGTGAAACGATGGGCGGGTGACCGTACCGAACACACCTCCGGATCCCCTGCACGCGGCTGCGGGCGCCGATGCGGACACCTCCGCCCCGAACCCGTTCGCGCCGCCGGCGGCGCCGGCCCGGGCCTTCGAACGGAAGGCGGACGGACCCGCGCTCCAGCGGCTGCTGCCCGAGCTGAAGGTCGGGGCGGTCACCGTACTGGTCTGCCTGGTGCTGGGGGTGGCGATGGCGGCCCTCTGGGCGTGGCTGGCGCCGAAGGTGCCGCTGGTGGTCGACGGCAACAAGATCCTCTACGGCGACCCGGAGGGCGAGCAGCGGGCCGGGGCGGACAGCATGTTCGTCCTGATCGGCCTGGGCATGGGCGTCCTGACCGCGCTCGGGGCCTTCCTGGCCACCCGGCGGCGCGGCGGCGGGATCGCGGTGGCCGTCGGCCTCGCGGTCGGTGGGCTGCTGGCCTCGGTCGGCGCCTGGGGCCTGGGCCGCCGGCTCGGCCCGGGCAGCGACCTGGTCGCCGAGGCCAGGCGGGTCGGCAACGGCGGCCACTTCAACGCCGACATCGACCTCGGGGCGTACGGCGCGCTGCTGGCCTGGCCGATGGCCGCCATGGTGGTGCTGCTGGCGCTCTCCGCGGCGTTCGGCAAGCGCGAGGAGGACCCGCCGCCGTACTGGGCCGGCCCGTACGCCGGGCAGCAGCCGCTGGACGGCCTGCCGGCCGGTCCCGCGGACGTCGCTCCGGGCCCGGCCGGCACCGCTCCCGGCGTGGCCGGCGGGGCGCCCGGCCCGGCGGGGCGGCCGCAGGACGGGCCGCGGCCGCCGGAGGACCGGCGGGGCTGAGCCCGCCGGCGGAACGGACCGGTGCGGCCGGTCAGCGCCCGATCGGCGCGGTGCTGGCGCGGGTGAGCGTGACCAGGTCGGCGGGGGCCAGCTCGACCTCCAGCCCGCGGCGGCCGGCCGAGACGTAGACCGTGGGGTGGGCGAGGGCGCTGTCGTCCACCACGGTGCGCAGCGGCCGGCGCTGCCCGAGCGGGGAGATGCCGCCGCGGACGTAGCCGCTGCTGCGCTCGGCGGCGGCCGGGTCGGCCATCGCGGCGCGCTTGCCGCCGACGGCCGCGGCGAGCGCCTTCAGGTCGAGCTGCCCGGCCACCGGGACGACGCCCACGGTGAGGACGCCGTCCACGTCGGCGACGAGCGTCTTGAACACCCGGTCGGCGGCGACCCCGAGCGCCTCGGCGGCCTCGCCGCCGTAGGAGGCGGCCGCCGGGTCGTGCTCGTAGGCGTGCACGGTGAACGCGACGGCGGCGTTCTCCAGGGCGACCGTGGCCGGTGTGCCCTGGCCGCCCTTCTTCGGCTTCCTGGCCATCTGCGGGACCTCCGGGGCGGGAGTCGGGCGGGGCGGCCGGTCCGGGCTCCCGGACGGGCTGCGGTGCGGCTGTCGGTCGGGGCTGTCAGTTGGGGCTGAACGACTGGCGGGTCAGGTCGACGGCCGGGAGCGAGGGCAGCCAGCTCAGCACGGACGTCTCCCGGCGCAGCAGTTCCAGCTCGGTGCGCAGCCGCTGGGCGGTGTCCGGGCAGGCGAGCAGCTCCTGCTTGACCGGTGTGCCGAGCACCGAGGCGGCGGCCACCAGGTAGGAGAGCACCTGCGGATCGTCCGGCAGCTGCTGGTGGCCGACGGTGCTGGCCTCGCGGGCCCCGGCCAGCCGCTTCTGGTACGTCCGGAAGGCCCGCTCCACGCCGGCGGCCAGCGCCCCCGCACCCTCGCCGGGCTGCTCCTCGATCGGCTCGATCTCGCCGACCAGGTACGGGCCGCCGGTGTCGACCGAGCGCAGCCGGAACCGGGTGGTGCCGGTGACCAGCAGTTCGTACCGGCCGTCGGGCTGCTCCTGGGTGGAGGCGATGTCGGCCACGCAGCCGATGTGGTACATCGCTTCGAGCGGGTCGCCGGTGACGGTGCCGAGGCCGTCGAGCGGACCGGCCGGGCCGTCGTCCGCCCGGACCGGCGCGACCTCGCGGCCGTCCCGGATGGCGAGGACGCCGAACCGGCGGGGCTGGTCCTCGGGCAGCGCGAGCAGGTCGGCGACGAGACGGCGGTAGCGCTCCTCGAAGACGTTCAGGGGCAGCACCAGGCCCGGGTAGAGCACGGTGTTCAGCGGGAAGAGCGGCAGCCGTTCTGTCACGGCGCACAGCGTAGTTCCCCCGGGCCCCGGTCCGCCCGAGGGTTATCCGCGCTGGAGCATCCGGGTGGCGCCGGCGGCGACGGTGGTGGCCAGCACCCAGCCGACGATCACCAGGCCGGAGACGACCCACTGGTCGGCGCCGCCCGGGTTCCAGCCCTGCTGGCCGAGGTCCACGACCGGGAGCAGCTGGCCCAGCGCGTACAGCATCGGGTTCCAGTGCGGCCGCTCGTCGGCCTTGAGCGGCTGCAGCTCGTGGGTGGAGAAGTAGAGGCTGCCGAGCGCCCAGGCGAGCAGCAGCCAGAGCGCGGCCCGGCCGGGGCGGAAGCCGTAGCCGACGGTGACGTCCTGCATCCGGCCCCAGATCCGGGCCGGCAGCGGCAGGGTCTGCCGGCGCCGGCGCTGCTTGGCGTAGAGCACCTCGCGGGCGTCGTCGTCGGCGCCGTCCCGGCGCAGCGCGGCGGCCAGCTGCTCGTAGGACTCGGGCTGGAACTCCACCGAGGAGCCCTCCAGCCAGGCGATCCGCTGCTGGACGGTGAACGGGGCGACCGGGCGCAGGCACTCGTAGGTGAAGCCGGTCAGCCCGAGCCGCCTGCCCCGCGGCCAGGCGTCGGGGTCGTCGACCAGGTTGCCGATCCGGGCCCGGGAGAGCGAGACGCGGCCGGTGGGCGGGACCTTGCAGCTGAAGCGGAGCTCGGGCGTCTGGATGCGGCGCAGCGAGAGCTCGTCGTCCCCCTCCAGGTGGAACTCGCCGGAGATCAGGCAGGCGCTCTCGAACCGGCTGTCCGAGAGCCGGACCCTGCCGAATGCGCGGAACGGCGTGCTGGGCGCGTCCGGCGCCGGGCTCTCGCCGTAGCCGGAGCCGTAGTAGGCCTGGGAGCCGACCCAGCCGAAGTCGGCGGAGCTGGTCAGGTAGAGCGTGTGGCCGACCGTCATCCGGACGGCGTTGAGGCAGGTCCGGTTGCCGGGGACGGCGTGCAGCTGGGCGCCGCGCAGCGACAGCCGGCCGCCGATCCGGCAGGTGCGCAGCGACAGCTCGCCGCGGACCTCGATCCGTTCGGCCTCGACGTCCTGGTTGACGCCGAGCCCGTCGGCGGAGACCGCCCGGCCGTACCGGTCGGCGCCGAGCACGCTCTGGTTGAGCAGCAGGTCGGTGCCGATCCGGGCGTCGGTGAGCCGCAGGCCGTCGGGTATTCGGCAGCGGGCGAGGTGGAGGTCGCCGGAGGTGACGAGGCGGGAGGCCTCCAGCCGTGGGACCAGGCAGCCGACGAAGCGCAGCGTGCCGGCCTCGGCCTCGGACATCAGGACCTTCTGCTCGAACCGGCAGTCGTGCAGCTCGACGTAGTGCCCGATGGTGCCGCCGGCCAGCCGCAGCGGGCCGGTGATCCGGGCCCCGGTCAGCTTGAGCGAGGCGACCCGCCCGGGGACGGCGGCCGGGCCGTCCAGCAGCAGCCGGGACAGTACCTCGGCGCGGACGGTCCGCTCCGGGCCCCATTCGGCCTCGCCGAAGGGGTCGTCCTGCTCCGCGTCGCCGGCCCGCAGGTCGTGGATCCGGCCGTGCCGGAACGCCTCCCAGAGCCCCTGCTCCACCCGCGTCCAGTCGTCCGGCGCCCGTTCCGCCATCGTTCCCCCGTTCCCCCGGTCGTCTCGCCCTTCGTATCACGGACTGAAATGCGGGGCCGTCGATTCCGGCCACTCCTTACACTGGTTGGCGTGATCTCTCGAATCGATCTGCGCGGCTCGCTCGACGACCCGCGTGACCTGCTGCCCCGTGCTGACTTCGACGTCGCGGCCGCCCTGGAGAAGGTGCGGCCGATCGCCGAGGACGTACGCCATCGCGGGGTCACGGCGCTGATCGAGATCACCGAGCGGTTCGACGGCGTCCGGCTGGAGTCCACCCGGGTGCCCGCCGAGCAGATCGCCGAGGCCCTGGAGGGGCTGGACCCGAAGGTGCGGGCCGCCCTGGAGGAGTCGATCCGCCGCGCCCGCACCGTCCACGCCGACCAGCGCCGCACCGGGCACACCACCCAGGTGGTGCCCGGAGGCACGGTCACCCAGCGCTGGGTGCCGGTCGACCGGGTCGGCCTCTACGTGCCGGGCGGCCTGGCCGTCTACCCGTCCTCCGTGGTGATGAACGTGGTGCCCGCGCAGGAGGCCGGCGTCACCGGCATCGCCGTCACCTCGCCGCCGCAGAAGGCCTTCGGCGGCCGGGTGCACCCGACCATCCTGGCGGCCTGCGCGCTGCTCGGCGTCACCGAGGTGTACGCGGTCGGCGGCGCCCAGGCGGTCGCCATGTTCGCCCTCGGCACCGAGGAGTGCGAGCCGGTGAACATGGTCACCGGCCCGGGCAACATCTACGTGGCCGCCGCCAAGCGGTACTTCTCGGGCCGGATCGGCATCGACTCCGAGGCCGGCCCGACCGAGATCATGGTGCTCGCCGACGACAGCGCGGACGCCACCGAGGTGGCCGCCGACCTGATCAGCCAGGCCGAGCACGGCCCGACCTCCGGCTCGGTGCTGGTCACCGACTCGCCGGCGCTGGCCGACGCGGTGGAGGCCGAGCTCAAGGAGCAGGTCGCCCGGACCAGGCACAGCGAGCGGGTGGCCGAGGCGCTCGGTGGTCCGCAGTCCGGCCTCATCCTGGTCGACGACCTGGAGCAGGGCCTGAAGGTGGCCAACGCGTACGCGGCCGAGCACCTGGAGATCCAGACCCGGGACGCCCACGCCGTCGCCGCCGGGGTGCGCAACGCCGGCGCGATCTTCATCGGCCGGTACACCCCCGTGTCGCTCGGCGACTACGCGGCCGGCTCCAACCACGTGCTGCCCACCGGCGGCTGCGCCTGCCACTCCTCCGGGCTCTCCGTCCAGACCTTCCTGCGCGGGGTCCAGGTCGTCGAGTACGACCGCGAGGCCCTGGCCGGCATCGCCGCGCACGTCGTCAACCTGGCGGACGCCGAGGACCTCCCCGGGCACGGCGACGCGATCAAGGCCCGATTTGACTGGAGTGTCCCCGGCTCGTGACGAAGATCGACGACCTTCCGATCCGCGACGAACTGCGCGGACAGACCCCGTACGGTGCACCCCAGCTCGACGTGCCCGTCCAGCTGAACACCAACGAGAACCCGTATCAGCTGCCCGAGGAGCTGGTGGCCCGGATCGCCGAGCGCGTCACCGAGGCCGCCCGCAACCTCAACCGCTACCCCGACCGGGACGCGGTCGAGCTGCGCGAGGGCCTGGCCGCGTACCTGACCCGCACCACCGGGCACCCGGTGGCCCGGGAGCAGGTCTGGGCCGCCAACGGCTCCAACGAGATCCTCCAGCAGCTGCTGCAGACCTTCGGCGGCCCCGGCCGCACGGCGATCGGCTTCGAGCCCTCGTACTCGATGCACGCCCTGATCTCCCGGGGCACCGGCACCGGCTGGATCTCCGGCCCGCGCAACGAGGACTTCACCATCGACGTGGCCGCCGCCGAGGCGGCCATCGCCGAGCACCGGCCGAACGCCGTCTTCATCTGCTCGCCGAACAACCCGACCGGCACCGCGGTGGCCGCCGAGACCGTGCTGCGCCTGTACGAGGCCGCGCAGGCCGCCCGGCCCAGCCTGGTGATCGTGGACGAGGCGTACGTCGAGTTCTCGCACCGCGACTCGCTGCTGCCGCTGCTGGCGGGCCGCCCCAACCTGGTGGTCACCCGCACCATGTCCAAGGCCTTCGGCGCGGCCGGCCTGCGGCTGGGCTACCTCGCCGCCGACCCGGCGGTGGTGGACGCGGTGCAGCTGGTCCGGCTGCCGTACCACCTGTCGGCCGTCACCCAGGCCACCGCGCTGGCCTGCCTGGAGCACACCGACACCCTGCTCGGCTACGTCGGCCGGCTCAAGGCGGAGCGCGACCGGCTGGTCGACGCGCTGCGCGGGCTCGGCCTGGAGGTGACCGACTCGGACGCCAACTTCGTCCAGTTCGGCCGCTTCGAGGACACCCACGCCGTCTGGCAGGCCATCCTCGACCGCGGCGTCCTGGTCCGGGACAACGGCGTTCCCGGTTGGCTGCGCGTCACCGCCGGCACCCCCGCCGAGAACGACGCCTTCCTGGACGCCGTCGCAACAGTGATCAAGGAGCTGTACCCCGTATGACCCGCATCGGACGCATCGAGCGCACCACCAAGGAGACCTCGGTCCTGGTCGAGATCGACCTCGACGGCACCGGCAGGACCGACATCTCCACGGGCGTCGGGTTCTACGACCACATGCTCGACCAGCTCGGCCGCCACGGCCTCTTCGACCTCACCGTGAAGACCGACGGCGACCTGCACATCGACACCCACCACACGATCGAGGACACCGCCCTCGCGCTCGGCGCCGCCTTCAAGCAGGCGCTCGGCGACAAGGTCGGCATCTACCGCTTCGGCAACTGCACGGTGCCCCTGGACGAGTCGCTCGCCCAGGTCACCGTGGACCTCTCCGGCCGCCCCTACCTGGTGCACACCGAGCCGGAGAACATGGCGCCGATGATCGGCAGCTACGACACCACGATGACACGGCACATCCTGGAGTCCTTCGTGGCGCAGGCCCAGATAGCCCTGCACGTCCACGTGCCGTACGGGCGCAACGCGCACCACATCGTGGAGTGCCAGTTCAAGGCGCTGGCCCGGGCGCTGCGCTACGCCGCCGAGCGCGACCCGCGCGCGGCCGGCATCCTCCCGTCGACCAAGGGTGCACTGTGAGCAAGTCCGCCGTCGTCCTCCTCTTCGCCGGCCTCTTCCTGGCCGGCGGCGTGATCTCGTTCTGGAAGCAGAAGCAGTCGAAGGGCGTCATCCTCGTCCTCGCGCTGGGCTCGGCGATGTGCCTGGTCTCCGGCCTGATGCGCCTGTAACCGTCGAGCGAACGAAAGACCGGGAAACCTGAACATGGGCAAGAACGTCGTCGTGCTCGACTACGGCTCGGGCAACCTCCGCTCGGCCCAGCGCGCCGTCGAGCGCACGGGCGCCAACGTCACCGTCACCTCCGACTACCGGGCGGCGATGGACGCGGACGGCCTGCTCGTCCCCGGCGTCGGCGCCTTCGAGGCCTGCATGCGCGGGCTCAAGGGCGTCCGGGGCGACTGGATCATCGACCGCCGGCTCTCCGGGGGCCGCCCCGTGCTGGGCATCTGCGTCGGCATGCAGATCCTCTTCGAGAAGGGCGTCGAGCACGGGGTGGAGACCCCCGGCTGCGACGAGTGGCCCGGCACGGTCGAGCCGCTGGACGCGCCGGTCGTCCCGCACATGGGGTGGAACACCGTCGACGCCCCCGAGGGCAGCCGGATGTTCGCCGGCCTCGACGCCGACACCCGCTTCTACTTCGTGCACTCCTACGGGGTGCGGCACTGGGACATGGAGATCCACAGCGCGCGGATCGACCCCCCGCTGGTCACCTGGGCCACCCACGGGCAGCCGTTCGTCGCGGCCGTGGAGAACGGCCCGCTCTGGGCCACCCAGTTCCACCCCGAGAAGTCCGGCGACGCCGGCGCCGCCCTGCTGACCAACTGGGTCAACACCCTCTGACGATCTGAGAGCTGACACCATGACCCGCCTCGAACTGCTCCCCGCCGTCGACGTCCGGGACGGCCAGGCCGTCCGCCTGGTCAAGGGCGCCTCCGGCACCGAGACCTCCTTCGGCGAGCCGCTCGCCGCCGCCCTGGCCTGGCAGAACGCCGGCGCCGAGTGGCTCCACCTGGTCGACCTGGACGCCGCCTTCGGCACCGGCAGCAACCGCGACCTGCTCCGCGAGGTCACCGGCGCGCTGGACATCAAGGTCGAGCTCTCCGGCGGCATCCGCGACGACGCCTCGCTGGCCGCCGCCCTCGCCACCGGCTGCACCCGGGTCAACCTCGGCACCGCCGCCCTGGAGAGCCCCGAGTGGGTCGCCAAGGTCATCGCCGAGCACGGCGACAAGATCGCCGTCGGCCTGGACGTGGTCGGCACCACCCTGCGCGGCCGCGGCTGGACCCGCGACGGCGGCCAGCTCTTCGACGTGCTGGCCCGCCTCGACGCCGAGGGCTGCGCCCGCTACGTCGTCACCGACGTCAACCGGGACGGCACCCTGACCGGCCCCAACCTGCAGCTGCTGCGCGACGTCTGCGCCGCCACCGACAAGCCGGTGGTCGCCTCCGGCGGCGTCTCCTCGCTGGACGACCTGCGCGCCATCGCCACGCTGACCGGCGAGGGAGTCGAGGGCGCCATCGTCGGCAAGGCACTCTACGAGCAGAAGTTCACGCTCGAAGAGGCCCTGGAGGCGGTTTCAGGATGACGGAACGTCAGGTCGTGCGCGGTCGGGTCGGCGGAGTCTCCCCCTGGGAGGAGGTGTTCGGTTCGGTGCAGGCGGTCGCTGTGGGCGACCACGTGCACGTGGCCGGCGCCCGGCCCTTCCAGGGGCGGGCCCTCATCGGCGAGGGCGACCCGTACGAGCAGGCGATCGCCTCCTTCCGGGTCGGCCTGGACGCCCTGGCCGCGTACGGCCTGACCGCGGACGACGTGGTCCGCACCCGGATGTACCTGACCCACGCCCGTGACGTGGACGCGGTGGCCCGCGCCCACCGCGAACTCTTCGAGAACGTACGCCCGGTGGCCGCCATGGTGGTGGTCCAGGGCCTGATCGACCCCCGGATGCTGGTCGAGGTGGAACTCGACGCCCACCGGCCCGGGCTGGCAAGCACTGTGGAAGGCGGACAGCCGTGACCCTCGCCGTACGAGTCATCCCCTGCCTGGACGTCGACGCCGGCCGGGTGGTCAAGGGCGTCAACTTCCAGAACCTGCGCGACGCCGGTGACCCGGTCGAGATGGCCAAGCTCTACGACGCCGAGGGCGCCGACGAGCTGACCTTCCTCGACATCACCGCCTCCTCCGGCGACCGCGAGACCACCTACGACGTGGTCCGCCGCACCGCCGAGCAGGTCTTCATCCCGCTGACCGTCGGCGGCGGCATCCGCACCCCCGACGACGTCGACAAGCTGCTGCGCGCCGGCGCCGACAAAATCGGCGTCAACACCGCGGCGATCGCCCGCCCGGAGCTGATCCGCGAGATCGCCCGGCGGTTCGGCCGCCAGGTGCTGGTCCTCTCGGTGGACGCCCGGCGCTGCCCGGAGGGCACCGAGACGCCGTCCGGCTTCGAGGTCACCACGCACGGCGGGCGCCGGGGCACCGGCCTGGACGCCGTCGAGTGGGCCGGCCGGGCCGCCGAGCTGGGCGCGGGCGAGATCCTGCTCAACTCGATGGACGCGGACGGCACCAAGGACGGCTACGACCTGGAGCTGATCCGGGCGGTCCGCAAGACCGTGTCCGTCCCGGTGATCGCCTCCGGCGGCGCCGGCCGGACGGCCGACTTCGCCCCGGCGGTGGACGCCGGCGCGGACGCGGTGCTGGCCGCCAGCGTCTTCCACTTCGGCGACCTGCGGATCCGCGAGGTCAAGAACGCGCTGCGCGAGGCCGGTCACCCGGTCCGCTGAGCTGTGCCCGGCAGGGCACACCAGACACACCAGGGCCCGCCCACCGCACGGTGGGCGGGCCCTGCCGCCGTTCAGGGCCCCCGGGTTCAGGGCCCCTGCGGGTTCAGGAGTCCTGCGGTTCGCCCTTGATCAGCGCGAACGGCGCGCCGAACGGGTCCGCCAGCCAGGCGATCCGGCCGACGTTCGGGATGTCGTCGGCGGCCATCAGCACCTGGCCGCCGGCCGCCTGCGCCCGGCCGACCAGCTCGTCCACCACCTCGGTGGCGAAGTACGGCGTCCAGGACGGCGGCTGGCCCTCGGCCATGATCGGGGCGATGCCGCCGAAGGTGGTGGCCCGCTGGTCGCCCTCGGCGGGGGAGACCACCAGGTAGGTCATCCCCGGCGCGGGGAACTTCTCCGAGCGCCACCCGAACACCTGCTGGTAGAAGGCGAAGCCGGCCTCCTGGTTCGAGGTGTGCAGCTCGGCCCAGACCAGCGCGTTGTCGGTGGACACCGCGTCCAGACCGGTGGTGGTGCCGGCCTGCCAGATCGCGAACTGCGCGCCCTGCGGGTCGGTCAGCTGGGCCATCCGGCCGGCTTCCATGACGTCGAACGGCGCGACCCGCACGGTGCCACCGGCCTTCTCGACGGCGGCGGCGGTGGCGTCCGCGTCGGGCGTGCGGAAGTACGTCGTCCAGGCGGACTGCGCGCCCTCCTCGGTCAGCGGACCGACGGCGGCCACGGTCTTGCCGGCGGCCTGGAGGAAGCCGTAGCCGCCCGCGTCCGGGCCGAGGTCCTGGAACGTCCAGCCGAAGACCGCGCCGTAGAAGGTCGCGGCCGCGGCCGGGTCCGGGCTGCCGAGGTCGATCCAACAGGGCGAGCCGGCGGGAAAGTCGGTGGTGAGCATGGGGTGGTGCTCCTTCGACGGAAACGACGGCCGGCCGACCCCGGACGGGTCGGCGAGGCGGCCCCTAGCGAGTCTGCACTCCGCCACTGACATCCGCAGCCGGACACGCGCCGGCCGGGCCCACCCGCTACTGCGGCAGCGGCAGGACGTGCCGCAGTGCGGTGACCGCGTCCGGCGGGCCGTCCACGGCCAGCTCGGTGCGCTCGCCGCGGCCGTAGACGAACAGCACCAGCTCGCCCGGCTCGCCGGTGATCCGCACCATCGGCGCCCCGGCCGGGCCGACCGTCAGGCTCTGCCCCTCCGGGCGGCTCAGCTCCAGCCGGACCGGGGAGCGGCGGCCCGCCTCCATCCGGGCCAGCAGCGGCAGCCGGCGCCAGAGCGCGTCGGCCCGCCCGGGCGGCACCGGCTGCGGCGTCCACTTCTCGCCGGCCCGGCGGACGTCCTCCGCGTGCACGAAGTACTCGACGGTGTTGGCGGCCTCGTCGGCGCCGGGCAGGGCGAACGGCGAGAGCACCGGCGGGCCGGAGCGGAACAGCCGCAGCAGCTCCTCGTACGGGCGTTCGGCGTACCCGGACTGCACCCGGTGCGTGTGGCCGGCGAGGGCGCCGACCCGGATCCCCGCCGCAGCGTCCGGCCGCCGCTCCCGGACGACGAGATGGGCGGCGAGGTCCCGGGTGGACCACCCGGCACAGAGGGTGGGCGCGTCCGGCCCGGCGGCGGCCAGCAGCTCGGCCAACCGGTGGCGCTCGGCGAGGGCGTGGTTCGACATGGTGTCAGCGTAGGGCGTCCTCACCGCGTCACTTGAGGTGCCCGGTGAGTTTGGGGGTGCCCGGGCGGGTGCCGGAGGTGAGCGAGCAGGTGTAGTCCCGCCAGCCCTGCTGGTACTGCGCCATCGGCGGCCCGATCGGCAGGGTGTAGAATGTCCCGCCGCCCTGGCGGGCCTCGGCCGCGGCCAGCGACTCCTTGCAGCCGTCCCGGACGGCCTTGTTCAGCTGGGTCTCGGTCAGCCCGTCCGGCAGCAGGAGGTCGGCGACGACCTCGCCGTCGTGCTCCCCCTCGCAGGGGCGGGCCTCCGGCTTGGTGACGGTCTTGGTCTGCTGAGGGTGGTCGAAGCACGTCCCGACCGGGAAGAAGGTGTACGGCACCACCCTGCTCGGCGTCGGCGTGGGCGTGGGGGTCGGGGTGGGCGTCGGGGACGGCGTGGCCGTGGCGGGGGAGGGCGGCGGCGGGAGCGGGGCCGACTCCTTCTCCGGCCAGAGCATGACCGTGGCCACCACCGCGAGCAGCGCGGCCAGCACCGCGGCGACGGCGAGGACCAGGCCCCGCGGCGGGCGTGCGGCGGGCTCGGGCGGCTGCGCGGGGGTCGGCTGCTCGGAGGTCATGGCCACGAGGATGGCCCACCGCGGCCCCTCCCGGCAGGCGGTTGGCACAACTCGTACGAGCAGACCGCAGCGGGCCGGGGCGGAGCGGAGGAGGCCGTGCGGCGCCGGGCGGGGCCGGTGCGGTCGGATAGGCTCGCCCCGGCACGACACGATCCCAGGAGTATGCGGATGCGCGTCGGAATCACCGGTCACCGGGGCCTGTCGGGAGGCATCACCGAGATGCTGGTCCGCGGGGACCTCTGGCGGCTCGTCACCACCTTCGGCCCGTACGAGCTGGTCGGCGTCACCTGCGCCGACGAGGGCCCGGAGAGCTGGTTCGCCCGGTCGGTGCTGGAGCACGGCGGCAAGGTGGAGGTCATCGTCCCCGCGGGGGCGTCCGTCGTCGGCCGCGCCGGCGACCGGCACCGCGCCACCCGGCTGCAGCTGATGAACGAGGCCAACGCCGTCCACCGGCTGGCCCCGGTCGAGCACGGGGGCCTCGGCCACGACACCGGCCGGGCCCTGGTCGGCATGATCGACGAGCTGATCGCGGTCTGGGACGGCGAGCCCGGCAGCGAGCCCGCCCGGGTCGCCGAACTGGCGCAGCAGGCTGGGTTGTTCGTCCACCGCATCTGGCCCGAAGGCTGCGAACGCCCGCATTGAGAGGGCTCTCGGGATCGGGTGGCGGACGGCGCACGTGTGCGCAGGGCCGGGCTGACACAATGGGCGCATGTCCACCACCCCCACCACGCCCGCCGCTCCCGGCTCCACCGCGCTGGCCCCCGAGATCGCCGCCCGGCTCAAGCGCACCCCGGACGGACTGCTCCCGGCCATCGCGCAGCAGCACGACACCGGCGAGGTGCTGATGCTCGGCTGGATGGACGACGAGGCGCTGCACCGCACCCTCACCACCGGCCGCTGCACCTACTGGAGCCGCAGCCGCCGGGAGTACTGGGTCAAGGGCGACACCTCGGGCCACGCCCAGCGGGTCGTCTCGGTCGCGCTGGACTGCGACGGCGACACCCTGCTGGTCAAGGTGGACCAGACCGGGGCCGCCTGCCACACCGGCGACCGCACCTGCTTCGACGCCGACGTGCTCCCGCTCGGCTGATCCCGCCGGCCGCCGCGCTGCAGCGCCGCAGCGCCGCCCGCTCCACCGCCGAACGCCGCCAGAAGCCGACCACGACCAGAAGGTGCCGCCCGCCATGGATCTCGAAGCCTTCCGCAAGCTCGCCGCCGACACCCGGGTCATCCCGGTCACCCGCAGGCTCCTCGCGGACGGGCTCACCCCGATCGGCCTCTACCGCAGCCTCGCCGCCGAGCGCCCCGGCACCTTCCTGCTGGAGTCCGCCGAGCAGGGCCGCAGCTGGTCCCGGTACTCCTTCGTCGGCGTGCGCAGCGCCGCGGTGCTCACCGCCGACCCGGAGGGGAACGCCCGGTGGCTCGGCACCCCGCCGGTGGGCATCCCCACCACGGGCGACCCGCTCCAGGTGCTGCGCGCCGCGCTGGAGGCGCTGCACACCCCGCGCCACACCGACGACGGCCTGCCCCCGCTCACCGGCGGCCTGGTCGGCTACCTCGGCTACGACGTCGTCCGCCGGCTGGAGAAGCTGCCCGACCTCAACCCGGACGACCTCAAGCTCCCCGAGCTGACCATGCTGCTGGCCACCGACCTCGCCGTGCTGGACCACGCCGACGGCACGGTGCTGCTGATCGCCAACGCCGTCAACCACAACGACCTGTCGAGCGGCGTGGACGAGGCCTACGCGGACGCCGTGGCCCGGCTCGACGCGATGGAGACCGACCTGCTCAAGCCGGTCGACCCGGGCCTGGCCACCTTCACCCCCTCCGGCCCCGGCGAGGTCCGCTCGCCGTTCGGCGGGGCGCCCTACCGGGCGGCCGTGGAGGAGGTCAAGGAACGGATCCGGGCCGGGGAGGCCTTCCAGGTGGTGCCCTCGCAGCGGTTCGAGGCGCCCTGCCCGGCCTCGGCGCTGGACGTCTACCGGGTGCTGCGCACCACCAACCCGAGCCCGTACATGTACCTCTTCCGCTTCCCCGGCGCGGACGGCGGAGCCGAGGGCGGCTTCGACGTGGTCGGCTCCAGCCCGGAGGCGCTGGTCAAGGTCACCGAGGGCGAGGCGATGCTGCACCCGATCGCCGGCACCCGGCACCGCGGCGCCACCCCGCACGAGGACGCGGAGCTGGCCGCCGAGCTGCTCGCCGACCCGAAGGAGCGGGCCGAGCACCTGATGCTGGTCGACCTCGGCCGCAACGACCTCGGCCGGGTCTGCGCGCCGGGCAGCGTCGAGGTGGTCGACTTCATGCAGATCGAGCGCTACAGCCACGTCATGCACATCGTCTCGACCGTCACCGGCCGGGTGGCGCCCGGCCGGACCGCTTTCGACGTGCTGACCGCATGCTTCCCGGCCGGCACCCTCTCCGGCGCGCCGAAGCCGCGGGCGATGCGCATCATCGAGGAGCTGGAGCCCACCCGCCGGGGCCTGTACGGCGGCTGCGTCGGCTACCTGGACTTCGCCGGGGACTCCGACACCGCGATCGCCATCCGCACCGCCGTGCTGCGCGACGGCACCGCCTACGTCCAGGCGGGCGCGGGCGTGGTCGCCGACTCCGACCCGCACGGCGAGGACACCGAGTGCCGCAACAAGGCGGCGGCCGTCCTGCGGGCGGTGGCCACCGCGAATACGCTGCGCACGCCGGAGGTGTGAGCCGCGCCGGTGCGGTGCGGCGGCGAGGAGGCGGGCATGTCGGACCAGCAGGACGCCGGATCGGCCTGGGACGCCCTCGCGGGTGTGCGCCTCCCGCGCGGGTACCGGGTGGAGATCACCGCGGGGAAGATCACCATGACCCCGCGCGGCCAGGGGCACTGGGAGGTCGCCCTCGGGGCGGCGGCCCAGGTCGAGCAGCAGCTCGCGGGGCACGGCACCGTGCTCACCGGTGAGGTCGTGGACTTCCCGTCCCCGCGGTACGGGTACGCGCCCGACCTCGCGGTGATCGCGCCGGGGGCGCGGCCCACGGCCGGCGGGCGGTACCGCTCGGACGACCTCCGGGCGGTGCTGGAGGTCGTCCCCCGGACCCAGCAGGACGGCGACTTCGTCCGCAAGCAGCGCTACCTCGCCGAGTGCGGCGTGCCGCTGTACGTGGTGGTGGACCCGGAGGAGGCGGCCTGCACCGTGCACAGCCACCCGGAGCCCCCCGGCGCCTACCGGGAGGCCGAGCGGGTGCCCTTCGGCAACGACGTCTTCCTGCCGCTGGCGGAACGCACCCTCGTGCTGTCGACCGACGGCTTCGCGCCCGACCCGCGGTAGGTCCCCGACCCGGGGTGGGGGCGGGGCGTGCGGTCGGGGATAGTGGACGGGTGAGCGTTCCTGAGCAGTCCCGTACCGAAGCCGCCCCCGCCGCCCCCGCGAAGGCCGGGCGGCGCACGCTCGGCCTGATGCTGCTGCTGACCCTGCTGGGCGTGGTGCTGGTGCTGACGGCCGTCGGCCGGGTCTGGGCCGAGGGCCGGGTGGCCGGGGCGGCCGCCGGGACGCTGGAGGTCTCCGTCACCGGCAGCCGGATCTCCGAGCTGCCGGGCGGGCTGGCGCTGGTGGCGCTGGCGGCGGCGGTCGCGGTCTTCGCGGTCCGCGGCGCAGGCCGGATCGCGGTCGGCGCGCTGACGCTGCTGGCCGGCCTCGGCGCCGCCGCGGCGGCCGCGGCCGGGGCGGGCGACACCGCCTCGCTGGACTCCGAGGCGGCCCGCAAGCTGGCCCTGTCGGGCACCGCCGCCACCGACGTCGCCCACACCGCCTGGCCGTGGGTGGCGCTGGTCGGCGGGCTGCTGCTGGCGCTGGCCGGGCTGCTCACCGCGCGGTACGGGCGGGGCTGGCCGGCCATGGGCAGCCGGTACGACGCGCCGACCCGCAAGGCCCCGGCGAAGGCGGCCGAGTCGCCGGCCGACCTGTGGAAGGCCCTGGACCGCGGCGAGGACCCCACCGCGGTCTGACCGCCGGTGACCGGGCCGGATGTGACCTGATAGACGAGCACCCCCTTTGGGGTGCCGGTGTGTGGCCCGGCACAATGGAACACGTCAACCCGCCAGGGGCCCGCAGGCCCGGCCGGGCCCCGAGAGCCTAGGAGCACCATTCAGATGGCAGCAGCAGCACACGGCCACACCCCCGCCGCCTGGACCGGCGTGACCATCACCTTCATCGGTTTCGCGATCGCGGGCGTCGCCATGATCCTCCCGTCGGTGCTGCTGGTCTGGGCCGGCCTGGCGGTCGTCCTGCTCGGCGGCGTGGTCGGCAAGGCCATGGCGATGGCGGGCATGGGCAAGCAGCCGAGCCAGCACCTCATGACCGTCGAGGAGCACCAGGCCGCGCTCGCCGCCGCCTGATCCGAACGGGCCTTCGGGCCCGAGGCACGACGGCGGGCGCCACGCCCGCCGTTTCGCTTTTCCCGGCGGCCCGCTGCGCCCCGCCCGCTGTGTCACGGTGTCCGGCGCCGCGCCGGGCGGGCAGAATCAGGGGCGTGAACGCCGCCCCCACCGCCTCCGCCCGGCCGCCGGTCCTGCGCCGGCTGGGCGTGCCGCTGGCCGCCCTCGCCGCGGTGGCCGTCCCCACCACCTACATCGCCCTGGTGGACCCGAACGCCCCCGGCCACTACCCGATCTGTCCGTTCCTGGCCGCCACCGGCTGGTGGTGCCCGGGCTGCGGCGGACTGCGCTGCGTCCACGCGCTGGTCCACGGGGACCTCAGCGGCGCGCTGCACGACAACGCGCCCGCGGTGCTGCTGTTCGCGGTGCTGTCCGTGCTCTGGGTGCGCTGGGTCTGGGCCGCGGCGACCGGCGGACCGGCGCCCCGGCTCGCGCTCGGCGTCCGGCGCTGGGTGCTGGTCGCCCTCCTGCTGCTGGTCTTCACGGTGGTCCGGAATCTGCCGATCGGGGCCGGTCTGGCACCCCCGCTGGTCTGAAACCACGGGCGGCGGGGACGGCGAATCCCCAGCTGGGAGGCGCCCTGTGGCCGTCCGGGGGAGCGTCCGAACCGCGAGACGCGCGCCGGGCGGATGCGCCCCGCGCCCCCCGGTGCCGATACCATCGAAGGGCCGGAGGCCCGACTGGCTGTCCGGCTTTCCGCCAGAACGACTGGCAGACCAACGATGGGGGCGCTCTCGTGTGCAAGCGGAGCCTGGGGATCCCCTCGGCCGGAGGCCGGGGGAGAACCGATCACAGCGGCGCGTCGCGTCCAGCGCCCGCCGAGCGGAGCGAGGTGGGTGCATGAGTGTCCTCGACACGATCATCGAGGGAGTCCGTGAGGACCTCGCCGAGCGGCAGGCCCGGGTCTCCCTGGACGAGCTCAAGGAGCTCGCCGCCAAGGCCCCGGACGCCAAGGACGGCGTCGCGGCCCTGAAGGGCGACGGGGTCCGGGTGATCTGCGAGGTCAAGCGTTCCAGCCCGTCCAAGGGCGCGCTGGCCGCGATCGCCGATCCGGCCGCCCTGGCGGCCGACTACGCGGCCGGCGGTGCCGCCGCGATCAGCGTCCTGACCGAGCAGCGCCGCTTCGGCGGGTCGCTGGCCGACCTGGACGCCGTCCGCGCCGCGGTGGACACCCCGCTGCTGCGCAAGGACTTCATCGTCACCGCGTACCAGCTCTGGGAGGCCCGCGCCCACGGCGCCGACCTCGCGCTGCTGATCGTCGCGGCCCTCGACCAGCCGGCCCTGGTGTCGCTGATCGAGCGCGCCGAGTCGATCGGCCTCACCCCGCTGGTCGAGGTGCACGACGAGGAGGAGATCAAGCGCGCGGTGGACGCCGGCGCGAAGATCATCGGCGTCAACGCCCGCAACCTCAAGACCCTGGAGGTCGACCGGAACACCTTCGGCAACGTCGTCCACGCGATCCCGGACGGCATCGTCAAGGTCGCCGAGTCCGGCGTGCGCGGCCCGCTGGACGTGATCTCCTACGCCAACCTGGGGGCCGACGCGGTCCTGGTCGGCGAGTCCCTGGTGACCGGCAGCGACCCGCGCGCCGCGGTGGCCGACCTGGTCGCGGCCGGCGCCCACCCCGCCATCCGGCACAAGGACTGATCCCGCCGCCGTGAAACTCGCCTCCCGTCTCGCCCCCGGCTGCCGCCCGCGCGGCTGCCGCGCGCCCGCACGCCGTGTGCTGGGCAGGCGGGTGCGCTACGTGATCGGCTGCGAGCCCGGGCAGGTGCCGGGCCGTCGATGGCGCAGGACGTACGGCTGATCCAGCCGTTCCGACGTCCACTGTCGTCATCTTCGAGAAGGACCCACCATGTCCGAGAAGGACCACCTGTCCGGCGCCGACGTGCCGGACGCCCGCGGCTACTTCGGCGCCTACGGGGGCCGCTTCATCCCGGAGGCGCTGGTCGCCGCCGTGGAGCAGGTCGCCGAGGAGTACGAGAAGGCCAAGGCCGACCCGGCCTTCGCCGCCGAGCTGGACGGGCTGCTGCGCGACTACACCGGCCGCCCCAGCCCGCTGACCGACGTGCACCGGTTCTCCGCCGAGGCGGGCGGAGCCCGCGTCCTACTCAAGCGCGAGGACCTCAACCACACCGGCTCGCACAAGATCAACAACGTGCTGGGCCAGGCGCTGCTGACCCGGCGGATGGGCAAGACCCGGATCATCGCCGAGACCGGCGCCGGCCAGCACGGGGTGGCCACCGCCACCGCCTGCGCGCTGTTCGGCTTCGACTGCACCATCTACATGGGCGAGGTCGACACCCAGCGCCAGGCGCTGAACGTCGCCCGGATGCGGATGCTCGGTGCCGAGGTGGTGTCGGTCAAGTCCGGCAGCCGCACCCTCAAGGACGCCATCAACGAGGCGTTCCGCGACTGGGTCGCCAACGTGGACTCCACCCACTACCTGTTCGGCACCGTGGCCGGCCCGCACCCGTTCCCGATGATGGTGCGCGACTTCCACCGGGTGATCGGCGTGGAGGCCCGGCAGCAGGTGCTGGACCGCACCGGCCGGCTGCCCGACGCCGTCGTCGCCTGCGTCGGCGGCGGCTCCAACGCGATGGGCATCTTCCACGAGTTCATCCCGGACGCCGGCGTGCGCCTGATCGGCTGCGAGGCGGCCGGCGAGGGCGCCGAGACCCCCAGGCACGCCGCCACCCTCACCAAGGGCGACCCGGGCGTGCTGCACGGCTCGCGCACCTACGTCCTGCAGGACGAGGACGGCCAGACCATCGAGTCGCACTCCATCTCGGCCGGCCTCGACTACCCGGGCGTCGGCCCGGAGCACGCCTGGCTGAAGGACACCGGGCGGGCCGAGTACCGCCCGGTCACCGACGACGCCGCGATGCAGGCGCTGCGGCTGCTGTCCCGCACCGAGGGCATCATCCCGGCCATCGAGAGCGCCCACGCGCTGGCCGGCGCCCTGGAGCTGGGCCGCGAGCTCGGTCCGGAGGCCACCATCCTGGTCTCGCTCTCCGGGCGCGGCGACAAGGACATGCACACCGCGGCCGAGTACTTCGGCCTGTACGACGAGCCGGCCGGCGACGCGGCCCGCGGGGGTAAGTGACCATGGCATCGAAGCTCAGTGACATCCTCGCCGGCGCCAAGGCGGAGGGCCGCGCCGCGCTGATCGGCTACCTGCCGGCCGGCTTCCCGAGCGTGGACGGCGGCGTGCGGGCGGTCAACGCGCTGATCGAGGGCGGCTGCGACGTCGTCGAGGTCGGCCTGCCGCACTCCGACCCGGTCCTGGACGGTCCGACCATCCAGACCGCCGACGACATCGCGCTGCGCGGCGGCGTCCGGATCAAGGACGTGCTGCGCACCGTCCAGGAGGTCGCCGCGGCCCACCCCGCGGCCGCCGTGCTGGTGATGACCTACTGGAACCCGGTCGAGCGCTACGGCACCGCGCGCTTCGCCGCCGACCTGGCCGCGGCCGGCGGCGCGGGCTGCATCCTGCCGGACCTGCCGGTGGAGGAGTCCGAGGAGTGGCGCAAGGCGGCGGACGAGCACGGGCTGGACACCGTGTTCGTGGTCGCCCCCAGCAGCAAGGACGGGCGGCTCGCCGAGGTCACCGCGGCCGGCTCCGGCTTCGTCTACGCGGCCGCGGTGATGGGCGTGACCGGCTCCCGGGCCCAGGTCGGCGACCTCGCCGAGGACCTGGTCGCCCGCACCCGGGCCACCACCGACCTGCCGGTCTGCGTCGGTCTCGGCGTCTCGACGGCGGACCAGGCGGCCCAGGTGGCCGGCTTCGCCGACGGTGTGATCGTCGGCTCGGCCTTCGTCCAGCGGATCCTGGACGCCGACGGCGACGAGCAGTCCGCGCTCGCCGCGGTGCGGACGCTGGCCGGCGAGCTGGCGGAGGGCGTCCGCCGCCGCTGACCGGACCTGCCCGACGGCCCGTCGCCCCCTCGCGGGGCGGCGGGCCGTCGGCGTTGCGGGGGCGTTCCGGGCCGAACGGAACCCGAACGAGTGAACAGCGACGGGTAGACGCATCAGCGGTGGTTGACCGGCGTTGAGTGGAGGGACGAGTGCACGAACGACGTGTGCGAGGGCGGGAACGAACGGAAGGGGTCGGCCGGTGCCGGGTCTCCAGCGAGCCGTGCTGCTGCGGGCGGCCGCGGCCGTCCTGGCCCTGAGCGCCGCCGTGGGGGCGGACGCCGTGGTCGGCCAGGCGCTGGCCAGGCGGGGTGCGGAGCGGGCCGAGCGGGACGCCTACGTCTGCGCCGAGGCGGCCCGGGAGGACGCGGTGGCCCGGGCCGCGCGCGCGGCGCACGACGGGCGGCGGGACCTCCTCGGCCCGGGGTGGCCGGCGGGCTGCGACCCGAACGCCCGCTAGAACGGATTCGGACAGAACGTCATCAGACGTCACCCGTCCGGCTTAATTCCTGAATATGGAGGAACCGCCCTTCATCTCTTACGGTTCATCAGGAAGTGAACGTGTTTCCCGAGGGGGGTTTCCCGATGGCGGCCGGCCGGCTGGCGCAGTGGAGCGGAACGGCGTGGGTCAGCACGGCCGCCCGGCTCGGCCTGGCGGTGGTGTGGGGGTGGGCCGGGCTGGCCAAGACCGCCGACCCGGCCGAAGCCGCGCAGGCCGTCCGCGCGTACGAGATCCTGCCCGAGTCCCTGGTCAAGCCGGTCGGCTACGCCCTGCCGTTCCTGGAGCTGGCACTCGCGCTGCTGCTGCTGATCGGCCTCGGCGTCCGCCTGGTCGCGATCGTCTCGGCGGTGCTGCTGCTCGCCTTCATCGCCGGGATCGCCTCCGCCTGGGCGCGCGGCATCTCGATCGACTGCGGCTGCTTCGGCGGCGGCGGGACGGTGGACGCGTCGAAGACCGAGTACCTGCAGGAGATCCTGCGCGACACCGGGTTCCTGCTGCTCGCCGGGTGGCTGATCCGGTACCCCCGCACCAGGTTCTCGGCGGACGAATGGCTGGCGAGCTGACCGGCCGGCGCACCACCGCACCCCACACCCGACCCCGACCCGGACCAGGCCCCGATTGTGAATGTCAAGGCAATGAGCGAGAAGAACCGAGAAGGCAAGCGCACCGCCCGCGAGCGGATGCTGGCGGAACGGGCGGCCGATGAGGCCCGCGCCAAGCGCAAGAAGAAGCTGGTGGTCGGCGGGGTGGTGCTGGCCGTGATCGCCGCCGCCGTGATCACCGGCGTCGTGGTGCAGAACGAGCGCTCCAAGCCCGAGACCCCCACCGCCGCGCCCGCCGGCACGATCGGCGACAAGAACCTGGTCATCCCGGTCGGCGCGGCCGACGCGCCCTCCGTGCTCACCGTCTACGAGGACCCGCGCTGCCCCGCCTGCGGCAGCTTCGAGCGCGAGTTCTCCCCGACGGTCGACCAGCTGGAGGACGCGGGCAAGATCAGCACCCAGTACCACATCGTCTCGTTCATCGACCGGGCCGTGCCGGGCAAGGGCTCGAAGACCGCCGCCAACGCGCTGGCCTGCGCCCAGGACGCCGGGCACTTCCGCGACTACCACGACGTGCTCTACCGCAACCAGCCGGACGAGACCAACGACGCCTTCGGTGACAAGGCCGTCCTGATCAGCCTCGCCAAGCAGGTCGACGGGCTGGTCACGCCCGCCTTCGAGGCCTGCGTCAACGAGAACAAGTACGGCGGCTGGGTCTCCGCGGTGCAGCAGGACTTCGACAAGTCCAGCTTCAAGTCCACCCCGACGGTGCTGCTCAACGGGCAGCCGGTCTACCCGAAGAACGGCAACCAGGAGGTCACCCCGCAGAACCTGGTGGAGGCGGTGGACGCCGCCAACCAGGGCAAGACGCTGGGCAGCACCGGCTCGCACGGCCAGTCCCCGGCGCCGACCAGCACCGCCTCGGAGCCCAACAACCCCTCGCCGAAGGCCGGCTGAGCCCGGGCCCGGCGCACCGGCCGGCCGCCGCCCCCTCCCCGTCCGGAGGGGGCGGCGGCGTGCCGTCACCATGTTGTTCGGGATCTGTGAGCCGATCTGTGACCCGCGGGGTGTCCAGGCCGGGCCGCCGACCCTGTAGCGTCGGAGCTGCCATGGATATCGCCTACATTCCCAGCCCGTCTCGGGGCGTCCTGTACCTCGGACCGATCCCGCTGCGCGCCTATGCCTTCTGCATCATCCTCGGTGTCGTCGTGGCCGTCTGGCTCGGCAGCAAGCGCTGGGTCGCCCGGGGCGGTGGCAAGCACACGGTCGGTGACATCGCCGTCTGGGCCGTGCCGTTCGGCCTGGTCGGCGGCCGGCTTTACCACGTGATCACCGACCACCAGCTCTACTTCGCCGAGGGCAAGAACCCCTGGAACGCCTTCAAGATCTGGGAGGGCGGCCTCGGCATCTGGGGCGCGATCGCGTTCGGCGCGGTCGGCGCCTGGATCGGCTGCCGCCGCCACGGCGTGGCGCTGCCCGCCTACGCCGACGCGATCGCCCCGGGCATCGCGCTGGCCCAGGCGCTCGGCCGCTGGGGCAACTGGTTCAACCAGGAGCTGTACGGCCGGGCGACCACCCTGCCGTGGGGCCTGGAGATCAACAAGACGCTGCCGAACGGCGAGGTCGTCACCGGGACCTACCACCCGACGTTCCTCTACGAGTCGCTCTGGTGCGTCGGCGTGGCGCTGCTGGTGATCTGGGCGGACCGCCGCTTCACCCTCGGCCACGGCCGGGCCTTCGCGCTGTACGTGGCCGCCTACACGGTCGGCCGGTTCTGGACCGAGTGGCTGCGGATCGACGAGGCGCACCACATCCTGGGCCTGCGGCTCAACGACTGGGTGGCGATCGCGGTCTTCCTCGGCGCCGTCGCCTACTTCGTGATCGTCGGCCGGAAGCGCCCCGGCCGGGAGGACCCGGCCACCCTCGACCCCTCGGCGCACGGTCCGGAGGGGGCCGGAACGGCGCCCGCCGACGGCCCGGCCGACGAGGAGCCGGCGAAGCCGTCCGCCCCGGCGGCCGGGAAGCCCGCCGCCGAGTCCGGCTCCGAACCCGGCTCCGAGCGCACCTCCGAGCCGACCGACGCGGCGGCCGACCGCGCCGACAAGGACGCCAAGAACCTCACCTGACCTGGGACGATCCCGCCTTCCGGCCGCCCCCGCGAACCTCGCGGAGGGCGGCCGGAGCGCTGTTCGGACAGCCTTACTTTGCTGGAAATGCCCAGGTCAGACGGTCTACGTTCGACGCAGAAGAATCGAACGGGAGGGGAAAGACCGTGAGCGTGACCACCCTGGAGCCCGAGGCCGGGAACCACCCCCGCATCCCCGCCGCGGGGCATCACCGCGACGTGAACGGCGGCTGGCTGCGGCCGGCCGTGTTCGGGGCGATGGACGGGCTGGTCTCCAACTTCGCGCTGATGACCGGCGTGGTGGGAGGCGCGGTGTCCAGTGGCACCGTGGTGCTGACCGGCCTGGCCGGCCTGGCGGCCGGGGCCTGCTCGATGGCGGCGGGGGAGTACACCTCGGTGGCCTCGCAGCGCGAGCTGGTGCAGGCCGAGATCGAGGCCGAGCGGCTGGAGCTGAGCCGCAACCCGCACGGCGAGCTGGCCGAGCTGGCCCAGCTGTACATCGCCCGCGGCGTGGAGCCGGAGCTCGCCCACGAGGTGGCCCGGCAGCTGTCCGCCGACCCGGACCAGACGCTGGAGATCCACGCCCGGGAGGAGCTGGGAATCGACCCCAACGACCTGCCGTCGCCGTGGGTGGCGGCCGGCTCGTCGTTCGTCTGCTTCGCGGTGGGCGCGCTGCTGCCGCTGCTGCCGTACCTGCTGGGGGCGACCACGCTGCTGCCGGCCCTGCTGCTCTCGGTGGCCGGCCTGTTCGCCTGCGGCGCGGTGGTGGCCCGGGTGACGGCCCGCAGCTGGTGGTTCAGCGGGCTGCGGCAGCTGGTGCTGGGCGGGACGGCGGCCGGGGTGACGTACCTGCTCGGGTGGCTGATCGGCGGACACGTGGGCTGACCTGCGCGGCGGGCTGCGGTCGGCGGCCTGCACGAACCGGCGGCCCCCGGGCTCGTGGGATGGTACAGACGTCTGCATGGTTATGCTGCGCAGCGCGTGACGTTCCGCACATGGAGTGCGCGCGTCACCTGGCCTAGTCTCACTATCCGGGCTCGGGGGCCGCTGATTCGCATCCCGGGGACCGATTCCGGGAGTGGATTCGCAGGCGGCCTTGATCGGCTTCCGTAGCCGGGGGATTTCGCCCCTGTTTCGGGCCGCCGACCGCCGGGCACAATCGTCGGGACGTGCACCGTGGCATGTCCTCCCTCCACCCTTGACCTGCGGGTCCGTCCGCGATGTGGACCGGATATTCCGCTTTCCGGGTTCTTGGGCATCATGTAACTTGCACGAAATCGCATCAGGGCCAACGTCGTCCCTACTGCACCTGCACTTGAAGAAGACGACGACGGGAGAGCCGATGCTGTCTGCATCCATGCACTCCGCCAACGAGCTCCAGGCCGGCGCAGCCCGCCCGCCGTACGCGCTCGTTCCGGATGCGCGACCTGCTGCTCAGGGCCTGTACGACCCGCGGAACGAGCACGACGCCTGCGGCGTCGGCTTCGTCGCCACGCTGACCGGCATCGCCGACCACAAGATCGTCGAGCAGGCGCTGACCGTCCTGCGGAACCTGGAGCACCGGGGCGCCACCGGTGCCGAGCCGGACTCCGGCGACGGCGCCGGCATCCTGACCCAGATCCCGGACGCGTTCCTGCGCACCAAGGTCGGGTTCGAGCTCCCCGCCGCCGGCGCCTACGCGGTCGGCATCGCCTTCCTGCCCGACGAGGACGCGGCCGACGCCGCCGCCGTCGCGAAGATCGAGGCCGTCGCGGCCGAGGAGGGCCTGACCGTCCTCGGCTGGCGCGACGTCCCGGTCACCCCCGACCTGCTGGGCGCCACCGCCCGCGGCGTGATGCCGCGCTTCCGGCAGCTCTTCCTGGGCAAGGACGGCGTCGAGGGCCTCGCCCTCGACCGGATCGCCTTCGTCGTCCGCAAGCGCTCCGAGCGCGAGGCCGGGGTGTACTTCCCCTCGCTCTCCGCCCGCACCATCGTCTACAAGGGCATGCTGACCACCGGGCAGCTGGAGCCCTTCTTCCCCGACCTGTCGGACCGGCTCTACGCCTCCGCGCTCGGCCTGGTGCACTCGCGCTTCTCGACCAACACCTTCCCGAGCTGGCCGCTCGCCCACCCGTACCGCTTCGTCGCCCACAACGGCGAGATCAACACGGTCAAGGGCAACCGGAACTGGATGACCGCCCGGGAGTCCCAGCTCGCCACCGACCTGATTCCGGCCAACGAGAACGGGCAGGGCCTGGAGCGGATCTTCCCGATCTGCACCCCGGACCACTCCGACTCGGCCTCCTTCGACGAGGTCCTGGAGCTGCTCCACCTCGGCGGCCGATCGCTGCCGCACTCGGTGCTGATGATGATCCCGGAGGCGTGGGAGAACCACGCCACCATGGACCCGGCCCGCCGCGCGTTCTACCAGTACCACTCCAACCTGATGGAGCCCTGGGACGGCCCGGCCTGCGTCACCTTCACCGACGGCACCCAGATCGGCG
This sequence comes from Kitasatospora sp. NPDC090091, assembly GCF_044747365.1. NCBI lineage: Bacteria > Bacillati > Actinomycetota > Actinomycetes > Kitasatosporales > Streptomycetaceae > Kitasatospora > Kitasatospora sp. NPDC090091. The sequence goes on from NZ_JBIVDY010000001.1 coordinate 338,660, forward strand.
CCGTGCTCGACCGCAACGGCCTGCGCCCGGCCCGCTACTGGATCACCGAGGACGGCCTGGTCGTCCTCTCCTCCGAGGTCGGCGTGCTCGACATCGAGCAGGACAAGGTGGCCAAGAAGGGCCGCCTGCAGCCGGGCCGGATGTTCCTCATCGACACCGCGGAGCACCGCATCGTCGAGGACGAGGAGATCAAGTCCGCGCTGGCCGCCGAGCACCCCTACGAGGAGTGGGTCGCGGCCGGCCAGATCCAGCTCGCCAAGCTCCCCGAGCGCGAGCACATCGCGCACACCCACGCCTCGGTCACCCGCCGCCAGCAGACCTTCGGCTACACCGAGGAGGAGCTGCGGGTCATCCTCGCGCCGATGGCCAAGACCGCCGGCGAGGCACTCGGCTCGATGGGCACCGACAGCCCGATCGCCGCGCTCTCCGAGAAGCCGCGCCTGCTGTTCGACTACTTCGTGCAGCTCTTCGCGCAGGTCACCAACCCGCCGCTGGACGCCATCCGCGAGGAGCTCGTCACCTCGCTGCTGTCCAACCTCGGCCCCGAGGGCAACCTGCTGGGCGCCGAGGCCGCCTCCTGCCGCTCCGTCGGCATCACCTTCCCGGTGATCGACAACGACGAGCTGGCCAAGCTGGTCCACATCAACCACGACGGCGACCAGCCCGGCCTCAAGGCCGTCACGCTCTCCGGCCTCTACAAGGTCGGCGCCGGCGGCGAGGGCCTGGCCGCCCGCCTGTCCGCGATCGCCGCCGAGGCCGACGCCGCGATCGCCGACGGCGCCCGGATCATCGTGCTCTCCGACCGGCACTCGGACGCCGAGCACGCCCCGATCCCCTCGCTGCTGCTCACCTCCGCGATCCACCACCACCTCATCCGCACCAAGCAGCGCACCCAGGTGTCGCTGCTGGTCGAGGCCGGCGACGTCCGCGAGGTGCACCACGTCGCGCTGCTGATCGGCTACGGCGCCGGCGCGGTCAACCCCTACCTGGCGATGGAGTCCGTCGAGGACCTCGTCGCCCAGGGCACCTTCCTGACCGGCATCGAGCCCGAGAAGGCCATCAAGAACCTGATCAAGGCGCTCGGCAAGGGCGTGCTCAAGGTCATGTCCAAGATGGGCATCTCCACCGTCGCCTCCTACCGCGGCGCGCAGGTCTTCGAGGCGATCGGCCTCTCCGAGGAGCTGGTCGGCGCCTACTTCGCCGGCACCACCACCAAGCTCGGCGGCATCGGCCTCGACGAGATCGCCAAGGAGGTGGCCGCCCGCCACGCCAAGGCCTACCCGGCCTCCGGCATCCCGGCCGCGCACCGCGCGCTGGAGATCGGCGGCGAGTACCAGTGGCGCCGCGAGGGCGAGCCGCACCTGTTCGACCCGGACACCGTCTTCCGGCTGCAGCACTCCACCCGCAACCGCCGGTACGACATCTTCAAGCAGTACACGGACCGGGTGAACGAGCAGTCCGAGCGGCTGATGACGCTGCGCGGCCTGTTCCGGCTGGACGCGCTCGGCCGCACCCCGGTGCCGGTCGAGGAGGTCGAGCCGGTCTCCGAGATCGTCAAGCGCTTCTCCACCGGCGCCATGTCGTACGGCTCGATCTCCCGCGAGGCGCACGAGACCCTCGCCATCGCGATGAACCGCCTCGGCGGCAAGTCCAACACCGGTGAGGGCGGCGAGGACCCGGACCGCCTGTACGACCCGGAGCGCCGCTCCGCGATCAAGCAGGTCGCCTCCGGCCGCTTCGGCGTCACCTCCGAGTACCTGGTCAACGCGGACGACATCCAGATCAAGATGGCCCAGGGCGCCAAGCCCGGCGAGGGCGGCCAGCTGCCCGGCCACAAGGTCTACCCGTGGGTGGCCAAGACCCGGCACTCGACCCCGGGCGTCGGCCTGATCTCCCCGCCGCCGCACCACGACATCTACTCCATCGAGGACCTGGCTCAGCTGATCCACGACCTCAAGAACGCCAACCCGGCGGCCCGCATCCACGTGAAGCTGGTCTCCGAGGTCGGCGTCGGCACGGTCGCGGCCGGCGTCTCCAAGGCGCACGCGGACGTGGTGCTGGTCTCCGGCCACGACGGCGGCACCGGCGCCTCGCCGCTGACCTCGCTCAAGCACGCGGGCGGCCCCTGGGAGCTCGGTCTCGCCGAGACCCAGCAGACCCTGCTGCTCAACGGCCTGCGCGACCGCATCGTGGTGCAGACCGACGGCCAGCTGAAGACCGGCCGCGACGTCGTGATCGCCGCCCTGCTCGGCGCCGAGGAGTTCGGCTTCGCGACCGCCCCGCTGGTGGTCTCCGGCTGCATCATGATGCGCGTCTGCCACCTGGACACCTGCCCGGTCGGCGTCGCCACCCAGAACCCGGTGCTGCGCGAGCGCTTCTCCGGCAAGCCCGAGTTCGTGGTCAACTTCTTCGAGTTCATCGCCGAGGAGGTCCGGGAGATCCTGGCCTCGCTGGGCTTCCGCTCGATCGAGGAGGCCGTCGGCCACGCCGAGCACATCAACGCCCAGGCCGCGATCTCGCACTGGAAGGCCGCCGGCCTCGACCTGGCCCCGCTCTTCCACGTCCCCGAGCTGCCCGAGGGCTCGGCCCTGCACTGCACCACCACGCAGGACCACGCGCTGGACAAGGCCCTCGACAACCAGCTGATCGAGCTGGCCGAGGACGCGCTGGAGCGCGGCGAGGCCGTCCGCATCCAGCTGCCGATCCGCAACGTCAACCGCACGGTCGGCACCATGCTCGGCCACGAGGTGACCAAGCGGTACCGCGGCGAGGGCCTGCCCGAGGGCACGATCGACGTCACCTTCACCGGCTCGGCGGGCCAGTCGTTCGGCGCGTTCGTGCCGAAGGGCGTCACCCTGCGCCTGGAGGGCGACGCCAACGACTACGTCGCCAAGGGCCTCTCCGGCGGCGTGGTGGTCGTCCGCCCGGCGCGCGACGCCGCCGCGATCGGCGCCGACGCGCAGAACCACGTCATCGCCGGCAACACCATCGGCTACGGCGCCACCAGCGGCCGCGTGCACCTGCGCGGCAAGGCCGGCGAGCGCTTCGCCGTCCGCAACTCCGGTGCCACCCTGGTGGTCGAGGGCGTGGGCGACCACGGCCTGGAGTACATGACCGGCGGCCGGGTGGTCGTCCTCGGCGAGACCGGCCGCAACCTCGCGGCGGGCATGTCCGGCGGCATCGCCTACGTGCTGGACCTGCGCCCCGCGAACGTCAACGACGGCATGGTGGGCATCGAGGCCCCGACCGCCGACGACCGCGACTGGCTGCGCGAGACCGTGCAGCAGCACTACGAGGAGACCGGCTCCACCGTCGCCGCCGAGCTCCTGGCCGACTGGGGCAGCGGGGTCTCCCGCTTCTCCAAGATCATGCCGACCGACTACAAGGCTGTGCTCGCCGCCAAGGACGCCGCTGAGCGCGATGGCCTCTCCGAGGCCGAGACCACTCGCAAGATGATGGAGGCGGCACGTGGCTGACCCCAAGGGCTTCCTGACCACCGACAAGCAGCTGGCCGAGCGCCGGCCCGTGGACGTCCGTCTGCGGGACTGGAACGAGGTCTACGTCGAGCGCAGCCTCCTGCCGATCATCACCAAGCAGGCCGGCCGCTGCATGGACTGCGGCATCCCGTTCTGCCACAACGGCTGCCCGCTCGGGAACCTCATCCCCGAGTGGAACGACCTGGCCTACCGGGACGACTGGACCGGCGCCATCGAGCGGCTGCACGCGACCAACAACTTCCCGGAGTTCACCGGCCGCCTCTGCCCGGCTCCCTGCGAGTCGGCCTGCGTGCTCGGGATCAACCAGGACGCGGTGACCATCAAGAACGTCGAGGTCACCATCATCGACAAGGCCTGGGACCGGGGCGGCGTCACGCCGCAGGTCCCCGAGCGGCTGTCCGGCAAGACCGTGGCCGTGGTCGGCTCCGGCCCGGCCGGCCTGGCCGTCGCCCAGCAGCTCACCCGGGCCGGGCACACCGTGGTGGTGTACGAGCGCGCCGACCGCATCGGCGGCCTGCTGCGCTACGGCATCCCCGAGTTCAAGATGGAGAAGCGCCACATCAACCGCCGCATCGAGCAGATGCGCGCGGAGGGCACCCGGTTCCGCACCGGCGTCCACGTCGGCGAGGACATCACCGGCCAGCAGCTGCGCGAGCGCTTCGACGCGGTCGTCGTCGCCGCCGGTGCCACCACCGCGCGCGACCTGCCGGTGCCCGGGCGCGAGCTCAAGGGCATCCACCAGGCCATGGAGTACCTGCCGCTGGCCAACAAGGTGCAGGAGGGCGACTTCGTCGAGTCCCCGATCAGCGCCAAGGGCAAGCACGTCATCGTCATCGGCGGCGGCGACACCGGTGCGGACTGCCTCGGCACCGCGCTGCGCCAGGGGGCGGCCTCGGTCACCCAGCTGGAGATCATGCCGCGCCCGAGCGACGCCCGCCCGGGCCACCAGCCCTGGCCGACCATGCCGATGACCTACAAGGTGACCTCCGCCCACGAGGAGGCCGTCTACGTCCGGGAGACGAAGACGGTGGCTAACCAGGCAGAGGGACCCTCCTCGCCGGAGGCGGGCAAGGAGGGACGTATCTACGCCGTCAACACCACCCACTTCAGCGGCGACGAGGACGGCAACGTCCAGGAGCTGCACCTGGTCGAGGTGGAGTTCAAGGACGGGAAGTTCGAGCCGGTGCCCGGCACCGAGCGGTCCATCCCGGCGCAGCTGGTCACCCTGGCCATGGGCTTCACCGGCACGGACGTCAAGAACGGCCTGGTCGAGCAGCTCGGCGTCGACCTGGACGCCCGCGGCAACGTGGCGCGGGACGGCAGGTTCGCCACCAACGTCGACGGCGTCTACGTCTGCGGCGACGCCGGCCGCGGCCAGTCGCTGATCGTCTGGGCCATCGCGGAGGGCCGTTCGGCCGCCGCCGCGGTGGACAAGTACCTGGGCGGCAAGACCCCGCTGCCCGCCCCGATCCGCCCGACGGACCGCCCGCTGGTGGTCTGACGCACGCCCGAGCCCGCCGGCGGCCCCACCGCCGGCGGGTCCGGACCCCCTGTCGCCCGGTGCCGCATCACCGGGAGTTCGAGCCGCTGCCCCCGCCAGCGTTGCCGGGCCTGCACGGTGCCATGGCGCCTGCCCTCTCCCCGACCAGTGGAGGGCGGGCGCCTTCGTGCGTCCGGCGTACGCCCGGCGAGCGTCCGTCCCGGAACCGCCCCTGGAGCGGGGGCGCTGACGGACTGTTGTTTGTCGGTGCCAAGTGGCAGACTGCGGCCGACGGCCGGGGGGCTGCGCGAGGTGCGGAGGGTGACGCGATGAGCACGACTCAGGCTGGCGGGGGTGCCACGGTACGGCGCCTGCTGCTGGGTTCCCAGCTGCGCAGGCTCAGGGAGGCCCGGGGCGTCAGTCGCGAGGAGGCCGGCTATTCGATCCGCGCGTCCGAGTCCAAGATCAGCCGGATGGAGCTCGGCCGGGTCGGTTTCAAGGAGCGCGACGTCGCCGACCTGCTCACCCTGTACGGCGTCGAGGCCGAGCAGGAGCGGGCCTCCGTGCTCGGCCTGGTCCGCGCCGCCAACGCCACCTCCTGGTGGCACACCTACGGCGACGTCCTGCCGGGCTGGTTCCAGACCTTCCTCGGCCTGGAGGAGGCCGCCGCCGAGATCCGCAGCTACGAGGTCCAGTTCGTCCACGGGCTGCTGCAGACCGCCGACTACGCCCGCGCCGTGATCACCGCCGGCGGGCACGTCACCGAGCCCGCGGAGGTCGAGCGCCGGGTGGAGGTCCGGCTGCGGCGCCAGCGGGTGCTCACCGCCGAGCAGCCGCCCCGCGTGGTGGCCGTCCTGGACGAGGCGGCGCTGCGCCGTCCCTGGGGCGGGTCGGAGCTGATGCGGGCGCAGATCGACCGGCTGCTGGAGCTCACCGACCTGCCCCACGTGTCGATCCAGGTGATGCCGCTGGGCTTCGGCGGGCTGCGCGCCGAGGGCGGCGCGTTCACCGTGCTGGGCTTCGCCGAACCGGACCTCGCCGACGTCGTCTACCTGGAGCAGTTCACCACCGCGCTGTACCTCGACAAGCCGGCCGAGGTGGCGGAGTACGTGGCCGCGATGGACGGCCTGGTGGCGGACGGGCTCTCCGCCGAGCGGAGCCGGGAACTTCTGCGCTCCGTCCGCCAAGAGCTGTAGTCCGTAAGTACGATGAGTCTCGGTCAGATCTGATCGAGAGGGCCCCTGACGCCTTCCCGAATCGGCACGAGAGGGATCAGATGTCGTACTTCTCCGAGTTGGCGCTGCAGTACATCGACGGCCAGTGGCGCGACGGCAGCGGCTCCTGGGACATCGTCGACGTCGACCCCTTCACCGGTGACAAGCTCGCCACCATGACCGTCGCCACCGTCGAGGAGGTGGACCAGGCCTACCGGGCCGCCGAGCGGGCGCAGAAGGAGTGGGCCGCCACCAACCCGTACACCCGGCGGCTGGTCTTCGAGCGCGCGCTGCGGATCATCGAGGAGCGCGAGCAGGAGATCACCGAGGCGATCATGGCCGAGCTGGGCGGCACCGCGCTCAAGGCCGGATTCGAGCTCGCCCTCACCAAGGACATGCTCCGCGAGTCGATGCAGCTCTCGCTGCGCGCCGAGGGCCGGCTGCTGCCCTCGCCGGTGGAGGGCAAGGAGAACCGCCTCTACCGCCTGCCGGTCGGAGTGGTCGGCGTGGTCAGCCCGTTCAACTTCCCGCTGTTCCTGTCGATGAAGGTGGTCGCGCCGGCACTCGCGCTCGGCAACGGCGTGGTGCTCAAGCCGCACCAGGAGACCCCGGTGGTCGGCGGCACCCTGCTCGCCAGGATCTTCGAGGAGGCGGGCCTGCCGTCCGGCCTGCTCAACGTCGTGGTCACCGACATCGCCGAGATCGGCGACGCGTTCATCGAGCACCCGGTGCCCAAGGTGATCGCCTTCACCGGCTCCGACCGGGTCGGCCGGCACGTCGCCACCGTCGCGGCCTCGCACTTCAAGCGGACGGTGCTCGAACTCGGCGGCAACAGCGCCCTGATCGTGCTGGACGACGCCGACCTCGACTACGCCGTGGACGCGGCGGTGTTCAGCCGCTTCGCCCACCAGGGCCAGGTCTGCATGGCGGCCAACCGGGTGCTGGTGGACCGCAGCGTCCAGGCCGAGTTCACCGAGAAGTTCGTCGCCAAGGTCGCCTCGCTCACGGTCGGCGACCCGCGGGACCCGGCCACCCAGATCGGCCCGCTGATCAACCCCGTCCAGGCCGACGCCATCACCGCCCAGGTCGACCAGGCGGTCGCGGCCGGCGCCACCGTGCTGCTGCGCGGCGAGACCAACGGCTGCCTGATGGACCCGGTGGTCCTCGGCGACCTGCCCGCCGACGCGCCCATCCTGCAGCGCGAGCTCTTCGGCCCGGTGGTGCTGGTGGTGCCCTTCGACGGCGAGGACGAGGCCGTCCGGCTGGCCAACGACACCCCGTTCGGCCTCAGCGGCGCCGTCCACACCGCCGACGTCGAGCGCGGGGTGCGGGTGGCACAGCGGATCGAGACCGGCATGATCCACGTCAACGACGGCACCATCGCGGACGAGCCGGTGGTCCCGTTCGGCGGCGAGAAGAACTCCGGCGTGGGGCGCCTGAACGGCGAGTCCACCGTGGACGCCTTCACCACCGTGAAGTGGATCTCCATCCAGCACGGGCGCAGCCGCTTCCCGTTCTGACCGGCGCCACCGCGGGTGGCTTCGAGACGGCCGGGAGCCCCGCCGCCCCTCCCCGGGGCCGGCGGGGCTCCGCCGTTCCCCGCCTCCGGCCGGCCGATGCCGAACCGGGAAGGCGGACACCGAACCGGGAAGGCCGAACCGGGAAGGCGGACGCCCCGCCACCCGGGGAAGTGGGTGGCGGGGCGTGGACGGCAGGCGGTCCGGGAGGATCAGAAGACCGGCTGGCCGGCCCGGACCAGGCGCCAGGACTCGGCGGCGAAGTCGGCCGGGTCGATGACGCCCTTGGCCTTCACCCACGCGATCATCGCGTTGCGGATCTCGTCCGAGTTGGCCCACACCTTCTGGGCGGCCGCGACGTGCGGGAAGTTGCCGCCGCCGTTGGCACGGTAGTTGTTGACGGCCAGGACGAACTGGGCCGACGGGTCGAGCGGCTTGCCCTCGAAGGTGAGGTTCACGATGCGCGAGCCGACCGGCTGGGCGATGTCGATGTCGTAGCTCAGGCCGTACACCGAGTCGTAGTTGTAGTCCGGGGTGTTCTGCGCGTTGGTCAGCGTGGCCTTGTCCACCGGCGCGCCCGGGGCGAGCTGGTTGAAGTACCGGGCGGAGAACTCCAGGTAGTCCTTCAGCTGGGCGCCCGTGAGGATGCGGGCCTCCAGGGTGTTCTCGTAGATGTACAGGCCCGCCGCGTCACGCAGCTTGACCTGGCCGGCCGGGATGCGTGCGGTGCGGTTGAACGGCGCGGCCTGGGCGAGCACCGGCAGCTTGGCGTACTGGCCGCCGGCCAGCGCCTCCTTCACCACGTCGGCCTGGACGCGGCCGATCAGGTCGATGATCGGGGTGTCCTTGTACGGCGCCTCGGCGATCGACAGCTCGATCTTGGCGGTGCCGATGACCTGGTTGACGTACGCGACCACCTTCTTGTGCTGGTCGGACATCAGGTTGACGATCTCCGGGTCCTCCGGGACGGTGTTGGAGTTCAGCACCCGGGAGGAGAGCGAGACGACCTTCCAGGCGCCGCGGTCGAACTCCACCTCGAAGTCGAAGCAGGTCAGCCGCTGGCCCCAGCAGAGCGGCTCGGAGAGCACGACCGTCCTGCCGGTCTCCTTGTTGACGACCAGCCGCTGCGGGATCTCCTTGTGCGCGTGGCCCACCAGGACGGCGTCGATCCCGGGCACCTGCTCGGCCAGCGCGACCGAGGCGTTCTCGGCCCAGGGCAGCTGGTCGCCGTAGGAGGTGGCCTCGTCCATGCCGGAGTGGCAGGCGACCACGACGACGTCGGCACCGGCGGCCCGGACCTTCGGCACCCAGACCTTCGCCGTCTCGACGATGCCCGGGAAGGTCATCTTGCCGGCCACGTTGGCCTTGTCCCAGATCGCGATGCCCGGGTTCGTCAGGCCGAGGATGCCGACCTTGAGGGCCGGGCCGGAGCCGAGCTTCAGCTTGCGGATGACGTAGGGCGGGAACGCCGGCTTGTCGTTGCGGGCGTTCAGCGCGTTGGCGCCCAGCAGCGGGAAGTCCAGCTGCTCCTCGTAGGCGCGCAGGGTGTCGATGCCGTAGTTGAACTCGTGGTTGCCGAGCGCGGCGGCGGTGTACTCCATGGTGTTCATGGCGAGCGCCATCGGGTGCTCGGGCGCCGTGTCGGCCTCGGTGGCGATCGGCTCCACACGGGCGTAGTAGTACGTCAGCTGGGTGCCCTGGATGGTGTCGCCGGCGTCGATCAGCAGGCAGCGGTCCCAGCCCTTCTCCTCGCGGACCTGCTTGGCCAGCGTGGAGATCTTGGCGAGGCCGACCTCGTTGTGCGCCTTGTCGGCGTAGACCGCGTCGGTGAAGTAGTCCCAGTTGAGCACCCGGCCGTGCAGGTCGGTGGTGCCCATCACGGTGAAGGCCTGCTTCTTGTTCGGCTTGCCCTTGGCCACGGCGTCGTCCGGGCCGGCCGCCGCGGCGGGGGAGGCGGCGGCGAGGCCGGCGCCCCCGACGAGGGCGGCGCCGGCGGCGGTGGCGGCGGACCGGGTGACGAAGTCACGGCGGTTCAGGGGCATGGACGACTCTCCCGGGTGGGCGGCTGCGACGGACCGTCAACGATGGTGTGGTGACGCGCGTAGAGGTACGCGCGTAGAAGTGTGCCGTGCGACCAGGCGGATTGATAGTCCCCGGACCTTTCCAAGGGGTGAGATCTTGGCGACTCCTTCGTGACGTGGACGGGTCGGTGCTGAGCACTCGTCAATCCCCGGGACGCCCGGTGGGGACGCTCCCGGAAGTGCGGGACGCCCGCCCGTCCGCGCTCGGGGTTGCGGACGGGCGGGCGTTGGCGGGGCGGGGCAGCCGTGACCGGCCCTCGGTCGGACAGGGCTTAGATGTAACCCTCGCGGACGGCGTGGGCGACGGCGTGCGCCCGGTTGCGCAGCTGCAGCCGCGTCGTCAGGCCGTGCAACACGTTCTTGACGGTGCGCTCGGAGTAGGACAGCCGGGCCGCGATCTCCCCGGTGTCCCAGCCCTCGGCCACCAGCCGCAGCACATCGGCCTCGCGCTCGGTCAGCCCGGCCGGGGCACCGCCCGGCATCCCCTGGACGCTCCGCTGCAACCGGCCCACCTGGGTGATCAGCCGGCCCAGCAGATCGGCCGGCAGGTCGCCGTCACCGCGCGCCGCCGCCTGCACCGCCCGGCCCAGCCGTTCGGCGGTCGCCTCCCGGCGCCAGAGGATCGCGGCCACTCCGCACTCCACGGCCTCCAGCAGCTCGCTCTCGCGCATCCGCTCGACCACCAGCACCACCCGCTGCTCGGCGCCGCGCACCAGCTTGCGGAGCGTCGCCACCACCGCGGCGTCCGCCTGTTCGGCGAGAAGGACGGAGACCGCGCCGGGACCGGCCGCCGCCTCATCGACCAGCTCCAGGCCCGGGTCGCGGCGCAGCTGCGCCTCCGCGCCGGCCCGTGAGATCGGGTCCGCGGCCCGCACCACGACGGCGGTCCGGCCGACGGCGGCCGGGGCGGTGCCGGGCCGGCCGACATGGTGGGCGGGCAGCGGCCGTGGGGCCGCCGAGGTCCGCGGCAGCGCCGCCGCCCCGGGGACACGCCGGGCCACGCCGCGGCGGTCGTGCTCGCTGTGCAGGACAGTCAATCTGGCCCCCTCCAGGAGAATCGCGGCCCGCCCGCCGGACGGCCGGCCCGCTGCGCCGAGGGGGGCGCCGCCCGGTGAACGGGCGGGGCGGGTGCCGTGCGGTCGTGCGGCCCGGGAGCGACGGTGCCCCCGAGGACCTCCATGCTTCCCTCCGGGACCGGCCGCGGCCATCGTGGTCCACCACGAGATCGGCGCCGCCCGCCTGGCATCGCCGCAGCGCAGCAGTGCCGCTCCCGGCCGCCGCGCGGACGGGGGTAGGGTGCCGTCCGGGGGACGGGGCCGGAGCGGTGCGTGCACGAGCGGGCAGCCGGTCGGCCCGGCACCGCGCAGCGCGGGGTTCGCCCGGCGGCCCGGCCGTGCCCGGTCGTGCCTCGCCGGGAGAGGCCGGACGGCGTCACCGCAGTCGGCCGACCTGCCCGAACGGACCCGGTCGGTCCGGTCGCTCCGGTCCGCTCTCGGTGGCTTCGGTCGCTTCGGTCGCTTCGGGAGGTCGAGGCGGGGAGGCCGGGGGGCACCACGGGGTCGGGGTGCGGCGGGACAGGGCGGCGGCGGTCAGGCCGGCGGGTGCCGTCGGCGCCGGACGTCGACCGGCTGTCGGGCCGAATCCCCCGACGACGGCGAAGAGCTCCCGACCGGCCACCGGCGGGAGACCCGGGGAGGGAAGCAGGATGAGCACCGTCAGCACCCGCGGACCGCGGCCGGACCAGGCCGCGCCCGCGCCGCCACCGCTCGCCGCCCGCACCCCCCACCTGGAGCGGATCACCGAACTCGCCGACCGCGCCCGGGCCGGCGCCGGCGGCGCCCTGCTGCTCACAGGTGCGGCCGGCACCGGCCGCAGCGCCCTGCTCGCCGAGGCCGCCCGCCGCGCCGCCGCCGGGGGCACCACCGTCCTGTGGGCCCGTTGTTCCGCCGAGGAGTCCGACACCCCCTACGCCGCCGCCCGCCAGCTCTTCGAGGCCGGACCCGGCCCCGGCCTCTCCCCGGACCCCGGCCGTGGCACCCCCGCGGGCGGGTCGGGCAGCTTCGGACCCGGTGCCTCGGGGCCGGACGTCGTCGGGCCCGGGGCCGGCGGCCGGGGCGCCGCCGGGCCGGCCGCCGAGGACGCGCTCTGGTCGCTCCTGCGGATCCACGCCGCCCATCACCCCGTCCTGCTCGCCGTCGACGACGTCCACCTCGCCGACCCGCCCTCCCGGGACTGGCTGCGCGGCCTCGCCCGCCGGATCGACCGGCTGCCCGTCCTCCTCCTCGCCACCGAGCGCCGGCAGGCCACCCTCGGCACCCCGCCCGAACGCTTCGCCCGCGGCCTGCCCACGGGCCTGGCCGACAGCCTCCGGCTCGACCCCTTCGATGCCCGCACCGCCGCCCTGCTGGCCGCCCGCCGGCTCGGCCCCCGTACCCCGGCCGCGCTCGCCGCCGACTGCGTCCGCGCCACCGGCGGCAACCCGTTACTGCTCACCGCCCTCCTCGCGGACGTCGCCGACCTCGCGGACGTCGCCGACGACCGGTGCGGCCCAGGCCCTGGCGCGGGGCCCGGCCCCGGCGCCCGGCCCGAGGCGACCGCCCCGAGTGCACTCCCCGACAGCTGCCCCCGCCCGGCAGACGGCGCCTTCCCCGAAGCCGTCGAGGAGTGGCTGCGGGGCGGCGGCGACCGCGCCCTCACCGCCGCCCGTGCCCTCGCCCGGATGCAGGAACACCCCGCCGCCGGCACCGCCCCGCTGCCCGGTGCCCCGCTGCCTGGTGCCGACCCGTTGCCCGGCACCGCCCCGCTGCCCGGCACCGCCCCGCTGCCCGGTGCCGACCCCTGCGACCCGGCGGCCATGCTCGCCGAACTCGCCGGCACCGACCCCGACCGCACCGCCGCCTGGCTCGCCGAACTCACCGCCCAGGGCCTGCTCGACGACCCCGGCCCCGGCCAGTGGCCCCGCTTCACCCACCCCCTGCTGGCCGACGCCGTCCTCGCCGGCCACGAACCCGGCCACCGCGCCCGGGTCCACCGCGCCGCCGCCGAGTACCTGCACCGCAGCGGCGCCCCCGACGAACGCATCGCCGGGCACCTGCTCCTCACCCCCGCCCCCGGCCCCCGCTGGGCCGCCGACACCCTGCGCGCCGCCGCTCGCAGGGCCGCCCGCGCCGACCGCCCGGCCGACGCCGTCGCCCTGCTGCGCCGCGTCCTGGACGAGCCGCTCGGCGACCGCCGGCGCGGCCTCGTCCTCACCGAACTCGGCAGCCTGGAAGCCACCCTCGGCCCGGACGAGCGCGTCGCCGGCGTCCGCCACCTCGCCGAGGCCGTCGACCTCCAGCGCTCCGACGAAGGCGTCTTCCAGACCGCCAACACCCTCGGCGCCGTCCTCGCCGCGCGCGGCGACGCCCCCGCCGCCCTGGAACTGATGGAGGAGCTGGCCGAGCGCTTCGGCGACCGCGACGACCTGGTGCACGCCGTCCAGGCCGCCGCCGCGCTGATCGCCGCCCATGACGGGCACAGCTGGCTCCAGGTGGTCGAGGGCGTCCGGCGGTTCGCCGCCCGCGGCGCCCAGCGGCTCGCACCGCCCGCGTACGCGCTGCTCACCGAGTTCGACTCGACCAGCGGCCTGCTCTCCGCGGCGGAGGTCGCCGGCCGCGTCCAGGAGCTGCTCGCGGCCCCGGTGGACCCGGTCTGCCGTCCCTACGTCCTGGTGTCCGCCGCCACCCTGGCCCAGTGGGCCGACCGGCTGGGCGAGGCGGACCGGCTGGTGGACCGCGGCCTGGCGGCCTACCGGGGGCCCTCGCTGGACCCCGGCTACCAGTGCCTGCTGAGCGTCCGGGCCGAGGCCCGGGTGATGCGCGGCGAGTACCAGGCCCTGCTGGAGGACTTCGCGCTCACCGGGCCCGCCCCGGCCGCGCGCCGCCGCGCGGGTACGGGGGGCGGAGCGGCAGGCGCGGGTACGGGCGGGGCGGCGGGTGCGGGTGCGCGGGCGCCGGGGGAGCGGAGCGGGCGGTGCGAGCGCGCGGAACGGCCGCCGCTCTCCTGGTGGTGCGGCGGAGACCCGGCCGAGGACGGCACCGGCATCGGTACCGGCACCGGTACCGGCCGCGACGGCCGCGACGGCCGGGGGGACAGCCCCGAGGCCGCCCGCGCCCGCTACGCCGGGCTGCTCGGCCAGCAGAACGCCCACCTGGTCGCCCAGGCCGTGATCGCCCTCACCGAGACCGGCCGGTACTGGCAGGCCCACGGCCTCGCCCGGGCCATCGCCGCCGACCACTCCCAGGACTCCTGGGAGTGGAACGAGTACCTGTACGCCCGCGGCCTGCTCCGGCTGGCCACCGGCGAGCCGGCCGCGGCGCTCGCCGACCTGCTGGAGTGCGGGCGCCGGCAGACCGAACGGCAGGTCCTCAGCCCGATCGTCACCCCCTGGCGCTCGACCGCCGCCGACTGCCACACGCTGCTCGGCGAACCCGGCCCGGCCGTCGCCCTCGCCGAGGAGGAGCTGGCGCTCGCCCGCACCTGGGGCACCCCGCGCACCGTCGCCCGCGCCCTGCGCGCCCTGGCCGCCGCCACCGGCGGCCGGCACGGGCTGGACCTCGCCGCCGAGTCCGTCGACCTGCTGCGCGGCGCCGAGGTGGAGGTCGAGCTGATCCCCGCCCTGATCACCTACGGCCGGCTGCTTGCCGAGGGCGGCCGGCGCGGCGCCGCCCGCCGGGCGCTGCGCGAGGCCGCGAGCCGCGCCGAGCGGCTCGGCGCGGTACGGCTGCGCGGGGTCGCGGTGGACGCGCTGCGCGCCTCGGGCGCCCGGCTCGGCCGCGGCGAGCACGCGGGCGCCGAGGCGCTGACCGACAGTGAGCGGCGGATCTGCCGGCTGGCGGTGGCCGGTCACTCCAATGCCGAGATCGCCGCGATGCTCCACCTGGCGCTGCGGACGGTGGAGACGCACCTGACCAACAGCTTCCGCAAGCTCGGCGTGCGGCGGCGGGTGGAGCTGGCCGGGGTGCTGGAGGGTTGAACGCCGGCCGGGCCGCCGGGGCCGCGCGTGCGCCCGGCCGCGCCGACGCCCGGCCGGCGCGGCGGTCAGGCGCCCAGCGACGCCGCCATCAGCTCGACCTCCAGGGCCAGTTCGGCCCCCGGGTCGGCGCCGGCGGTCGTCCAGCGGTCCCAGGTACGGGCCCGCAGGTAGCCGTCCACCGCCACCGGCAGCCGCCGGGCGACGATCAGCTCGGAGGCCGGCTCCCGGCCCACCTCGCGCAGCCGCGTCAGCAGCCCGGCCAGCAGCCCGTCCACCCGGGCGGACGAGGGGAACGGGACGCCGTCCAGGTGGGCGGCCAGCTCCTCCAGCTCCGGCCAGGCCGGGCGGGCCGGGCGGCGGGCCGGCGTCACGGGCGTGCGCCGGCCTGCCGGAGTCGCCCCGCCGCCGGACGCGGCCGGTGAGCCGGGGCCGCCGGTCGGCTTGGTGCCGCCGGCCGGCCCGGTGCCGCCCGTGGACCCGCTCGCGCCGGTGGACCCGGACCCGCCCGCGGACCCGGAGCCGCCCGCAGCGCCTGTCCCGCCCCCAGCGCCGGCCCCGCCGCCGGCGGGGAGGCCGCCACCGGACCGGTCGGCCTTCTTCCCGGACGGCCAGAGCAGCACCGCCGCGCCGTACAGGGCGGCCACGATCCCCGGCCACAGCGCACCGCCGAACCCGGCGAAGTGCAGCCCCAGCCCACCCGCGCCCGCCGCGCAGCCGACCAGGTTGCGGGTCGACTCCAGGTAGGTCCAGGCCCGCCGGCCGAGCGAGGCCCCGTCCCCGTCGGGGGCGCCGCTGCTACTGGTAGCCACGGATCTCCTCGAACGCCCCGTCCAGCGAGCCCGTCCCGTCGAACAGCTTCCCGCCGGTCAGCTCCGCGATCCCCTGCAACTGGCCCTTGGCCGCGTCACCGAACAGGATCGGGAACACCGGCACCGCCTTCTGCCCCGACGGCAGCCCGTCGTAGAACGCCCGGAAGTCCTTGTCCGTCGCGCCCTCGTTGCTCTCGCCGTCCGTCATCAGCACGATCGAGGTGAAGCGGTCGTCCCCCGCCGCGGCCTGCTGCCGCTCGATCACCCGGTACGCCTCCTCCAGCGAGCTGTACACCGCCGTGCCGCCGTCCGCCGACAGCTGCTGCACGTCCGCGTTGATCGCCGACAGCTCCTGCTGCGGCCCCGGCCGGCTGCCGCTCGGCGGCACGGTGTGCGTCCTGGTCGACTTCACCTTGGAGGCGAACGAGATCAGTGTGACCTCCTCGCGGTCCCGGAACCGCCGCACCCCCCGGGTGTCGTCCGACCCGGTCAGCCCGCCCAGCGCCCGCTTCAGCGAGGCCAGCCGGTCACCCGCCATCGACCCCGAGGTGTCCAGCACGTACACCGTCCGGGACGGCCGGCGCAGCTCGTTCTGGTACGAGGCCAGCAGCCCGTCCGCCACCGCCCGGCTCCCTGGGAACGGCAGCTCGCGCCGCCGGTCGCCGGGCAGCGACGGCGCCGCCGCCGCACCCACCGCCACCGGGCGGCGCAGCGTCAGCTCAGAGATCCGCTTCTGCACGTCGTCCTTGAGCAGGTACGCGGTCAGCTTCTGGAACGCGTCCCGCTCCCGCTGCGCCGACGAACCGAGCAGCGTCAGCGGGTAGTTCGCCGACACCACGCCGTCCACCGGACGCACCACGGTCAGCTGCTGGTCCGCCGGCAGGGTCTTGTTCAGCGACAGCAGCACCGACTCGTAGTTCACCAGCGCTCCGACCCGGCCCCGCTCCGCCCGGGTGTACGCCTGCGCCAGCCACCCGGACGAGCCCGAGGTCAGCTTCTGCCCGGTGAAGAACTGCTTCAGCGCCGGCGTGGCCTTCTGCACGTCCGCCTCGGTCAGCGCCGCGTCCGCGCCCGAGAGCGCCGACGCCACCGCGACCAGCGCCGAGAAGCCGGAGTTGGACCGGGACGGGTCGGACATCCCGTACGCCAGCCGCCCGTTCGAGGCCGCCTCCGCCAGCTGCGCCCAGGTCACCTTCGAGCCGTCGCCCCAGCCCAGCTCCCCGAGCGTGGACGTCCGCACACCCACCGCCACCGGGGACACCATCACCGGCGTCTCCGAGAGCAGCTTGGCCTTGGCGCCGTCGTCCAGCCGCAGGTAGTGGTTGGACGGGAACCAGATCGCGTCGTACTTGCCGTCCGCCCGGCCCGAGGAGACCGCTTCCGCGCCGTCCAGCGAACCGGTCCAGGCGAACTGGACGGTCACCCCGGTGGCCTTCTGGGCCTCCTCCAACACCGGTGCCATGTCCTGCAGTTCACTGCCGGCCAGCACCCGCAGCACGCCCGCCTGGGCGGTCGGCGCCGGCGCGTCACTCTGCCGCGGGCCCGGCGCCGGCGAGGGCGAGGACGTGCACGCCGTCACCGCCACCAGTACGGCCAGCCCCGCCGCCAGCATCCGGCCGCCGCGCCGCGCCGCGGCCGCCGCCCCCGCCATCGTCCTCATCGCCCCACCCGTCCTGGTCGCCATTCCCCCGTCACTTCCCCTTCGCGGCGTCGATCAGCTTGGCCAGCAGGTCGGGCGCCGGCACCGGAGCCTGCTTCACCTGCGCCGCCGACAGGTCGGGCGCGAAGGCCGGCGGCCCCTTGCGGTCGCCCACCTGCTTGGCGAAGGCGGACGGGTCCGCCTGCGGCCTGAACCCGTACTTCGCCTCCAGCCGGCGCAGCACCTCGTCGTCGCGCAGCAGGCCGGCCAGCTTCCGGCCGGCCTCGGTGCGCCCGACCACGGTGTGGTCCGAGGAGACGGTGGTGTCCGGGTAGAGCACCGTCATGTCACCGGTGGACTTGCCCTCCACGGCCAGCTGGGCGGCCTGCGACTCGTAGGCGAGCACCAGCGGGTTGCCGACGTTGCTGAGGAAGTCCTTGAACGGCTGGTCGCTGCTGCTGCCCTGGCTGCCCTGCTTGGAGCTCAGCGAGTACAGCGCGGGCTTGATCCGGTCCACCTCGGGACCGCTCGACACCACCTGGTGGCCGTTGAGGACGTAGGAGGTGATGCCGATGTACAGCGCCCCGGAGGAGGACTCGGCGGGGTCGGTGGTGGTGATGAAGACGGCGCCCCTGAGGTCCGAGTTGCCCGCGGACCCGGCCAGGTCCTCCCACTTCCTGCCGGCCTTCACCAGGTTGAGGTACTCGTCCATCTTGAGCGTCCACACCCCGGTGGCCTTGTCCTGGCTCGCCACCTTGTTCTGCTCCAGCACCTCGGCGGTCGGGCGGTGGGCCAGCACCACGAGCGGCGAGTAGAACGGGCGGATCGGCGCGTCCTTGAGCTGCAGCCGCCTGCGGATCTCCTCGGCCGGGGAGAGGCTCGCCGGGAAGGCGAAGTCGAGCTGGTCGAGCTTGCTGTCGCCCATCAGCCACGAACCGGTGGTCTGGGCGTCGACCTTGATTCCCTGCTTGGCCAACTCGGCCTTGACGTCCGGGTCTTCGAAGAATTCGCGCTTCTCCGAGCCGATCACCCCGGTGACGGTGACGACCTTCGGCTCCTCCTCGCCGCCGGGCCCGGTCGGCCGCAGCAGTGCGAACGCCACCCCACCCAGCAGTACCAGTGCCGCGAGCACTCCGACCGCGCGCTTCATGCCGAACGTTCCCCCTCGTCCGATCCGTCTCCGGGCTCCCACCCGGGTGACGAGCGTCCTCCCGGCCCGCGAGCTACGGCGGAAGCCATGGTGAACGAGAGGTGAACACCCCTTCACGGAATCGCATCGTCGACCGCCCGTCCGGTCTTCCCGCGGAGGTGTGCGGCTTCCCGGCGCCGACATGGGCGGGGAGCGGCCCGGCGTCGTCGGGTCGGCCGCCGCGTCAACCCGCCGAGCGGGGCCGTCGCCCGATCGTGAGCGTACGGATGGCGATGCGTCAGATTGTTCAACTCGCCTTCCTGCAAAGGTCATCCTGCTGTCCGGACCTACGGCGATGTTACGCGCCGGTAATGCCTACGCTCAGGGTATGCGCCGAGCAAAAATCGTCTGTACCCTCGGGCCCGCCACCGACTCGTACGACCAGATCAAGGCCCTGGTCGACGCCGGGATGGACATCGCCCGCCTCAATCTCAGCCACGGCTCCCACATCGAGCACGAGGAGCGCTACCGCCGGGTCCGCAAGGCCGCCGACGAGACCGGCCGGAGCGTCGGCGTCCTCGTCGACCTTCAAGGCCCGAAGATCCGACTGGAGACCTTCGCCGAAGGTCCGGTACTTCTCGAACGCGGCGACGAGTTCACCATCTCCACCGACAAGGGCGTCGTGGGGGACCAGAACGGCTGCGGCACCACCTACGCCGGCCTCGCGGCCGACGTCACCCCCGGCGAGCGGATCCTCGTCGACGACGGCCGGGTCTCCCTGGAGGTCGTCGAGGTGGCCGGCCCCCGGGTCCGCTGCCTGGTCGTCGAGGGCGGCCTGGTCTCCGACCACAAGGGCCTCAACCTCCCCGGCGTCGCCGTCTCGGTGCCCGCGCTCAGCGACAAGGACGTCGCCGACCTGCGCTGGGCCCTGCGGACCGGCGCCGACCTCGTCGCGCTCTCCTTCGTCCGCAGCGGGCGCGACATCGAGGACGTCCACCGGATCATGGCGGAGGAGGGACGCTTCGTCCCCGTCATCGCCAAGGTGGAGAAGCCGCAGGCGGTCGAGAACCTGGACGCCATCGTCGACGCCTTCGACGGTATCATGGTGGCCCGCGGTGACCTGGGCGTGGAGATGCCCCTCGAACAGGTCCCGATGGTCCAGAAGCGCGCCGTCAAGCTCGCCAAGCGCAACGCCAAGCCGGTCATCGTCGCGACCCAGATGCTCGACTCGATGATCAACACCTCGCGGCCCACCCGCGCCGAGGCCTCCGACGTCGCCAACGCCGTCCTCGACGGCACCGACGCGGTGATGCTCTCCGGCGAGACCTCGGTCGGCAAGTACCCGGTCGAGACGGTCCGCACCATGGGCCGCATCATCGAGGCCGCCGAGTCCGACATCCTGGCCGCCGGCCTGCCGCCGCTCACCCCCTCCAACAAGCCGCGTACCCAGGGCGGCGCCGTCGCCCGCGCGGCCGCCGAGATCGGGGACTTCCTCGGCGCCAAGTACCTCGTCGCCTTCACCCAGTCCGGCGACACGGCCCGCCGCCTGACCCGCTACCGCTCGCCGATCCCCGTCCTCGCCTTCACCTACGAGCCGGCCGTCCGCAGCCAACTCGCCCTCACCTGGGGCGTCGAGACCTTCCTCGGCCCCTTCGCCCCCACCACCGACGAGATGGTCGAGCAGGTCGACGCCGCCCTGCTCTCCCTCGGCCGCTGCCAGAAGGGCGACATCGTCGTCATCACCGCGGGCTCCCCGCCCGGCCTCGCCGGCTCCACCAACCTCGTCCGCGTCCACCACGTGGGCACGTTGGACAACTGACCCGGCAGCACCCACCTGTTCGAGGGCGGCATTCCCCATCCGGGGGAATGCCGCCCTCACCGCCGACCGGAAGGCCCTGACACCCCTGGCGCGTCCATACCATCCGTGTTATGACTTGGGGAGAAGTAGAGCTCGAACCGGAAGTCCGGGACTGGATCCTCGGTCTCGGGCAACACGGACAGGAAACGGTCGCCTTCTACATCGACCTCCTCGCCGACCGTGGCCCGCTACTCGGCGAGCCGCACACCAGGCAACTGGACGGCAAGCTCCGCGAGCTCCGCTTCCATATGAACGAACTCGACATGAGGCTCACCTACTGGATCGCACCCGGCCGCCGGATCATCCTGCTCACCGTGTTCCGTAAAACACGCATGCGGGAGACCGCCGAGGTCGAACGGGCCGGGCGGGCGCTGCGCCGCTGCGTGGCCGAGCGGCACACCGCCGACGAGGACGAGGAGTGGACGAGATGAGCGAGCGGGCTTCCTGGCGTGCGATGCGCGAGGAGATTCTGAACCGCCCGGGCGCCGGCGCGGCGTACGAGGCCGCACGGATCAGGTTCGAACTCGGTGAGACTGTGCGCCTCCGCCGAGAGTCTCTCGGCATGACCCAGTCCCAGCTGGCCGCCGCGGCCGGAATGCAGCAGCCGGCCATCGCCCGCTTCGAGGCCGGCGGCACGATGCCCACCCTGGTCGTCCTGGAGCGGCTCGCCTCGGCACTGGGAATGCGCCTCACTGTCGACATGGAGCCGCTGGACAGGGCGAGCTGAGTCAGTACTTCGCCCCGATGTGCGCGTCCATGAGGGCGACGGACTCCTTGCGGGCGACGGAGATGTTGACCTGGCCGGTGGCGCGGGGCTTCGAGGCCTTCCACCGCACGCCCACGGCGTCGAGGGTGTCGGTGAAGAGCCGGATGATGTCGGTCGAGGTGTTGGTGAAGAAGTACCGCGGGTACTCGTAGCGCTTCCGGACGCCGCCGACGGTGCGGACGGTCCAGTTGGTGATCCGGCAGCCGTCGGAATGGATCAGCCCGCGCAGGAACTCCCAGGGATGGGCGTCGACGATCGCCTGCTGCCACGGCATGAGGGCAATCGCTCGTAGGTGCTTGGGACCACGGCCGTGCTGGGGGAAGAGGCACGGCCAGTGTTTGCTGGTGCTGACGACGCTCGTGCAGCCCGGCGCACGGACGCGCTGGACTTTGTTGTGCGGCATGACGGCATTGACGGCCCGCGCGCACTCGTCGATGAGGCCGGGCCAGGCGTCACCACACGCGATGCGGAGGGCGTGGACGCTGCGGCGGCCCTCACTGATGCAGCCGTCGCCGAGGTAGAGGCCGAGCAGGTAGGAGTAGTCGGCGCGGGGGCGATCGGGATCGAGACGGCCGTGACGGACTGGGCACTCGGCGGTCATGCGCGGGCTCGGTACGTCTCCCGATGCCCAACCGCGGATCGCAGATCGGGATATTCCGGTCGCTCGGCCGACTTGGCTGAAGGTCAGTCCGGTTGCGTGGAGTTCCAGAGCGCGCCGACGCGTCGCCATGTCGTACATGTGGCCGAGCGTGTGCGAAGTTCTTCGCGCGGTCCGGTGGTCGCTCGAATCTTCACTCGAATTGGTGAAGATCCATGAATTCTTGTCCGGCCTTCAAATTGAAGGAAAGTACCCCGGGTGGGATTCGAACCCACGCTGGATGGTGTTTGAGACCATTGCCTCTAACCTCTGGGCTACCGGGGCATCCGCAGATTCGAAGGTTAACCCCGACCCTGCGACAACAAACATACCGTGTCTAGGTACCCTCATGCATGCAGTACCCCGCCGGAACGAGGAGCCCCGTGAGCACCGCCGACGAGCAGGCACAGCCGCTTGAGACCGATTCGCCCCAGATCACCCGGATCGTGATCGCCGAGGACGAGGCGCTGATCCGCCTTGACCTGAAGGAGATGCTGGAGGAGGAGGGGTACACCGTCGTCGGCGAGGCCGGGGACGGGGCGACGGCGGTGAAGCTGGTCGAGGAGCTCCGGCCGGACCTCGCCATCCTGGACGTGAAGATGCCCGTCCTGGACGGGCTCTCCGCCGCCGAGCAGATCCACGAGAAGCACCTCGCGCCGGTCCTGATGCTGACCGCGTTCTCGCAGCGCGAGCTGGTGGACCGGGCCCGGGACGCGGGCGCGATGGCGTACATCGTGAAGCCGTTCAGCAAGAGCGACCTCGTGCCCGCGATCGAGATGGCCGTCTCCCGGTACACCGAGATGCGGACGCTGGAGCAGGAGATCGCCGACCTGTCGCAGCGGCTGGAGACCCGGAAGCTGGTGGACCGGGCGAAGAGCGTGCTGCAGACCAAGTTCGGGCTGAACGAGCCGGCCGCGTTCCGGTGGATCCAGAAGACCTCGATGGACCGCCGGATGACGATGGCCGCGGTGGCCGAGGCGGTCATCGAGGAGGGCGAGGCCCAGGACCGCAAGAAGGCCGAGGAGGCCAAGGGCGAGTAGCGGCCCGAGGGCGGGTGGCGGCCGAGGGGCGGACGGCTGCGGGGGGATCAGGACACGGCGAAGGGCCCGGCGGGAAGCCGGGCCCTTCGTGCTGCCTGGGTGCGGACGGGTCAGTCCTCGCCGAGGTAGGCCTTCCGCACGGACTCGTCGTGCAGCAGGTCCGCGCCGGTGCCCTGGAGGACGATGCGGCCGGTCTCCATGACGTAGCCCTGGTCGGAGAGCGAGAGCGCCGCCTGGGCGTTCTGCTCGACCAGCAGGATGGTCGTCCCGCTCGCCTTGAGCTCGACGATGGTCGCCATGATCTTCTGCATCATGAGCGGCGAGAGGCCCATCGAGGGCTCGTCGAGCATGAGCAGCTTGGGCTGGGACATCAGGGCGCGTCCCATGGCGAGCATCTGCTGCTCGCCGCCGGAGAGGGTGCCGGCGGCCTGCTTGCGGCGTTCGCCGAGGATCGGGAAGAGGCCGTAGGCCCGCTCCACGTCCGCGGCGATGCCGGCGGTGTCGCTGCGCAGGAAGGCGCCGAGGAGGAGGTTCTCCTCGATGGTCATGCGCGGGAAGATGTGCCGGCCCTCGGGGGAGTGGGCCAGGCCGAGCGAGACGATCTTGTGGGCGGGGACCGCGTTGAGCGGCTGGCCGTCGAAGGTGATCTTCCCGTTGGTCGGCTTGAGCAGCCCGGAGAGGGTGCGCAGGGTGGTGGTCTTGCCGGCGCCGTTGGTGCCGATCAGGGTGGTGACCTCGCCCTGGTTGACGGTGAAGCTGATGCCCTTGACGGCTTCGATCTTGCCGTAGGCGACGCGGAGGTCCTCGACCTCAAGGAGTGCGGTCACTGGGTGTCCTCCGGTGCTGCGGTGGTGCCCTCGGCGGCGGTGGCTCCTTCGAGCGGGGCGCCGAGGTAGGCGGTGATGACGCGTTCGTCGTTCTGGACGGTCTCGCGGTCGCCTTCGACGATCTTCTGGCCCTGGACGAGCACGGCGGTGCGGTCGCAGAGGTTGAAGATGAACCGCATGTCGTGCTCGATGACGAGGATGGAGACGCCGCGGTCGCGGATGGCGAACACGAGCTCCTCGGCGGCGCGGGTCTCCTGCGGGTTCATGCCGGCGGTGGGCTCGTCGAGGAGCAGCAGGCCGGGGTCGGAGGCGAGGGCGCGGGCGATCTCCAGCTTCCGCTGTTCGCCGTAGGGGAGGTTGCGGGCGAGGTGGTCGGCCTTCTCGGCGAGGCCGGTGAAGGCCAGGAGCTCCATGGCGCGTTCGCGGCTCTCGGCCTCGGCGCGGTGGTAGGAGGGGCCGCGCAGGATGGCGGCGAAGAGGCCTTCGCGGGTGCGGCTGTGCCGGCCGACGAGGACGTTCTCCAGGACGGTCATGTTGGCGAAGAGCCGGATGTTCTGGAAGGTGCGGGCGATGCCGGCCTGGGTGACGAGGTGGGGCTTGGGCGGCAGGACGGTGCCCTTGTAGGTGACCTTGCCCTCGGTGGGGACGTAGAGGCCGGTGAGGCAGTTGAAGAAGGTCGTCTTGCCGGCGCCGTTGGGGCCGATGAGACCGATGATCTCGCCCTCGCCGACGGTGAGGGAGACGTTGTTGACGGCGGTGAGGCCGCCGAACCGCATGGTGACGCCGGCGACTTCGAGCAGCGGGCGGGCCGGGGCGGGCCGGTCGGTGACGGCCGTGGGCGTGTTGCTGGTGGTCATCTGGGTGGTCACGCCCCTGCCTTGGTGAGGGTGGCGGTGTCGCCGGTCGACTGGGCCGGGATCGAGGCCTCGTGGAACTCCAGCTGGCTGCGCCGGTTGGGGATGAGGCCCTCGGGGCGGACCCGCATCAGCACGATGAGGGCGATGCCGAAGGCGAGCAGCTGGTAGTCGGAGAGGAATTCGAGCTTCTTGGGGACGAGGAACAGCAGGGTGGCGCCGGCGAGCGGGCCGCTGATGGTCCCCATGCCGCCGAGGATGACGGCGGCGAGGAGGAAGGCGGAGTTGGGCGGGAGGGCCTCGGCGAAGGTGTACTGGTCGGGGGTGACGGTGTAGCTGACGTGGGCCTGGACGGTGCCGGCGAGGCCGGCGAGGCAGGCGCCGAGGGCGAAGGCGAGGAGCTTGAGGCGGAAGCCGTTGATGCCCATGGCCTCGGCGGCGGTCTCGTCCTCGCGGATGGCGACCCAGGCGCGGCCGATGCGGGAGTTGCCGACGCGGGCGAAGACCAGTACCACGAGGGCGGTGACCACGAGCATCAGCAGGTAGTAGTTGGAGAACCGGCCGAGCTCGATGCCGAACAGGTTGGTGGGCTTGCCGAGGTCCCAGCCGAGGATGTTGAGGTCGGGGATCCGGGGGATGCCGTTGGAGCCGTTGGTGATCTTGGGGCCGGTGGTCCCGTTGAGGTTGAGCATGGTGATGCGGAAGATCTCGCCGAACCCGAGGGTGACGATGGCGAGGTAGTCGCCGCGCAGCCGCAGGGTGGGGGCGCCGATCAGGACGCCGAAGACCATCGAGACGGCGGCGCCGGTGAGCATCGCGGCCCAGAAGGGGAACTGGACGTGGATGGGGGAGGCGGGGGAGCCGGAGACCAGGGCGGCGGCGTAGGCGCCGACGCCGAGGAAGGCGACGTAGCCGAGGTCGAGCAGGCCGGCGAGGCCGACGACGATGTTGAGGCCGAGGGCGACGGTGGCGAAGATCAGGATGTTGGTGGCGACCGAGGTGTACTGGTCGCTGGTCTGGGTGAACGGGAAGCTGGCGGCGGCGGCGAACGCCGCGCCGGTGGTGACCGAGCGGTACTTGACGGTCAGCGTGCGCAGCCGGGGCAGCAGGCCGGACTTGCCGAGGGAGGCGCCGACGGAGGCGGCCAGCAGCAGGTAGGCGATGAAGAGCTCGCCGTACTCGGTGTCGATGCCGAAGGTGATGGCGAACAGGCCGATGCCGAAGGCGACGACGATGAGCAGGACCTCCAGGAAGGAGGGGAGCTCGCGGGCCGCGGGGAGCGGGCGGGTGGTGTTGGAGAGCCGCAGCCAGTGGTTGGCGAGGTGGCCGAGCTGGATGACGAGGACGGCCGCGGCGGCGATGGCGATGCCGCCGGCGAGGGCGGTGAGCACCGGGGCGACGGGCTTGTCCTCGGGGACGGCGTGGGTGGCGAACCAGACGACGGCGGCGACCGGGACGAGCACGAAGAGTCGCCGGTCGAGGATGCGCAGGGTGACGCCGGTGCGGCGGTCGAGCGGGAGGCCGAGCGTGCCGGCCAGGGCGAGCAGGGCGCCGGCGCCGAGGACCCAGCCGCCGGGTTCGAGGTTGGCGAGGCCGCCGAGGTCGACGGCGATGGCCGCGATCGAGAACCAGGCGACGGCGAAGGCGCCGGTGGCGGCGAGGAGGACGGCGTTGTTGCTGCGGGTGGGGGCGGCCCAGCGCAGGCCGGGGACGCCCTGGGCGGCGAGCAGCAGGACGAGGGTGAGGAGGCCGCCGGTGAGGGCGAGCCACTGGAGGCCGGCGGGGGAGCCGTAGTAGGTGAGGTCGCCGGGGAACTCGTCGGTCCAGGTCCAGGACATCAGGGCGGAGGCGACGGTGGCGGCGGCGCCGAGGCCGGTGAGCAGGACGGCGGCGCGGGTCGGCAGGGGGAGGACCGGGGTGGTCTCGGTGCCGGCGGTGGTGGAGGTGGTCGTCATGGTGCTCACGCCCTGTCCGCGACGCGTTCGCCGAGCAGGCCCTGAGGTCGGACGAGCAGGACGACGATGAGGAGTACGAAGGCCCAGACGTCCTTCCAGGCGCCGCCTCCGAAGAGGTGCATGCCGGGGAGGTGCTGGATGTAGCCGGTGGCGAGGGCTTCGGCGAGGCCGAGCGCGACGCCGCCGAGCATGGCGCCGTAGATGTTGCCGATGCCGCCGAGGACGGCTGCGGTGAAGGCCTTCAGGCCGAGGATGAAGCCCATCCGGAAGTCGACCTGGCCGCTGCGCAGGCCGTAGGCGACGGCGGCGACGGCGGCGAACGCGGCACCGATGGCGAAGGCCATGACGATGATGCGGTCGGTGTCGATGCCCATCAGCTTGGCGGTGTCGGGGTCCTGGCTGGTGGCCTGCATGGCGCGGCCGGAGCGGGTGCGGGTGACGAACCAGCCGAGGGCGATCATGCAGATCGGGGCGGCGATCAGGAGGAAGAGGTCGCTGCGCTGGATGGTGATGGAGCCG
Organism: Kitasatospora sp. NPDC090091; assembly: GCF_044747365.1. Classification (NCBI taxonomy): domain Bacteria; kingdom Bacillati; phylum Actinomycetota; class Actinomycetes; order Kitasatosporales; family Streptomycetaceae; genus Kitasatospora; species Kitasatospora sp. NPDC090091. The sequence goes on from NZ_JBIVDY010000001.1 coordinate 365,496, forward strand.
AGCTCGAAGGGGTCACCCGGGATCTTGGGGAAGACGCGGGCCTTCTTGGCGTCCGGGTAGAAGGAGAAGACGAGCTGCTGGAGCAGGATCGACAGGCCGATCGCGGTGATCAGCGGTGCGAGCCGGGGTGCGGTGCGCAGCGGCCGGTAGGCGAAGCGCTCGGCGGCGACGGCGGTGAGGGTGGAGACCAGGATGCCGGCGATCAGCATCAGCGGTAGGGCCAGCCAGAGTGTGGTGCCGCCGGGGAGGGCGAGGTAGGCGGTCAGGGCGCCGAAGCCGCCGACCATGACGATCTCGCCGTGGGCGAAGTTGATGAGCTGGACGATGCCGTAGACCATCGTGTAGCCGATCGCGACGAGCCCGTAGAGGGCGCCGAGGATCAGGCCGTTGGCCAGCTGCTGCGGTAGGTCGTGCACCGCTGGGCCTCCGTTGTGCGTGGGGTGGGTCCGCGTGGGTGGTGGATGTGGGGCGCGCGGGGGGCACTCGTGGCGCCCCCCGCGCGTGTGTTCCGGTGTGCTGTGGCTGTTCGACGTGCGGGTCGGGTCAGCCGTTGAAGGTGCCGGACTTCTCCACGGCCCACTTGCCGTCCTTGACGGCGTAGACGGTGAGCTGCTTGTTGGTGGTGTCGCCGAACTCGTCGAAGGAGACCTTGCCGGTGACGCCCTCGAAGGAGACCTTCTGGACGGCCTCGACGATCTTGGCGCGGGCGTCGCTGGGGAGCTTGCCGCCGTTGGCGGTGACGACGGCCTTGACGCCCTGGATGATGGCCCAGGCGCTGTCGTAGGAGTAGCCGCCGTAGGTCTCGTAGGCGTCCTTGTAGCCGGCGCTCTTGTAGTCGGCGATGAACTTGGCGGCGGTCGGGAGCTGCTCGACGGGCAGGCCGACGGCGGTGGCGTAGTCGCCCTGGCTCTTGGGGTTGAGCTTGATGAAGTCGCCGCTCTGGATGCCGTCGCCGCCCATCAGCGGGATGCTGACGCCGGCCTCCTTGAGCTGGAGGGAGAGCGGGCCGGCGGCGGGGTACTCGCCGCCGTAGTAGACGGCCTCGGCGCCGGAGGACTTGACCTTGGTGACGACGGCGGCGAAGTCGCGGTCGTCGGGGTTGACGTGCTCCTCGCCGACGATCTGGCCGCCCTGCTTGGTGAACTCGCCCTTGAAGGTGGCGGCGAGGCCGGCGCCGTAGGTCTTCTGGTCGTCGATGAGGAAGACCTTGGTCTTCTTCGCGTCCTTGGCCAGGAACTGGGCGGCGAAGGGGCCCTGGACGGCGTCGGTGGTGGAGGTGCGGAAGTAGGACTTGAAGGGGCGGGCCTTGGTGCCGCTGGCCCACTTCTCGCCCTGGCTGAGGGCGACGCCGGTGTTGGCGGGGGAGATCTGGACGAGGTTGGCGTCGTTGAAGATCTGCTGCATCGACTGGGCGACGCTGGAGTTGAGCGGGCCGACGACGCCGAGGACGTCCTTGTCGGCGACCAGCTGGGTGGCGTTCTGCTGGCCCGGGGCGGGCTTGGCGGTGTCGTCGAGGGCCTTGATCTGGAACTTGATCCCGGGGACCTCGTTCTTCTCGTTGGCCTGCTTGGCCGCGAGCTCGACGGAGTTGCGGATGCCGAGGCCGAGGGCGGAGAGGTCGCCGGTGAGGGGGGCGTCGACACCGATGGTGACGGTGGTGCTGGACCCGGCGTTGTTGCCGTCCCCGGACTTCTTCTCGCCGCGGGAGCCGCAGGCGCTCAGGCTGAGGGCGCCGATCACGGCAATGCTCACGACAACTGCTGAACGATGACGCACAGGGGTCCCCTTCGGTTCAGGAGGGCGCCGCGCCTGAATGGCGGGAGCCGGGATGCGCGATGGGCTGCCTGGCCCAATCCGGTGGCGCGGTGACTGGCCGTGACTCTAGATGCCGGTGGGCGGGCTCCGGCAGTGGTGTGGCGAGGCTGTGATTCTCTTGTTATGAGCACACGGAGCGACTGTCTCACTATGTGGTCGTTTTGGCTCGATCGATCCGGTACTACTGGGGTTCTACTGGCCGGTAGAAAGGTGTAAGGCCCAGAAATGGGGGTTACTCCTGGCCGCTCCGATAATCGGACGCGACTGTCCGCTTTGCTGGTGTCGGGCATGCTCGTCCGAATATCGGACGTTCGTGGGGTTGACGAACGGGCTTCCGTGTCACTCGGGGCGTCGGGGTCCCCTGTCGAGTGAATTCGCTCGATGTTACTCAGCGTTACACAGTTGAAATTCTGTGAACACGCAAGGGCCCCCTTGTATAGACCAACGCCTGCCCAGGGCGGTCGAAGGTCAAACAAGGGGGCCCGTAAGGGATCTGATGATCAGTGAGCCCGACTGATCCGCCGTCGGGAGGGTCGCCGGGCCGACGGGGCGTCAGACGCACCCCCGGGGGTGCGCCGGCCGGCCCGGGGGTCGCGCCGGGGTCGCGTCAGAGGTCGCGCAGCATGCAGGTCAGCCGGCAGCTGGTGATCCGCCGGCCGGTGTCGTCGGTGATCGCGATCTCGTAGGTGGCGGCGGTGCGCCCCTTGAACACGGCGGTCGCCACCCCGGTGACCAGGCCGGAGGTGGCCGAGCGGTGGTGGGTGGCGTTCAGGTCCACGCCCACCGCGTAGCGGCCGGGCCCGGCGTGCAGCATCGCGCCGACCGAGCCCAGGGTCTCCGCCAGCGCCGCCGAGGCGCCGCCGTGCAGCAGCCCGTACGGCTGCTGGTTGCCCTCGACCGGCATGGTGCCGACCACCCGGTCGCCCGAGGCCTCGACGATCCGGATGCCGAGCTTCTCGCCGAGGTGGCCGCCGGAGAAGGTGGCCGGGTCCACGCCGAGCTTGGCGAAGTGGTCCAGCACCTCCTGCGGGACCTTGAGGACGGGGGCCGCGTCGGACGCGTCGGTCATGGGGGAGCTCCTGCCGCTCGGGGTCACGTCGTCGTGCTGCCAGTGATCGTACGACCGTCCTACTCGGCGGTAGCGGGCACCGGGCGCAGGCCGGCGCGGCGGGCCCGGCGCGCCGGTGCGGCGTGCGGGGGCGGCGTGCGGGGCGCCGGCCGGTGCGGGGCGGGCCGTCCGGCGGACGCGCCCCTTTTGTCGGTGCCGGGCCATAGGATCGGTGGCCGGTAGTGGAATCGGCAGGAACGGACGTTGACGTGGCTACGCAGAGTACGGACAAGGGCGCGGCGGGTGGCGGCGGGGCGGCCCGGCCCCGGCTGATGCTGCTCGACGGGCACTCGATGGCCTACCGGGCGTTCTACGCGCTGCCCGTGGAGAACTTCAACACCTCCACCGGCCAGCCGACCAACGCGGTGTACGGCTTCGCCTCGATGCTCGCCAACACCGTCCGCGACGAGCGGCCCACCCACCTCGCGGTGGCCTTCGACCTCTCCCGCCAGACCTTCCGCTCCGCCGAGTTCCCCGACTACAAGGCCAACCGGGCCAAGACGCCGGACGAGTTCCGCAGCCAGGTCGGCCTGATCCACGACCTGCTGGACGCGATGAACGTCCAGCGGCTCAGCGTCGAGGGCTTCGAGGCCGACGACATCATCGCCACCCTGGCCACCGCCGCCGAGGCGGCCGGCTTCGACGTCGACATCGTCACCGGCGACCGCGACTCGCTCCAGCTGGTCACCGAGCACGTCACCGTCCTCTACCCGACCAAGGGTGTCTCCGAACTCACCCGCTACACCCCGGAGAAGGTCGCCGAGAAGTACGGCGTCACCCCGCGCCAGTACCCCGACCTCGCCGCGCTGCGCGGCGACCCGTCCGACAACCTGCCCGGCATCCCCGGCGTCGGCGAGAAGACCGCCGCCAAGTGGGTCAACCAGTTCGGCTCCTTCGACGAACTCGTCTCCCGCGCCGACGAGGTGAAGGGCAAGATCGGCGAGAAGCTGCGCGAGCACCTCGACTCGGTCAAGCGCAACCGCGTCCTCACCGAGCTGGTCCGCGACGTCGAACTCCCGCTCGGCATCGACGACCTGGGCCGCACCGCGTTCGACCGGGCGGCCGTCGGCACCCTGATGGAGTCGCTGGAGTTCCGCAACGCCAACTTCCGCGACCGCGTCTTCGGCATCGACCCGGCCGCCGCCGAGCCCGAGGCCGCGGCCGAGCCCGCCCCCGGCATCGAGGTCGACGGCGAACTGCTCACCGACCCCGGCACGCTCGCCGCCTGGCTCGCCGAGCACGCCGCCGGCAAGGCCCCGGTCGCCCTCGCCGCCGTCTACCAGTGGGCCCTCGGCAGCGGTGAGGTCACCGAGATCGCGCTCGCGACGGGGGAGACGGCCGCCTGGTTCGACCCGGCACTGCTCGCCGAGGAGGACGAGCGCGCCCTCGCCGCCTGGCTGGCCGACCCGGCCGCCCCCAAGGCGCTCCACATCGCCAAGCAGGTCATGCGGGCCTTCGCCGAGCGCGGCTGGACCATCGCGGGCGTCGTCGCCGACACCGCCCTCGCCGCCTACCTGGACAAGCCCGGCCGCCGCACCTTCACCCTGGAGGTGCTCGCCGAGGAGTACCTGGCCCGCTCGCTCGCCCCGGCGCCCGCCGCCGAGAGCGGCCAGCTCGCCTTCGACGCCCCGGAGGAGGACCCGACCGCCGGCGCCCAGGCGCTGATGCTCCAGGCCCGCGCCGTGCTCGACCTCGCCGCGCACTTCGACACCCGCCTCGCCGAGGTCGGCGCCACCGGCCTGATGCGCGACATGGAGCTGCCGATCGCCGCCCTGCTGGCCCGGATGGAGCGCACCGGCATCGCTGCCGACCGCGCCTGGCTCACCGGCCTGGAGGCGCAGTTCGCCGCCGAGATCCAGCGCGTGGTCGAGGAGGCGCACGCCGCCGCCGGCCACGAGTTCAACCTCGGCTCGCCCAAGCAGCTTCAGGAGATCCTCTTCGGCGAGCTGGCCCTGCCCAAGACCAAGAAGATCAAGACCGGCTACACCACCGACGCCGACGCGCTCACCTGGCTGGCCACCCAGACCGACAACGAGCTGCCGGTCATCCTGCTGCGCCACCGCGACCAGGCCAAGCTGCGCACCACCGTCGAGGGCCTGCTCAAGACGGTCTCCCCGGCCGGGCGCATCCACACCACCTTCAACCAGATGGTCGCCGCCACCGGCCGGCTCTCCTCGCAGGACCCGAACCTGCAGAACATCCCGGTCCGCACCGAGGAGGGCCGGATGATCCGCCGCGCCTTCGTCGTCGGCGAGGGCTACGAGGCGCTGCTCACCGCCGACTACTCGCAGATCGAGCTGCGGATCATGGCCCACCTCTCCGAGGACGAGGCCCTGATCGAGGCCTTCGCCTCCGGCGAGGACCTGCACACCACCGTCGCCTCCCAGGTCTTCGAGGTCCCCCGCGACGCGGTCGACGCCGAGATGCGCCGAAAGATCAAGGCGATGTCCTACGGCCTGGCGTACGGGCTCTCCGCGTACGGGCTCTCCCAGCAGCTCGGCATCAAGCCGGCCGAGGCGCAGGGCCTGATGGACACCTACTTCGAGCGCTTCGGCGGCGTCCGCGACTACCTGCGCCGGGTTGTCGACGAGGCCCGTGCCACCGGCTACACCGAGACCCTGCTCGGCCGCCGCCGCTACCTGCCGGACCTCAACAGCGACAACCGTCAGCGCCGCGAGATGGCCGAGCGGATGGCCCTCAACGCCCCGATCCAGGGCTCGGCCGCCGACATCGTCAAGATCGCCATGCTCCGGGTGGACGACGCGCTGCGCGAGGCCGGGCTGGCGTCCCGGATGCTGCTCCAGGTCCACGACGAAATCGTGCTGGAGCTGGCCCCGGGCGAGCGCGAACGGGTCGAGGCGATCGTCCGCGAGCAGATGGCGGGCGCCTACCCGCTGCGCGCCCCGCTCGACGTCTCCGTCGGCGTCGGCCCCGACTGGGAGGCCGCCGCGCACTGACGCGTGGTGTCCTCCGGCGGGCCCGGGCGCTTCGGCGTCCGGGCCCGCCGCTACGCTCGGCCGGCCCGCGGGCGCCGGTCAACACCGGTCGGCTTCCTGCGGAATTGGCCCCTCCGGTCGGTCAATTCCGTACTAGCGTTGGCACAATGACAACGGGATCCCCTTCGACCGACCAGCCCATGTCCTTGGCCGAGGCGCCGATGCGCCAGGCCCGGAACTCCGCCGCCTTCTGGACCGCGACCGGCCGGAGCCGGGGGCACGAGGTGATCCGGCGCCGCGGATTCGTCGCCGTCGACGGCGACGAGCGCGCGGGTCTGCGGATCCTGGTCCAGGAGCCCGACCTCGACCCGGGTGAACTGGCCGAGGTGAGCGAGCTGGTCCGCGGGGCCGCGGGGGCGGCCCTCGTCGAGGACCCGTTCAGCTCGGCCGACCTGAGCCACCTGGGCATGCGCAACTGGCAGATGCCGGTCATGCTGAGGCTGCCCGGGCCCGTCGGCGAACCCGCCCTGGACGTGATCCGGGTACGGCGGTCCGAGGACCTCCGGACGGCCGAGCGGATCGTGATCGAGGGCTTCGAACTGGACGGCTTCGAGCCCTACCGCCCCGGCGAACTCTTCCCGGCGGCGCTGATCGAACAGCCGGGCGTGGACGTGTTCATCGCCACCGTCGGCGGCGTGGCCGCGGGAGCGGGCGTCAGCGTCCTGGCCGACGGCGTCGGCAGCCACTACTGGATCAGTACGTCGTCGGCGTTCCGGTCACGCGGCGTGGGCCGGGCCGTCATGCTCGGCGCCCTCGCCCACCTGGCGGACCTGCCGGCCACGCTCACCGCCTCGAAGCTCGGCAGGCCGCTGTACGAGTCGCTGGGCTACACGGTCGCGACGCCCGCGACCTGGTGGGCCTCCTCCTGAGCAACCGCGTCGCGCCGAAGCCGGTCGGCCCGCCCCCTCGTGACAAGCGGGCCGCTCGGCGCCGGCCCTGCGCAGGAAGTCGGCGGGGCCGACTTCCTGCGCGCCGGTTCGCGCGGAGGTGTCGCATCCCTGGTCAGATCGGCAGGTCCCAGCCGAGGACTTGTGGGCGAAGGGGCGTGACGTGCGGACGATCCCGACAGTGGAGGTGGCGGATCATGCCCAGGCGTGACTACGAGGACGACCCGGACGCTCCTGCGGCCAACTCCCTCGTCCCGGCCGCGTCCGTCGTCGTGGTCGATGACGCGGGCCGCGTCCTCCTCCAACGCCGTACCGACAACGGGATGTGGGCCCTGCCCGGCGGCCGGATGGACATCGGTGAGTCGCTCGCCGGGTGCGGTATTCGGGAGACGCGCGAGGAGACCGGCATCGATATCGAGATCACCGGGATCGTCGGCACCTACACCGACCCTCGCCACGTCTTCGCCTATGACGACGGCGAGGTCCGCCAGGAGTTCTCCATCTGCCTCCTCGGGCGCCCGCTCGGCGGGGAGTTGCGGGTGTCCGACGAGTCCCACGAGGTGGCGTGGTTCACCCCGGCCGAAACGGACGGGCTGCCGATGGTGTCGAACATCCGCAAGCGGCTGGCCGACTGGCGCTCCGGGGGGATCCCCGTGGTGCGGTAGCCGCCTTCGCCCGCACCGGCAGTTCGCTTCGGGCGTTGTCTTCTCCTGCTGTCCTGCTGCTACTTCCGGGCGTTGGTGCGCTTCGTGGGCTCGGCCGTGGTCGGGTCCTCGGGCCAGGGGTGGCGGGGGTAGCGGCCTCTGAGGTCGGCGCGGACGGCGTGGTAGCCGTTCTGCCAGAAGCTCTCCAAATCGCCCGTGACGGCAGCGGGGCGGCCTGCGGGCGACAGCAGGTGGACGGTCAGCGGGATGCGGCCGGCGGCCAGGGTGGGAGTCCTGGTCCAGCCGAAGAGCTCCTGCAACTTGACGGCCAGCACCGGGCGTTCGGTGCTGTAGTCGACTCGTATCTTCGAGCCGGACGGCACGGTGATGCGCTCGGGGGCGAGTTCGTCCAGGCGGCCGGCTTCGCCGCTCGCCCACGGCAGGAGGCGCTGCAGGGCCGCGGTGGTGTCGATCCGGGCGAGGTCGCTGCGGCGGCGGGCACGGGAGAGCTCGGGCTCCAGCCACTCGTCGGCGCGTTCGAGCAGTGCCTCGTCCGAGACATCCGGCCACGGGTCCCCGATTGCCGCGTGGAGGAACGCGAGGCGTTCGCGCAGGCCGGGGGAGGGCCAGGTCAGCAGCTCGCTCACGCCCTCGCGGGCGAGCCCTTCGAGGAGGGCGGCCCGGACGAGTGACACGTCGGGGCGGGCCAGCGGCTTCTCCGAGAGTTCGATGGCGCCGAGCGATTCCACCTGCCGGGAGACCACCTCACCCCGCCGGGTGTCCCAGTGGACCTCCTCGCGGGCGGCCAGCAGCGGCGCGCCGGCCAGCCGGGCGGTCTCCTCGTCCAGTGCGGCCGCGTGCAGCACCCGGGCCGAGGGCGAGCCGGCGGGGCGGTCCGCGACGGCGACGGCCAGCCAGGGAAGGGCGCCGAGAGCGGTACCGGGGGCGAGTTCGGCGGCCGTCCCGGAGGCCATCAGGTACGGGCTGCGCTCGCCGGGGGCGGGCCGCTCGACGCGGGCCCGGGCGATCCGCTCGGGGAAGGCCAGCGCGACGACGAGGCCGACGGCCGCGGCGTCGGGCAGGCCGGTGGCGGGCTCGGAGCCCGCGCCGCGCCGGAGGCGGCGGACCTCCTCGCGCCAGCGGCCGGCGTAGGGGTCGCGACCGTCCCGGACGGTGCGCAGGACGGCGCCCAGGTCGTCGCCGAGGGCCCGCGGCGGCTCCTCCGAGAGCAGCGCGACCACCTCGGCGGCCCGGCGTTCACCGACCGCCGCCGCGCCGTCGACGAGCGCGCGCCCCAGCCGGGGGTGCAGCCCGGTGCGGGCGAGTCGCACACCGCGCTCGGTCGCCCGCCCGTCGGCGTCGACCGCCCCGAGGGCCCGCAGGGTCTGCCGGGCGGCGGCCATCGCGCCGGCCGGGGGCCGGTCCGGCAGGGCGAGGCCGGTCGCGTCCGGATCGCCCCAGCAGGCGGCCTGGAGGGCGAACGGGGTGAGGTCGGCGAGCGCGATCTCGGGAGTGGGGTAGCGGGCGGCGAGGGCGTCCTCGGCCTCCGCCCAGCAGCGGTAGACGGTGCCGGGGGCCTCGCGCCCGGCCCGTCCGGCGCGCTGCCGGGCGGCGGCCAGCGAGGCCCGGACGGTGACCAGGCCGGCCAGGCCGCGGGCGTGGTCGGTGCGCGGCTCCCGGGCCAGCCCGGCGTCCACCACGACCCGCACGCCCGGCACGGTCAGCGAGGACTCGGCGACGGAGGTGGCCAGCACGATCCGCCGCCGCTCGCCCGCGGTGAGCGCCGCGTCCTGGACGGTCTGCGGGGCCCGCCCGTGCAGCTGCAGCACCTCGGCGGGGGCGTCCGCGAGCAGCCCGGCGACCCGGGTGATCTCGCCGACGCCGGGGAGGAAACAGAGCACGTCGCCCGTCCGCTCGGCGAGCGCCCGCCGCACGGTGGCGGCGACGTGCTCCAGCAGGGCCGGGTCGACCCGGGTCCCGTGAGCGGGCCGGACGGCGCGCGGCGGCGGCGCCCAGACCGTCTCCACCGGGTGGGCGACCCCGTGCGCCTCCACGACGGGCGCGCCGCCGAGCAGGTCGGCCCAGGCCTCGGTGTCGGAGGTGGCGGACGCGCAGACGATGCCGAGATCCGGCCGCAGCGCGGCCCGGACGTCGAGCAGGAAGGCGAGGGCGGTGTCGGCGTCGAGGTGCCGCTCGTGGCACTCGTCCAGGACGACGACGTCGACGCCGGACAGCTCCTGGTCGCGCTGGAGCCGCTGGAGCAGCACGCCGGTGGTGACCACCTCGACCACGGTGTCCGGCCCGGCGCGCCGCTCGCCGCGCACCGTGAAGCCGACTTCGGCCCCGACGGCGGACCCGAGCAGCCAGGCCATCCGCCGGGCGGCCGCGCGGACGGCGAGCCGGCGCGGCTCGGCGACCAGCACCCGGCGCGACGGGCGGCCGTCGCCGAGCAGGCCGGCGAGGGCGAGCGGCACCAGGGTGGTCTTGCCGGTGCCGGGCGGGGCGGCCAGGACGGCGGTGCCGTGCTCGTCGAGTGCGTGGTGCAGCTCGGGCAGGGCGGTGCGGACGGGCAGATCGCGCCAGGCGGGGTTCACCCCGACAGTCTCCCCGACGCCGCCGGCCCGCCGGGGCCGGCCGCTTCAGCCGCGCCCCGCCCCGGCCGGCCCCGTCTCAGTCCCGCTCGGCCACGAAGATCGCCGTCCCGGGGATCAGCCGGCCGCGCAGCGGCGACCAGCCGCCCCACTCCTGCTCGTGCCCCTCCGGCCACTCCGGCTCCACCAGGTCCACCAGCCGGAAACCGGCGCCGACCAGCTCGCGCACCCGGTCCCCGAGGGTGCGGTGGTGCTCGACGTAGGTGGCCCGCCCCTGCTCGTCCTGCTCGACGTAAGGGGTGCGGTCGAAGTACGACGCCACCGCCGTCAGGCCCTCGACGCCCGGCTCGTCCGGGAAGGCCCAGCGGATCGGGTGGGTCACCGAGAACACCCAGCGCCCGCCCGGCCGCAGCACCCGGTGCACCTCGCGCATCAGCCCGGCGGTGTCGGCGCTGAACGGCACCGCGCCGTACGCGGAGCAGGCCAGGTCGAAGGAGCCGTCGGCGAAGGGCAGCACCGCCGCGTCGGCCTGGACCACCGGCACGGGCGGGGTGCCGCGGGCGAGGTCGATCCGCCGGGAGTGCTGGAGCTGGCGGTACGAGATGTCCATCGCCACCGGGCGGGCGCCCCGGTGGAGCAGCCAGCGGGAGCACTGGGCGGCCCCGGCGCCGATCTCCAGCACGGTCCGGCCCGCGACCTCGCCGAGCAGGCGGGCGTCCGCCTCGTCCAGGCCCTCGGGGCACCAGGTGAACCGGTCGTCGCCGAGGAACTCGCCGTGCTCGTCCTGGTACTCGTCCGCGTTCCGGTCCCACCAGTGCCGGCTGGCGCGGCTGCTCTCGTCGGCCTCGGCGTGCCGCCTTAGCGCGTCGTCGCCGTCGTCGTCAAGATCGTGCAGATCCGGTGGGGGGGTGGTGGCCACGGTGATAATGCCCATCGCGTAGGGTGTCGTCTGCGGAAGCGCCGCTGCTGCGAACCGGCCCCACCAAGGGTCCGGATCCTGGCGGTGGCATCCGGGGAAGGGCTCCCTGCGGCCGCCACCCGTGAGGTGCGCAATCGGAGGATATGGCCTGATCCATACCGGCCTCCACCGTCTTGCCGCCCTTGGCGTTGACCGTGCCTGGCCGTCCCCGTATGCTACAAGTTGCGCTGCGGGCCTGCGCGCCTCGGACGGAGCAGGTCGCGCTCGCATCTGTCGAAGACCCCACGGTCGCAAGACGGACGCCGATTCCCGATACTCGGGAAGATTCGGTGCGCCGTGTTCTTGGCTGTCCGGCTTTCGGTGGGAGCGATACGGGCCCTCCGCGTGGCATTACCTACGACTTCATGTCCGTACCGGAGCCCTTTTCCTAATGACGAGCCCCACCGACTCCTCCCTCAGCACCACCCCGCAGGTCGCGGTCAACGACATCGGCGACGCGGACGCGTTCCTCGCCGCGATCGACGAGACCATCAAGTACTTCAACGATGGCGACATCGTCGAGGGCGTCATCGTGAAGGTCGACCGTGACGAGGTGCTCCTCGACATCGGTTACAAGACCGAGGGCGTCATCCCCTCCCGCGAGCTCTCGATCAAGCACGACGTTGACCCGCACGAGGTCGTCGCCGTCGGTGACAACATCGAGGCCCTGGTTCTCCAGAAGGAGGACAAGGAGGGTCGTCTCATCCTGTCCAAGAAGCGCGCTCAGTACGAGCGTGCCTGGGGCACGATCGAGAAGATCAAGGAAGAGGACGGCATCGTCACCGGTACCGTCATCGAGGTCGTCAAGGGTGGTCTCATCCTCGACATCGGCCTCCGTGGCTTCCTGCCGGCCTCGCTCGTCGAGATGCGCCGCGTCCGCGACCTCCAGCCCTACGTGGGCAAGGAGCTCGAGGCCAAGATCATCGAGCTGGACAAGAACCGCAACAACGTGGTCCTGTCCCGCCGTGCCTGGCTGGAGCAGACCCAGAGCGAGGTCCGCCAGACCTTCCTCACCACCCTGCAGAAGGGTCAGGTGCGCTCCGGCGTCGTCTCCTCGATCGTCAACTTCGGTGCGTTCGTGGACCTCGGCGGCGTCGACGGTCTGGTTCACGTCTCCGAGCTGTCCTGGAAGCACATCGACCACCCGTCCGAGGTTGTCGAGGTCGGCCAGGAGGTCACCGTCGAGGTTCTCGACGTTGACATGGACCGCGAGCGTGTCTCCCTGTCGCTGAAGGCGACCCAGGAGGACCCGTGGCAGCAGTTCGCCCGTACCCACCAGATCGGCCAGGTCGTTCCGGGTAAGGTCACCAAGCTGGTTCCGTTCGGTGCGTTCGTCCGCGTGGACGAGGGCATCGAGGGTCTGGTCCACATCTCCGAGCTGGCCGAGCGCCACGTCGAGATCCCGGAGCAGGTCGTCCAGGTCGGCGACGAGATCTTCGTCAAGGTCATCGACATCGACCTCGAGCGTCGTCGCATCAGCCTCTCGCTGAAGCAGGCCAACGAGGCCCTGGGTGCCAACCCGGCCGAGGTCGAGTTCGACCCGACCCTGTACGGCATGGCCGCCTCGTACGACGACCAGGGCAACTACATCTACCCGGAGGGCTTCGACCCCGAGGCGAACGACTGGCTGCCCGGCTTCGAGAAGCAGCGCGAGGAGTGGGAGCGGCAGTACGCCGAGGCCCAGGCCCGCTTCGAGCAGCACCAGGCCCAGGTCATCAAGAGCCGCGAGGCCGACGCCGAGGCCGCTGCCGAGGGTGGCGACGCTGTTGCCGCCGCCGCCGGCGGTTCGTACTCCTCCAGCAGCGACGAGGGCTCCGGCGCTCTCGCTTCGGACGAGGCCCTGGCTGCCCTGCGCGAGAAGCTGGCCGGCGGCCAGAGCTGAGGCTCTGATCCCGCTGGTGCCCAGCACCTGGCGTTAGGCGCTTAGCGTCACCGATGGACCCCACCCGGTTTCCGGGTGGGGTCCGTTGTTGTTTCCCCTTGCATATTTGTCCTTTATGTGAAGGATTTATGTGATTAGGGGCTCATTGGATTTCTATGGGCGATTCCACCCCGAGCGCCTACCTTGGGAGGAGTTGCCCGATGGGTCGCTCACCCGGCCCCAAACGCTAGGCACCTTCTGCACATGCGCCGTAGCACCGCTGTGACCCCCTCCGCCCTCACGTCCGCCGACCCCAAGGTCAGCGGGCGCCTCGCCGCCATCGGCCGGTTCTGCTTCCGGCACCGCCGCTGGGTGCTCGGCTTCTGGGCGGTCATCCTGGTCATAGGCGTGCTGATCGGCGGGCGGGTCTTCGAGGGCTCGGTGGCCGGCGCCTCCTCCACCGCCTCCGAGGCCGACCGCGGCAGCGCGGTCGTCACCGCGGCCGACCCGGCCAAGGGCACCCTCACCGCCGTGGTGGACGGCCGCCCCGTCGACGACCAGGCCGTCCGGGACGCCGTCACCCGGGCCACCGCCGAGATCACCGCGATGCCCGGCGTCTCCTCGGCCACCGACGCCTACGGCTCCGACCCGTCCGCGGCCGCGCTGCGCTCCGCCGACGGCAACGCGAGCCTGGTCTCGGTCCGGATGGCCGACGACAGCACCACCGCGCAGACCGACGCCGTCACCCACCGCCTGGCCGACATCACGGCCGACGGCGCCAAGGTCACGGTCGGCGGGGACATCGTGCTCCAGGACGAGGTCAAGAAGCAGACCGAGAAGGACACCCGCTTCGGCGAGATCGTCACCCTGCCGCTCACCCTGATCGTCATGGTGCTGGTCTTCGGCGGCCTCTCCGCCGCCAGCCTGCCGGTGATCGGTGCCGTCGCCTCGGTGGGCGGTGCGCTGCTGGCCATGTTCGGGTTCAGCAAGATCATGGACATCGACACCAGCGTGCTGCCGATCGCCACCGTGCTGGGGCTGGGCCTCTCGATCGACTACGCGCTGCTCATGGTGAATCGTTTCCGCGAGGAACGCGGCCACGGCGCGGGCATCGCCGCCGCCGTCGAGCGGACCGCCGCCACCGCCGGCCGCACCGTCGCCTTCTCCGGGCTCACCGTCGCCGTCGCCCTCGCCGGCCTCTTCGTCTTCACCAGCCCCGTCCTCGGCGCGGTCGCCGCCGCCGGCGTCAGCGTGGTGGTGATCGCGGTCGCCGCGGCGATCACCCTCGTCCCCGCCCTGCTCGGCTTCGCCGGCAGCCGGATCAAGACGCCCACCGCCCCGGTGCCCGACGAGGGCTTCTTCAGCCGCACCGTCCGCCGGGTGCGCAAGCGCGCGGTGCCCGTCGCCCTCGCCTGCGTCGCCCTGCTGATGGCCGCCGGCGCGCCCTTCCTCCACGCCGACATGCGCAACACCGGCGCCGCCGTCCTGCCCTCCTCCTCGGCCGGCCGGCAGGTCGCCGAGACGATCGACCAGCGCTTCCCGGGCGCTTCGGCGGCCCCGATCACCGTCGTGGTCGAGAGCAGCGCGACCGTCGCCCAGGCCTACGCCGACGACGTGGTCAGCAAGCTGCCCGGCGTCAGCGGTGTCCGTGCGGTCACCCCGGTGAGCGACACGGTCTCCACCATCGACGTGCTGGTGCACGGCGACCCCCAGGGCGGGGAGGCCAAGCAGGTCGTCAAGGAGCTGCGCGCCGACCGCGGCGGGCTCACCACCCAGGTCACCGGCGGAGCGGCCTCGGTGGTCGACTTCCAGCACGAACTGCTCACCCGCGGCCCGATCGCGTTCGGCCTGGTGGCACTCGGCACGCTGGTCCTGCTCTTCCTGATGACCGGATCGGTGGTGATGCCGGTCAAGGCCCTGCTGATGAACGTGCTCTCACTGGGAGCCTCGCTCGGCGCGCTCACCCTGGTCTTCCAGGACGGCTGGTTCAGCGGCCTGCTCGGCGTCAGCTCCACCGGTGGGCTGGAGACCTTCATCCCGGTGCTGGTCTTCGCGTTCGCCTTCGGGTTGTCGATGGACTACGAGGTCTTCCTGCTTGCCCGGATCAAGGAACTGCGCGACCGCGGCCACAGCAACGCCGAATCGGTGGAGCTGGGCGTGCAGCGCAGCGGCCGGATCATCACCTCCGCGGCCCTGCTGATGGTGATCGTCTTCGCCGGGTTCGCGCTCGGCGACATGCTGATGGTCAAGCAGATGGGCATCGCCCTCGCCGTCGCCGTGGCGGTGGACGCGACGCTGGTCCGCTGCCTGCTGGTGCCGGCCGCGATGAGCCTCTTCGGCGACTTCAACTGGTGGGCCCCGGCGCCGCTGCGCCGGCTGCACAACCGCATCGGCCTGAGCGAGCACGTCGAGCTGCCGGACATCGCGCCCGCGGTGCTGCCCATCCCGCGCCCGGCCGCGGAGACGCTGGTCCCCACCACGCCGTAGTGAGTGCGCGAGCCGCCCGCCCCCTGCCGGGGGCGGGCGGCTTCTGCGTTCCTGCGCCGGGTGCCGGGCCGCCGCGCCTGGTCAGGGCAGGCGGCGGAGCAGTGCGACGGCGGCGCGCAGGGTCTCCCGCTCGCCGGGGTCGAGGCGGGCCTCGATGGCGGCGGCGATCCGAGCCTCGCGCCGGGCGCGCTGCTCGAACAGGGCGCTGCGGCCGGCCTCGGTCGGGGTGACCAGCAGCTTGCGGCCGTCGGTGGCGTGCGGCTGCTGGACGACCAGCCCGGCCTCGACCAGCAGGGCGACCGTGCGGGCCATCGACTGGTGCCGGACGCGCTGGTGGGCGGCCAGCTCCGCCACGGTGCAGGCGCGGCCGTCCCGGACCAGCAGGCCGAGCACGGCGGCCTGGTTCTGCGGCAGGGCGTCGCCGGGGCGCAGGGCCCGGACGAGCTCGCCGACGGCGGCCCGCAGGTCTGCGGCGAGTTCGAGGGTCTCCGGGAGCGGTGCATCGTCGGTCACGGGAGAAGCCTATCGCGTGGATGTGCAGCGAGACTGCACAGTCTTGCTGTAGATTCGGCTCCATGCTCATCACCAAGTTCGGCCATGCCTGCGTCCGCCTGGAACACGGCGGCACCACCGTCGTCCTCGACCCGGGGGCGTTCACCGACCCCGCCGCCCTCGCCGGGGCGGACGCGGTGCTGATCACCCACGAGCACGTCGACCACTTCGAGGAGGCCCGGCTGCGCGAGGCGCTGGCGGCGGACCCCGCCCTGCGGGTGTGGACCAACAGCACGGTGGCCGCGAAGCTGGACGGCCTGGGGCAGCGGGTGACCGCGGTCGGCGAGGGCGACGCCTTCGAGGTGGGCGGGATCGACGTCTCGGTGCACGGCGAGTGGCACGCGGTGATCCACCCCGAGATCCCGCAGGTGCGCAACATCGGCTTCCTCGTCGACGGCCGGCTCTTCCACCCCGGCGACGCGCTCACCGTGCCGCCGCACCCCGTGGAGACCCTGCTGCTGCCGATCGCCGGGCCGTGGACCAAGGTCGCCGAGCTGATCGACTACGTCCGGGAAGCCGCTCCGCGGCAGGCGGTGCCGGTCCACGACGCGGTGCTGAGCCCGGTCGGGCTCGCCGTGCACACCAGGCTGGTCGGCCCCGGCGGCCCGGGGACCGGCGCCGAGCTGCGGACGCTGGCCGAGGGCGAGAGCCTCGACCTGGGCTGACCGGCTCCGGACCGGCCGATCGGGCCCGGGTGGGCCGACCGGCGGGTGGCCCGACACGGCTCCCCGGGCGGGCTGACCGGCCCCCGGGTCCGCCGGTAGCCTGGCGCCATGCTGAAGATCGGACTGACGGGCGGGATCGGTGCGGGCAAGAGCGAGGTGTCGCGGCTGCTCGCCGCCCACGGCGCGGTGCTCGTGGACTCGGACGTGATCGCCCGCGAGGTGGTCGCCCCCGGGACGGAGGGCCTCAAGGCCGTGGCCGAGGAGTTCGGCCCCGGCGTGCTGGCGGCGGACGGCTCGCTGGACCGCCCCGCGCTCGGCGCTGTCGTCTTCGCCGACCCCGAGCGGCTCCGGGCGCTCAACGCGATCGTCCACCCGCTCGTCCGGGCCCGCTCGGCCGAGCTGGAGGCCGCCGCGTCCGCGGACGCGGTGGTGGTGCACGACGTGCCGCTGCTCGCCGAGAACGGCCTGGCGCCGCTGTACGACCTGGTCGTGGTGGTCGACGCCGAGGACGACGTCCGGATCGACCGGCTGGTGCGGCTGCGCGGGATGGCCGAGGAGGAGGCCCGGGCCCGGATGGCCGCGCAGGCCACCCGCGCCGAGCGGCTGGCGATCGCGGACGTGGTGATCGACAACAGCGGCCCGCTGGCGGCGCTGGCGCCGCGGGTCGCCGAGGTCTGGAACGGGCTGAAGTCCCGTCAGAACTGATCTGGTGCCCGGCCGCCCGGGTGTGGATCATGGGGGGATGAGCGAACACGCTGCCCCCGAGCCGCCCGAGGCGGTCCGCCTGGCCGAGTACGACGGGGCCGGCCTGCAGGAGATCCTGGGCTCCGGCGACGACCCGTTCGGCGTCGCGCACACCGGTCTGACCTGGCTGCCCAAGGAGATCCACTTCGGCGTCCGCCGGCCGGACGGCCGCCTGGCGGCGCATGCCGGCCTGCTGCCGCTGCCGCTGACGGTCGGCGGGGTGGACCTCGCGGCCGTCGGCGTCGGCGGCGTGGCCGTCGCCCCCGACATCCGGGGGCGCGGCCTGGCCCGGACGGTGCTCGGTGCGGCGGTGGCGCACGCCCGCACGCTCGGCCCGCGGTACGCCCTGCTGTTCTGCCGGCCGCCGCTGGTCGGGCTCTACCGGCGGCTCGGCTGGCGCGAGTTGCTGGAGGACGTCCACGTGGAGCAGCCCGGCGGACGGGTGGTCGTGATGCCGCTGCGGACGATGTGGCTGCCGTTGCACGAGGGCGCGCGCTGGCCCGAGGGCCCGGTGCGGCTGCGCTCGCTGCCGATGTGAGCCGGGGCCGGGCCCGGGCGGTGGTGGAGCCCACCCCCGGCCCGGGCGCAACCCCGCGGCGCCCGGGCAGGGGTGGACGGCCTCGGGCCGTGGGCCGGTCACTCCGGCCAGGCGGAGTCCTCGATCACCGCGGTGAAGTCGGTCCGTTCGAAGCCGGGGCTGAACCTCGCCAGCACGTCCGCCTTGACGTTGCCGAAGGCGGTCTCCGGCCTGGGCGCGATGCCCTCGTGGAAGGCGCGCAGGATCCCCCGCTTGAAGTCCGGCCGGGGGTGCGCGGCGGTGACGGCGTCCCGGTCCCCGGCGGCCAGGTCGTGGTAGCCGATGCCGAGCACGTCCAGCTCGACGCCGGCCGTGGTGAGCGCGATCTCGGGCTCCAGGAACTCCGGGATGCCCGGAGTGGTGTGCAGGGCGATCGCCTCCCAGACCAGACGGACCCGCTGCTCGTCGACCTGGTGGGTGCGGAGGAACGCGGCGGCCGCCTCGGCGCCGTCGACCTCGAACCGCCGCCCGGAGGCGCGGTGCTCGGGCGCGAGCCCGAGGTCGTGGAACATCGCGGCGAGGTAGAGCAGTTCGGCGTCGAAGGCCAGCCCGCGGCGCCGTCCCTGGAGGGCGCCGAAGAGGTAGACCCGGCGCGAGTGGTGGTAGAGCAGGTCGGTCGAGGCGTCCCGGACCAGCTCGGTGGCCTCGGTGGCGAGGCGGCTGTCGGGGATCTTCACCCCGGCGATCTCGGTGGTCATGCGGCTGCTCCTGAGGTGGTGGTGCCCGTGGGCCCGTCGGCCGTCGCGAGCCCGCCCGCCGCCGCCGCGTGCTCGACGGCGGCCGCGGCGAGAGCGCGGACGATCGGGTGGGCGCGGGTGCCGTCCCCGGCCAGCTCGGGCTGGAAGAGGGAGGCCAGGAAGAAGGGGTGGTCGGGCAGTTCGAGGATCCGCAGGTCCCCGTCGTCGTCCGTGCCGCTGAACCGGAGCCCGCGCTCGCGCAGCCGGTCCAGATAGGCGTCGTTCAGCCCGTACGCGCAGTGGTAGCGCTCCAGCGTGCGGGTGGTGCCGAGGACGCGCTCGGCGAGCGTGCCCGGGGCGATCCGCACGGCGCCCTCGTGTCCGACCAGCGAACAGGCGAGCGGAACGATCACCAGGTCCTCCCCGTCCGGGTGGGACTCGCCGTGCGCGGCCCCGCCGATGCCGCAGACGTTGCGCGCGTACTCCAGCACGGCGTGCTGGAAACCGGCGCAGGTGCCGAGGAAGGGGATGCCGCGCTCGCGCGCCGTGCGGACGGCAGCCAGTGCACCCGCCTCGCTGCGGTACGGGCCGCCCGGCAGCAGCCAGACGGCGTCGAAGCCGTCGAGCGCGCCCGGCGCGGCGGCGTCCTCGCTCGGGATCCAGTACGCGTCCAGGACGAGCTGGTCACGGGTGGCGAGCGCGTCGAGCAGCCCGGGGACGCGGGCGTGCGAGCGGACGGCGGGGGAGCGGTCGGCGACCAGGGCGATGCGCGGGGTCAGGTAGGTCATGCGGCTATCCTGACCCCGCGTTGCGGATCAGCGCCAACGATGATTTCTGACCCATCGATCAGGGGAGCTGATAGTGGTGGACCCGCACCAGTTGCGCACCTTCGTCACAGTGGTCCGGCTCGGCTCCTTCTCCGAGGCGGCCCGGGAGCTCGGCTACACCCAGTCCGCCGTCTCCCAGCAGATCGCCACGCTGGAGTCGGACGTCGGCGCGAGCCTGCTCACCCGGCGCCCGGTCGGCCCGACCGAGGCCGGCGCGCGGCTGCTGGAGCACGCCGGGCCACTGCTGCTGAGGCTCGACGCGGCGCGCGCCGACGTCGCCCGCCTGGTGGGAGCACCGAGCGCCCGGCTGGTGCTCGGCACCACGCCGCTGGCGGTCGGCGCGGCACTGGGGAGTGCGCTCGCCGAGGTGCGCCGGGCGTACCCGCGGGTGGACCTCACCGTCCGGGTGACGGCCCGGGACGCCCTGCCCACCCTGGTGGCCACCGGCGAGGTGGACCTCGCCCTGGTCGACGGCCTGGCCGCGCCCAGCGACCCGCTGCCGCTCCCGGACGTCGGCCCGCTCAGCACCGTCGCGGTGGACGAGCGGCCACTCGCCGTCGCCCTGCCCGCCGGGCACCCGCTGGCCGGCCACCGCGGCGTGGCCCTCGCCGACCTCTCGGCGGCCCGCTGGCTCGACGCCCCCGAGATCGCGCCGACGGCCGCCCGGCTGCGCGCCGCCACCGCGGTGGACGGCTTCCGGCCGGCCGCCCGCTACCTGGGCGGGGACGTCCGGGGTCTGCTCGCGCTGGTCGCGGCCGGGCACGGGCTGGCCGTGCTGCCGGCGGCGGCGCTGGACGGCGCTCCGGGCGTCGCGGCCGCGCCGGTGCGGGAGCCGCGGCTGGTGCACCGCACCGAGCTGGTGCACGGCAGCCTGCCGGAAGGGCCGGCGGCGCTGCTGGCCCGGCTGCTGGGCGGCTGAGCGGTACGGGGGCCTCGGTCGGCCCGGCTGTCGGACCGCTCAGCCGACGATCTCGGCGCCCTCGCAGCAGGGGCCGTCGAGTTGATAGCAGAGGTAGCGGAGGCAGCCGAGGCAGAGCTCGACGTTCTCCAGCCGCCAGGTGTCGCCGTGGCAGGCACAGGTGGTCCGCAGCCGGAGGAGGGCGTCCCAGCCGGTCCGGCCGCCGATGGCCTCGTAGGACCGCCGGACGTAGTCGGCGGTCGGCCCGTCCAACTCCTCGCCCCGGCGTGCGGCGGCCAGCTCCCAGCAGTGGAGGGCGAAGTAGGCCTTCCCGTCCACCAGCCCGGCCGGGCCGCGGCCGCCCGCCTCCCAACTCCGGACCGCCGCGCCGACCCGCTCGGGAAACGGGAGCGCGGGGTCGAGGAGCAGGGAGTTCCCGCCCTCCGGGGCGAGGTCCGTGATCTGATCGTCGGTCAAAACGGCCCCCTTTCCGCCGCCCACGGTAGGCCACGCCGGACGGGGGCGACGCACCGGACCCCGACCTTCGGCGGGGGCCGGCGTCGGTCGTTCGGCGGAGGGCCAACAGGCCATCATGAGGCCTTCCGGACAAGCCGATTAAGTGAATGGATTGCGCACGGATCATTCACGAACTCCCCCCTTAGTGTCGCAAGTGCTCCACCGTGGGACGTCCACGGCTCAGCAGGAGCCGTCGCCCGCGCACCACCGAGGGGACCTTTCGACATGTTCAAGTACGCAGGCCGCCGGCCGCGGCTCCGCGCGATCCTGGCGGGCCTCGCCACGCTGTTCGCGACCGTCCTGCTCGCCGGAACCGCGGCCGGGACGGCCTCGGCCACCGGGACCGGCGCCGCACGGGCCACGGTCGGCGGCTGGAGCTGCTCCGGAGCCGCCATTCCCGCAGGGTACGTCCTGACCGACTACGACCCCCGCGGCTGCGGCGGCTTCGGCTCCTGGTACCAGGAGCCGGTGAAGAACGGGATCCTGACCTGCTCGGGCTCGCCGGTGGTGTCCGGGTACGTCATCACCGACTACATCAAGACCGGCTGCCGCGGCATCGGCGGCTGGTACCACGAGCTGGCGAAGGACAAGCAGTGGACCTGCTCCGGCTCGCCCATCCCGCCCGGCTTCCGCACCACCGGCTGGTTCATCTCCAGCTTCTGCCAGGGGATCGGCGCCTGGTACATGGTCCGCGCCTGACGCGGGCGCGGCGGGGGGGGGGGGGGGGGGCGGGCGCCCCCCCCCCCCCCCCGGGGGGGGGGGGGGGGGGGCGGGGGCCCCCCGCGGGGGGCGGGGGGCCGGGCCCCCCCCCCCGCCCCCCCCCCCGCCCCCCCCCCCCCCCCGCCCCGGCCCCCGCGGGGGCGGGGGCGGGCCGCCGGCCCCCCCCCCCCCCCCCCCCCCCCCCCCCCCGGGGCGGCCCCCCCCCCCCGGGGGGCGCCCCCCCCCCCCCCCCCCCCCCCCCCCCCCCCCCCCCACCGCACCTCCGAAACGAAGGCCGGAACGCCCACCAGGATGACGGGTCCCCACCGCCTCAGCGTCAGCGGCATGGACTGCGGTCGGTGCGAGCGGGCCGCCGTCGCGGGGCTCAAGGCGGTGCCCGGCGTCGCCAAGGTCTCCGCTCACGCACCCACCGGACGGATCACCCTCACCTGCGATTCGGCCATGGACGACGGCGCCCTGCGGGAGGCCCTCGCGCGGGCCGGATTCACCGTTCTGCGCCGCGTGTGACGCGCACGCCCGAGCGGCGGCTACCGCTCCTCGCCGGCGGCCGACTCGACAGCCAGGACCGAGCCGCCCTCCGCGCCAGCGGGAAGCCTCATGTCCCGAAGGCTGCAAAGCCGCAAAAGGCCAGCTCAGCGCACCCGGCCGCGTGCCTTCAACGGCGTCGCCGGCATCTCCGGCGCGCGCAGTCGGGCGCCGTCGTAGCCGTGCACTTCACCGAAGCGGGTGCCCTGCTCCCAGGCGGTGCGGGCCTGGGAGATCTCCTCGCCCGTGCGGCCGATGAAGTTCCACCACATGACGAGGTGTTCCTCGAACGGCCGGCCGCCGAGGAGGAGGACGGCGGCGTCGGTGCGGGCGAGGAGGGGGAGTTCGCGGCGGTCGGTGCCGAGGTAGAGCATGGAGCCCGGCTCGACCCGGACGCCGTCGACGTCGATGCTGCCGGTCATCGAGAGGACGGCGTACTCGAAGCCGGGTTCGACGGGGAGCCTGAGGTCGGCGCCCGCGGTGAGGGCGAGGTCGGCGCCGACCAGCGGGGTGTAGGTGGTCCCGGGTGAGGCGGCCGAGTCGAGGGTGCCGAGGATGACGGTGGCGCGCAGGCCGGGGGCGGTGACGACGGGCAGGTCGGCGTGGTGCTCGAAGGCCGGGTCGGTGTGCCGGTGGGCGTCCGGGAGAGCCACCCAGAGCTGGGCGCCGTGCAGGTAGCGGGCGTGCGGGCGCGGGGACTCCTCGGAGTGCGAGATCGCCCGGCCGGAGGTCATCAGGCCCAGCTCGTAGGGGCGGACGGTCTGCAGGCTGCCGAGGCTGTCGCGGTGCAGGACCTCGCCCTGGTGGAGCCAGCTCACGGTCTGCAGGCCCATGTGCGGGTGCGGCGGGACCTGCATACCGGGCTCGTCGGCGATGTCGTCCGGGCCGTAGTGGTCGACGAAGCACCAGGCGCCGACCATCCGGCGGCCGAGGTTCGGCAGCAGGCGGCGCACCACCGTGCTCTCGCCGAGCGGGACCTGGCGGCCGGTCAGCAGCTCCTTCACCGGACCGGTGCCGGCCTCGCCGCCGCAGCGGGTCGGCGCTGGCTTGAGGTCGAGGTTGCTCATGATCGCGGGTCCTCCACCGTACGGGTCGGGACCGGCCGGGGCCGGGGGCGTCGAGCACGATCATCCAGCACCCCGGCGGGTTCCTCCACCCGGAGAGGCGGGCACCGTCCGCTCGCCGACCGGTCGCAACCGGTCGGCTAGCGGACGTTGAGCTGACGGCGACCGGACGCCGCACGACGAGCGCCCGCGCGTCGGCCTCAGTGCCCGCAGGCCCACCACGCGTCGGCCGTCGCCGCGTCCGCGAGCTCGCGCAGCTTGGCGACCGCCTCGGCCGGGTCCTCCGCACCGTAGACCGCGGAGCCGGCCACGAAGACGTCCGCGCCCGCCTCGGCGCAGCGCTCGATGGTGCCGGCCGAGACCCCGCCGTCGACCTGCAGCCACAGCTCCAGGCCGTGCTTGTCGATCAGCTCCCGGGTGCGGCGGATCTTCGGCAGCATGATGTCGAGGAACGCCTGGCCGCCGAAGCCCGGCTCGACGGTCATGATCAGCAGCATGTCCAGCTCGGGCAGCAGGTCCTCGAACGGCTCGATCGGCGTTCCGGGCTTGAGCGCCATGGACGCCCGGGCGCCCTTGGCCCGGATCTCGCGGGCGAGCCGGACGGGCGCGGCCGCGGCCTCGACGTGGAAGGTGACCGAGCCGGCGCCGGCCTCGACGTACTGCGGGGCCCAGCGGTCCGGGTCCTCGATCATCAGGTGGCAGTCGAGCGGGGTGTCGGTGGCCCGGGCCAGCGACTCCACGATCGGGACGCCCAGCGTCAGGTTGGGCACGAAGTGGTTGTCCATCACGTCGACGTGCAGCCAGTCCGAGCCCCTGACGGCCTCGGCCTCCTCGGCGAGCCGCGCGAAGTCCGCGGACAGGATGCTGGGGTTGATCTGCGCCATTACCGAATGCCTTCGTGCGAGGGTTCCGGTGCCGGGAGTGGGCACCTCGGCCCATCATCTCTCGGTGGGCCGGAGGGACCGAACGGGGCGGGTTCCGAGGCGTGAGACCTCGCCGTGACCCTCGTCACACCGCGCGCGGGGTTACCGCGGCCGCCGCCGCGGTCATCAGCCCTGTGCGGCCGGACACCAGCCCTGTGCGGCGTCTCCTCCGTCCGCGCGCCCCGGCGCTCCCCTGCGAGGAAGGCCCTCCGTTGACCGGTCCCGTCCACCCCGCCCGCGCTCTCTGGTGGCTCTTCGAGCCGGTGCACGCGATCACCTACTTCGCGCCCGAGGCGCGCACCGCCTTCGAGGCCGCCGGACTGCGGGGCGGCTGGCGCGGCTACTTCGCCGGCCGCGCGGCTCCGCTCGGCCCGGTGGACGCCCCGCCGGTGGTGGCCGCGTTCTTCGGCTTCGCGCCGGGGATGGTGGAGCGTGCCCTCCCGGACGTCTGGAAGCGAGCCGACCCGCAGACCACGCTGTCGGCCCGGGTCGAGGGCGCCTCGGCGACGCTCGAACGGCTGCTGGAGCACGTCGAGCGGGAGCGGATCGAGCTGGTCACCGACCGGCTGGAGCAGGCCGTCTCCCGGCTGGACTGCGCGGGCCGGGTGCTGGCCGCCGCGAACGCCGCGCTCCCCCGCCCGGCCGGCCTGCACGGGCGGCTCTGGCAGGCGGCCACGGTGATGCGCGAGCACCGGGGCGACGGGCACGTCGGCGCCCTGGTCGCGGCCGGGCTGGACGGCTGCGAGGCGCTGGTGGTGCGCTGCGCCCTGGACGCCCGGCGCGAGGCGATACAGCCGATGCGCGGCTGGACCGACGAGGAATGGGAGGCGGCCACGGCCCGGCTGGCGGAACGCGGCTGGCTCACCGAGCGCGGGGCGATCACCGAGTCCGGGCGGCTCCGCCACCAGGCGCTGGAGGCGGCCACCGACCTGGCAGCCGCCCGGGTCTGGCAGGACCAGCCACGCGCCGAGCTGGACCGGCTCGCCGACGCGCTCAAGCCGATCGCGGCGCTCTGCCGCGCCGCCCTGCCCCCGGTCAATCCGATCGGCCTGCCGGAGACGACGGCCTGACCCGCGCCTTCGGGCCTGTCCGGTCGACACCCCGAGCCGTGCGTGCCCCGCCGCCGAGGCGGGTGACGCACGGCACGGGCCGCCCGAGCCGCGACGCGGCTCGGCAGAACCGCGGCGCGGCTCACCCGAACGGGTCACGCCCAGCGCGCCCGGACGTCCACCGGCCACCCACCTGCGCGCCGCCGACCCACGCACCTCCCCGGCAGCCGGGACCGCACCCGCCCGCCCGCCAACCCGCCTCAGCCGTCGACGGTCTCCGGCGGGCCGAGGACGATCCCCCGGCCGGAGTAGAACCGCTCGAAGTGCCGCCACGGGACGTGCGCGTACGCCTGCGACTCGCCCGCGAACCCGGACGGGTTGTGGATCACCAGCGCCGTCCCCGTCGTGCCCACCGCGAGCACCAGGTGCCCGCCGCGCCGTTGCGGCTCGGGCCCGTCCGGGTGGCGGACCGCCGGGTGCACCGACAGCATGACCAGCCGCCCGGCGGCCACCTCCGCCGACACCTCCTCGGGCGTCAACTCCCGCGCCTGCGCGCTCAGTCCCCAGCGCTCCTGGACGTAGGCGGCGAACGGCGTGTGGATCAGCCCGCGCAGCCGGTCGCCGTCGCGCTCGTAGGCGCCGGCCGTCAGGCACTCACCGGCCAGCGTCATCGCCGACGGCGCGACGCCCCACCAGTGGTCCAGCGCCATCCGCAGGCAGGCGACACCGCAGAGCCGCCAGGACCAGTACTCGTACTCCTCCGGCGTGGCGGCTCCCGACGAGCCCCAGCGCGGGTCGTCCGCCGCGCTCACCGAGCCGGCGATGATCTCCCGCACCAGGTCGGGCGACTCCCACTGCGCGTAGTACGGCACCTCGTGCACCACGGCCGCCCCGCGTCCGCCTTCCTCCGCCACCACCATGCACCGACGCTCTCACGGCGGACGGGCTCCGCCGCCGTACGACACCCGCGACCGCGCCACCCGCCGCGCCCACCACCACGCGCCGCCCACCCACCACCGCCGCCCACCCGCCACGGGCCGCCCTGGCCGCGGCCCTGTCGGTGAGGCCCGCTAGGGTCGGCAGAGATCAACGATCATCAACCCGGGGGTGGCCAGGCGTGGGCATCGAACAGGATTGGGGCGGGCGCCTGCGGCTGGAGTCCGCGGAGCTGCCGGACGGGCTCGCGCACCAGCCCAGCCGGGACTTCCTGACCACGGAGGGCCTGCCGGAGACGGCCGCCTTCCTGGACTTCTACACCCTCGGCGCGCCACCGCTGGAGGCCTTCGGCGACGCGGAGGACGGGGGCGGCAAGGAACACCTCTTCGTCCTCGGCGAGACCACCTACACCGCCCACACCGCCCACGAGGGCGAGGCCGTCCTCCTCGACGGAGTGACCGGCGAGGTGTTCCTGGCCGGCCGGCGCGGCGGTGTGCTCCGCCGCGACCTGCTCGCGACCGGTCTGCCCCAGCTGGTCGAGCTGCTGCGCGAGGTCGACGCGGCGGCGCTCGCCGCCGAGGAGCCCGAGGCGATAGACGGCCAGCGCGGACCGGCGGTCGTCGCCGGGGTGGTCGACGTCGTCCGGCAGCGGATGCAGGCGATCGACCCGGCGCTGTTCCGGGACGACGACACCCCGCCCGCGCACTGGGACACGGCCCTGTTGGTCCGCTCCCTGGCCTGGGGCGCCCTGCCCGGCGTGCCGGACGGGCCCGGCTCCCCGGCGTACGAGATAACCCCCGAGCTCGTCGCGGACCTCGCCGAGCTCAGCGCCCGCACCGCCACCACCGTTACGGACATCCGCCGCTTCCGCCCCGACGAGCTGCCGGACGGGCTCACCCACGGCCCCACCCGCCGGCTGCTCACCGAGCTCGGCCTGCCGGTCGGCGGCACCGTGCTCGACGTCGCCGCCACCGGGCCGCTGCGCACGATGGCCGAGGCGCACCCGGAGGAGTTCGCCTCCGCCGACGAGGCGGAATCGGCCGCGGAACGCGAGTACCAGCGCGACCACCTCGCCCTCGCGCACTGGCCGCACGACCTCGTGATCGCCCTCGACGGCGCGACCGGCCACCTGGAACTGCCCGCCTGGCACGACGCCGGCGTGCCCGCGGCCTACCTCAACCGGGACCTCTCGGCGCTGCTGTTCGCGCTCTGGACGCGCGAGCGGCTGCGCGCCGAGTGGCGGCGCTGGGAGGACGGGCGGGCGCGCGCGGCCTGGGCGGTCTTCGACCCGCAGGCGCTGCTGGGCCACGTGGCCGAGCACGCGGTGGCCGCCGTCGACCCCGAGGCCTTCGCGACCCCGGACCACTCGTGGCAACTCCTCGCCGACGACGACCACATGGGCGGTCTGCTCTACTGAGCCGCAGCACCCTCGCGCGCCTCGCCGGCACCCCCGGCGACGGCCCCGCCGTCGCCGGGGGGCGTCCCCTCCACGCCCTCCGCCCCCTCCGACCCCGCCGCGGCCGCCGACCCCGCCGCGGCCTTGGACCGGTACGCGAGGCGGTCGGCCGCCCGGCGCCCGCGCCGCTCCACCGGCAGCGCGCCGTGGGCCGCCGCCAGGCCGAACGGCGGCATGTCGAAGTAGATCGCCTCGTACGACCCCTCCGGCACGACGTAGGTCTCGTGCCAGAGCCCGACGTGCTGCCGCGTCTTCCCCGCCTTGACCTTGCGGTTGGCGATGCCCCAGGCCTTCCGGTGGAAGGCGTCCGGCGCGGCGGAGTACTGGTAGAGCTTCTCCTTCGACTCCCAGTACTGGACGACGTAGTACGTCCGCGGCGAGGCCGTCAGCAGGATCCGTCCGCGCAGCCCGCGCTCGGGGGCCCTGGCCAGCTCGTACAGCATCCGGAACATCGCCGTCATCACCGGCACCCAGTGGTGGACGGCCCAGAAGCGATTGATACGCATGCCGATCAGCAGCA
The DNA here is from genome assembly GCF_044747365.1 of Kitasatospora sp. NPDC090091. NCBI lineage: Bacteria > Bacillati > Actinomycetota > Actinomycetes > Kitasatosporales > Streptomycetaceae > Kitasatospora > Kitasatospora sp. NPDC090091. The sequence continues at coordinate 393,492 of NZ_JBIVDY010000001.1, forward strand.
CGACCGTGTCCCCGGTGGCATCTGCGGTGGTGTAGCCGGGATTCGGTTTGGCGGACACATCGACCTCCAGCTGTCTCCATCCACCCATGTAAGCGGTGATTACATCAGCGGCCGACCAGCCGGTCAAGGCTTCACACAAGCCCAATTCCCCACCCCTCAGCGGGGATTGGCGATCCCCTGACCGAAGGTGTCCAGCACCTGCGCGGCCAGCTCCTCCGCCTTCTCGATCGGCAGGTACCCGTCGATGATCAGCTGCGCCAGCCCGCAGACCAGCGCCTGGGCGGCCAGCCCCACCAGTGCCGGGTCACCCGGCCGGAGCCGTCCCGACTCCTGGTCCGCGACGATGAGTTCGGTGTAGGCCTCGTCGATCCCCTCCAGCCGGCGCTCCAGCTCCGGCTGCCGCGACGGCGCGAACACCCGCGACCGCACCAGCTCGAACCGGTGCGGGTGCCGGATCGCGTACCGGACGAAGCCCAGCCCGATCGCGCGCAGCGCGGACCCCTCGTTGCCCGCGGCCGCGTCCCGCTGCCACGCCTCGAAGTCGGCCAGCACCCGGTCCGCCAGTGCCGTCAACAGCGCCTGCCGGTCGGCGAAGTGGCGGAACGGCGCCCCCGCCGACACCCCGGCCCGCCGCGCCACCTCCCGGACGCTGACCCCGGCCTGGCCCTCCTCGTCCAACAGCTCGAACGCCGCCGTCACCAGCGCCTCGGCCAGGTCCCCATGGTGATAACTGCCCCGCCGGGCAGGCCTTTCCGTCATGGCAGCAGTGCTACCACAGCGGGCCCCGGTAACCGACGGGTACGTCGCGGCCGGGCCGCCGACCCCGCCGCGGGGCGGTCCACCTTCGGCCCAACTCCCCCTCCCCGCACCGACATGCCTCGACCCCGCCCGAGAACCGGGCGGGGCCGAGAACCGGGCGGGGCCGGGAAGAGCACGGGAAGCGACCCCGGCACCGCCTACCAGGCATAGTCCTCCGGGGCGGGCCGGTGGCCGGGGAAGATCTCGTCGAGACGGTCGAGGGTCTTCTGGTCGAGCTTCAGGTCGAGGGCGGCGATCGCGGCGTCGAGGTGGGCCGGGGTGCGCGGGCCGATGATCGGGGCGGTGACGGCGGGGCGGGCGAGGAGCCAGGCGAGCGCGAGGTGGGCGGGGTCGGTGCCGAGCTCGGCGGCGAAGTCCTCGTAGGTCTGAATGCGGTCGCGGTTGGCGGCGAGGATCTCGGCGGCGTGGCCCGTGGCGCCGCGGACGGCGGTGCCCTCCCGCTCCTTGCGCAGGACGCCGCCGAGCAGGCCGCTGCGGAGCGGGGACCACGGCAGCAGCCCGAGCCCGTAGTGCTGGAGCGCGGGGATCACCTCCAGCTCGATGGCGCGGTCGAGCAGGTTGTAGAGGGACTGCTCACTGACCAGGCCGAGGAAGTGCCGGGTCCGGGCGGACTCCTGCGCCTGGGCGAGGTGCCAGCCGGCGAAGTTGCTGGAGCCCACGTAGATGATCTTGCCCTGGGCGACCAGGACCTCCATCGCCTGCCAAATCTCCTCCCAGGGCGTGTCCCGGTCGATGTGGTGCATCTGGTAGAGGTCGATGTGGTCGGTGTTCAGCCGACGCAGGCTGTCCTCGACGGCGCGGCGGATCGCGAGGGCGGAGAGGCGGCCCTGGTTGGGCCACTCGCCCATCGCGGCGTACGCCTTGGTGGCCAGCACGGTCCGCTCGCGGCGGCCGCCGCCCCGGGCGAACCATCTGCCGATGATCTCCTCGGTGCGGCCCTTGAGGTTGCCTTCGCCGTCCCGCCCGTACGCGTTGGCGGTGTCGAAGAAGTTGATGCCCCGCTCGTGGGCGGTGTCCATGATCAGGTGGGCGTCGGACTCCTCGGTGTGCGGGCCGAAGTTCATGGTGCCCAGGCAGAGCCGGGAGACGGTCAGGCCGGTGCGGCCGAGATGGGTGAACTCCATGCCGCCCACCATCGGACGCACCGGCTCCGCTGTCCAGCACATTCCGCCGGCAGTCCACCAGGCGGACCAAGTCGCCCACCAGGTGGGCCGATACGTCCTGTTCGACGACGAACTTCCCGGCAGTTCAGGAGCGTTGGCGACTGCCCGGGACCACCAACCAGAGCAGCCAGGCGCCGGTGCCCAGGATCAGCATGTTCACCACGATCTGCCAGGGCAGCTCGCCGAAGCCGATCTTCCGCGCACCGAGCCAGGCGAGGAGCACGGCCTTGGTGAGGAAGAACAGGCCCACGTCGGCCGCCACCGTGGCCGCCCACACCGCGGCGGGGTGCCACCGGGGCCGGGGCAGGGCGTGCAGGAGGGCGAGCACGGAGGTGACCATGAGGGCGATGAAGAAGTAGCCGTCCGGCACGTCCCCCAGGTTGTTCCAGGGCAGCACGGAGCCGATGGCCCAGAGCAGGCCCACGCAGCCGAGGAACCGCACCACCGCAGCCCCGACCGCGGTCGGCGCGGCACGGACGGCCGGGTCGGGCACACCGGGGACGGGCGTACCGAGCACGGGAGCCCCGGGCACGGGCGCGATGGGCGACGTCATGGGGTACGACGTCGTGGGAGACGACGTCGTGGGAGACGGCGCCACGGGGTACGACGTTGCGGGAGACGACGTCCCCGAGTACGGCGACACGGCAGGCGTGGCGTTCACAGCGCCCGCCAGAGGGGCGGTCGGTCCGGCGAAGCCCGGGCTCCCGGCCGTCGGCCCGGCCTGGGCCGGCGCTGCCACCGGCCCGAACTGCCCCGCCCCTCCCGATTGCCCGAGCCCACCCGACTGCCAGGGCGCCCCGACCTGCCCGACCTGCCCGACCTGCCCGACCTGCCCGACCTGCCCGACCTGCCCGACCGGATCGGGATGCACGCCAGGCGCCACCGGCCCGACCTGCACCCGCCCCGTCCGGAACGGTTCGGCCGCACCGGCCCCGCCCGGCACCGGACCGGCCTCCAGCGTCGTCGGCGTCGGCACCGCCCCGGGCGGCAGCCCGCCGGGCAGCACTCCCGTCCGCGCCACCGTCTCCAGCGCAGCAAGCACCTGCTCCGCCGTGGCCCGGCGGGCCGGGTCCTTGGCGAGCAGCGCGGCCAGCACCGGCGCCAGGACGCCCGCCCGGACGGCCGGCCGCGGCTCCTTGGTCACCACGGCCACGCAGAGGGCACCGAAGGTCGTGCCGCTGAACGGCGCCTCCCCCTCGACCGCCGCGTACAGCGTCGCGCCCAGCGACCACAGGTCGTTGGCCGGGGTGGGCGGCCGCCCCTCCAACTGCTCGGGGGCCATGAAGGCGGGGGTGCCGATGACCGCGCCGGTACGGGTGAGCGCCGTCGTCGCGTCGGCCATGTGCGCGATGCCGAAGTCCGTGAGGACGACCCGATCGTCCGTCAGCAGGACGTTGTCCGGCTTGAGGTCGCGGTGGACGATCCCGGCCGCGTGGGCGCGCTGCAGAGCCTTCACCATCGCCACGCCGAGCTCGGCGACCCGCTCCACGGGCAGTGCACCGCCGCGGGCGAGCGCGGCGGCGAGCGACATGCCGGTGACGTACTCCATCACGATCACCGGGGCGCCCTCGTGCTCGACGACGTCGTGCACGGTGACGATGCCGGGGTGGTTGAGCCGTGCCGCCGCCCGGGCCTCGCGCAGCACGCGCTGGACGAGCTCGTCCCGCTCGCGCTCGCCGACGCCGGGCGGGAGCAGCACCTCCTTGACCGCGACGTCCCGTCCGAGCGTCGTGTCCTGCCCCCGCCACACACGGCCCATGCCGCCTTGGCCGATCAGCTCCAGAAGCTGGTACCGGCCCCCGATCAGTGCCCCGCTCACTGCTGTCACGCCTGGCACCTTAGCGTCACCTCCCGTGCGGTTCCCACACGGTGGAGTCGGCGTCCGTCCACCGACGGGCCGGACGCGGGCCGGATGCCGCGCCCCGGGCACGCCGCCGCCCCACCGGAAATCGCTTCCGTCCACCCGGCCCGCTCCCGTAGCGTGTCCCGGTCTTCGATCGTGGTCGCACCGTCGGACCGGCACTTCCGAGTCCCACCGCGACCACGTCGGACAGCACCGGACACCACCGGACAGGCGGCCGATCGGCAGCGACCGGACCCACAGGAACAGGACGGCAGCAATGGAACGGCAGCAGCACGGTTGGGCCGACGAGGGCTTCGGCGGGGTGGCCGACGCGTTCGCCCGCAACTGGGCCGACTTCCCCGAACTCGGCTCCGCGGTCACGGTGTTCGCCGGCGGCCGCAAGGTGGTCGAGCTCTGGGCCGGCACCGCCGACGAGCAGACCGGGCGCCAGTGGACGGCGGACACGCTCGTCCCCGTGTTCTCCTGTGCCAAGGGCCTGGTCGCCGTCACCGCCCACCTGCTCGCCCAGCAGGGCCGCCTCGACCTGGACGCCCCGGTGGCCCGCTACTGGCCCGAGTTCGCGCAGCACGGCAAGGAGGCGATCACCTGCCGGACGGTCCTCGGCCACCGGGCCGGCCTGCCCGCACTGGACGCCTCCCCCACCTTCGACGAGATCGCCGCCTGGACGCCCGTCGTCCGCGCCATCGAGGAGCAGCGGCCGCTCTGGGAGCCCGGCACCACCTACGAGTACCACGGCCACGTGCTCGGCTTCCTGATCGGCGAGGTGGTCCGCCGGATCACCGGGCAGACCCCGGGCGCGTACTTCCGCACCGCGATCGGCGAGCCGCTCGGCCTGGACGCCTGGATCGGCCTGCCGGAGGCCGAACTCGGCCGCCTGGCACGACTGGTGGAGGCCGACGGCCGCCGCCCGATGCCCGGCCCCGAGCACCTGCTCACCCGGATCGTGACGATGAACGGCGCACTGGTCTTCCCCGGCCTGGACCAGCCGCGCGGCTGGAACGACCCGGCGCTGCACGCGATCGAGCTGCCGGGCGCGGGCGCCGTCGCCTCCGCCACCGGTCTGGCCGGCGCGTACGCGGCCGCCGTCACCGGTGTCGGCGGCGCGGAGCGACTGCTCTCCCCCGCGACGGTGACCGACGCGCTGCGCGAACTCTCCTCCGGCGCGGGCTTCCTGGGCTTCGACATGGGCGCCCGCTGGGGCTCCGGCGTGCTGCTCGGCTCCCCGGCCTTCCGGCCCATGCTCGGCGCGCGCAGCTTCGGCAACGACGGCGCGGGCGGCCAGTTCGCCTTCGGGGACGACGAGTTCGGCGTCGGCTTCGCCTACGTCGCGAACCGCATGATCGGCCACGGCGACGCCCGCGCCGACCGCCTGGTCGACGCGGTGCGCAAGGCACTGGGCGCCTGACGGCCACTGCTGCGACGCCGTCGAATTGACCCACGAAACCCTGCCGGAAGTGCACCATGGGGCAGGCCACTTCCCCACCTAGGCTCATTCACATGACAACGGTTCAGATCCCCCAGCGCATGAACTTCGCCACCGCCGCTCCCAAGGTCTTCCGCGCCGTCCTGGCCCTGGACGCGGCCGCCCGGCAGGGTCTCGACCCCGTGCTCGTCGAGTTGGTGCAGATCCGCGTCTCGCAGATCAACCGCTGCGCCTACTGCATCGACTACCACGTCACCGACGCCCGCAAGGCCGGCGAGAGCGAGGAGCGCGTCCACCAGCTGAGCGCGTGGGAGGAGTCCTCCCTCTACACCGCCGAGGAGCGCGCGGCGCTCGCGCTGGCCGAGTCGGTGACGCTGCTGCCGCAGGGCGTCTCGGACGCGGTGTACGCGGAGGCGGCGCAGCACTTCGACGAGCAGCAGCTGGCCCAGCTGATCGCGCTCGTGTTCACGGCCAACGCCTGGAACCGGATGAACGTGACCACCCGCAAGACCCCGGGCACCGTCTGAGCACGGCAGCCGCGGTACCGGCGGACACGGGCAGGCGCTCAACGGGCCTGCACCGAGCAGGGCGCGCGCACCCCTGGCGCGCGCCCTCGCTCCCGCCTCACCCCAGGATCCGCGGCAGGGTGACCCGCACCCACTCCTCCGGCTGGGACAGGTGCGGAGCGTGGCCGGCGGCCTCGTACAGGTGCCGCTCGGGCTTCGGCAGCGCGAGGTCGATCAGGTCCAGCACCTCCCCGTACATCGGCGCACTGTCGTCGCTCTGCGTGAGCAGGGCGGGCTCGGGGTAGCGGGAGAGCGCGGCGAGGTCGAGGTCCAGCGCGTCCGGGTCGCGCAGCTCGTCCAGGTAGGTCGGCGCATTGCGGACGTACGTGTGCCGGATCGGGGCGGGCAGCTGGGCCCACGCGCCCGGGCCGAAGGCCAGCGTCTCGACGAACAGCTCGGCCGCTGCGGCCGACTCGGCCTGTTCCAGCAGCTCCCGCACGGCAGCGATCCGGCCGGCGAAGGCCGTGCCGATCGGGCGCAGGTCCGGGTCGGCGAGCAGCATGGACGTCCCGGGTGGCTCGTGCACGGCGATCCCCCGCAGCAGGTCGGGCCGGGCGGCGGCCAGCCGCAGGGTGATCAGCGAGCCGTAGGAGTCCCCGCAGACGAAGGCGGGCGCCAGGCCGAGCCCCTCGATCAGCCCGGCCAGGTCGGCGGCGTCCTCGTGCACCGATCCCTGGGTGAGCAGGTCCTCGCTGCGGCTGTGCCCGCGCCGGTCGTAGGCGACGACGCCGGCCTGCTCGGCCAGCCCGGGCACCACCCGCGCCCAGCTGTCGGCGTCGCTCCAGGACCCGTGGACCAGCACCACGCCCGGCCCGGAGCCCCGGGCCTCGTAGTACAGCGACACCCCGTTCACCCTGATCTCGGCCATCGCGAGCCTCCCGACCTCGGTCGTGCTCCAGCCCACCCCCCACCAGCCTGACACACCCGGTCGGTGCCGGTCGGATCGGCGGGCCGGGGCCGGAGACGCGCCGATGGGCAGACGAACGGCCCCTGCCGGGCCCGGCCACCCGCCCGGCCAGGACACGCCCGGCCGCCCCGGACCGGCCTGACCTGGGGGGAAGCCGCCAATTCGATCAGATGTTCCGAAAACCTCAGCCGGACGCCCCCGTCGCGGGCTAGCATCGTCCGCGGCCGTCACGATCTTGTGGCGGACACATCAATCTCAACGGGGGAATCTTCAGCATGCGCAAGTCCATCTCGGCGCGCGTCGGCGCCCTGGCCGTCGCCGCCATGGCCACCGCCACGCTGGTCGCGACCGCGACCCCGGCCTCGGCCGGCACCAACGGTCAGCAGATCGCCTGGCACAACAACTCGGGCCTCGCCCAGTCGTTCAAGATCTCCGGATACAACAACGACAACGAGTGGAACGAGGGCTGCTTCCGCCTCTACTACTTCAACGAGACCAGCAAGGCGGCTGCCGGCTGGTGGTGGAAGTACAACGTCAACCTGCAGTCCTACTCCTCGACCGACTGCTCGTCCAACACGCGCCTCTGGTACACCACCGTGAACGTGCCCAAGTCCCAGTCCGGCGACTGGGTCACCATCCAGGGCTACTGAGCCACCGCCCCCACGGATCCACCCGATCCACCGGATCCACCAGGGGCACCGAAGACCGCACACCGGGCGCCCCGGGCCGGCCGAATCCACGGCCGACCCGGGGCGCCCACGCGTTTGCGCCCCCGACCGACCGCCGGGACCACGCCCCGCACTCCTCACCGGGTACGGACGGGCACCGCACACTGCCCCTTCGGGCAAGCCGACCGCCGCCCGCCCTGGCCGATTCCGGGCCGCAGGACCGCCGCAGGTCACCGCCGGTACGGGCAGCGGAGCCGCCGTCATCCGGCCACCCCCGGACAAGGGTTGACACCGGAAGTTGGTCTAGTCCACCGTAGGGGCAAGAACGTTCGGCACGGCGGAGAGTCCCGGCGGGACACCCTGCCGGACATGCGAGTTGGCCGATCCCGCCGCATGTCCGCCAAGGCGTCAACACCCCGCGGCGAGCACGCCGATCAGCGCAGACCGGAGCAGCGCAGAAGGAGGAAGGAACCCCGGACCGGCCCCGTCCGCACGGGCGGCCGCGCCGACCGCACCCGCCGCGCCCTCGACCGACGGCACCGGCCCACGCCCCGAGCCGTCCGCCGCGGCGGACCCACCCCTTCACGCACCCCTACACGCACCGCCCACCCGCCCACCCCTTCCGCCGGTCCCCGGCGCGTACCGCGGCACCGCCATGCCCGCCGCCGGCCGCACGCCTCCGCCGCCCCGATGCCGCCACGCCCGAGCTCCCGCACGCGGGCGGATCCCGCACGCCCTTGGAGTGATCACATGCCCGCCCCTGACGGATACCTCTACCGCGCCGCGTCGGACCGCCCGTACTTCAGCAACGACGGCGAGTCCTACCTCGCCCGCACCCCGCTGAAGGACATCGAGAAGGCGCGCCCGCTGCGCGTCCTCTCCGCGGAGGACTACGCGTTCTGGCAGACCTACGGCTACGTCGTGGTGAAGGAGGCGATCCCGGCCGAGGCGGCGCGCAAACTGCTGGACTTCGCCTGGGAGTTCCAGGGACTCGACCGGCACGATCCGGAAACCTGGTACCAGGAGCAGGAGTTCCGCGACGAACTGGACCTCCACCTGCACGTGTACGGCTTCGTCGAGGCCTACCAGCACCAACTGCTCTGGGACAGCCGGCAGTCGCAGCGCGTCTACGACGCGTTCGTCGACGTCTGGGACTGCGAGGAGCTGTGGGTGACGCTGGACCGGCTCAACCTCAACCCGCCGAACGTCCGCACCCGCGACCGCGCGCTGATCGAACCGACCGACACGGGCTTCGACATCGAGCTGCACTGGGACGTCGACACCACCCAGGGCATGCTGCCGCAGCGCGTCCAGGGCATCATCGCGCTCGACGACACCTGCCCGGACCAGGGCGGCTTCCAGTGCAACCCCGAGCTGTTCCGGCGCTTCAACGAGTGGCAGGCCACCCAGCCGGCCGACCGCGACCCGATCCGGCCGGCCGTCGACCGGTCCGAATTCCCGGTCGTCCGGCCCGAGTTGCAGGCCGGCGACCTGCTGATCTGGAACGGCATGCTGGCCCACGGGGTCGCCCGCAACACCTCGGCCGACGGCGTCCGGGCCGTGCAGTACCTCTCGATGATGCCGGCGCTGGAGGAGCACGAGGAGCTCCGGCGCTCGCGGATCGCGTCCTGGCGCGACCTCTCCACGCCGACCTGGAACCGGACGCTGGTCGGCGATGCGCGCCGCCACGAGTCGCTGCGGTACGGCCGCGCGGAGCTGGACGGGCTGGGCGAGAAGCTGCTCGGCCTGCGTTCCTGGCACGGCCCGGACCCGAAGAACGCCACCGAACCGGCCCCCGCCGACAGCGCCACCGACACCCCGAACGCCAACGCCACCGACACCCCCGACACCACCGGCGCCACCAGCGCCACCGACGCCCCGACCGCCGCCGAGACCCCGACCGAGCCCGCCACCGCACCGCAGGACGCCGACCAGTGACCACCAGCCCCACCGCCGGACCACGGATCTGCCTGACCCTCCCCACCAACCGGCCCTGCGCCGACACCGTCGCGGCGATCGGCGAGGAGGCCGCCCACGCCGCCGAGCACTTCGGCGCCGAGGTGCACCTGCTGATCCTCGACTCCTCCGACGAGCCGACGTTCGCCGTGCACGCCAAGGCCGCTGCCACGCTGCCCGACGTACCGGGCGTGGTCGTGCACCACCTCGACGAGGCTCGCCAGCGCGTCTTCCTGCGGGAGGTGATCCACCGCGCGGCCGCCGCCGAAGCGGACGCGCTGCTGGACCTCATGCTCCCGGACTCCGTCTCCTACGGAGCCTGCACCAACCGGGCGTTCCTGTTCGCCGCCGCCCTCGGCTGCACCTCCGTGCACCGCCGCGACTCCGACAGCGCCTACCAACTCCTCGGCGACCGAACGGTGTTCCCGATCCACCACGAGCTGCCCTCGATCGGCCGGCGCGCTGCCGACGCCGCCGGCGCGGTCACCGAGACCACCCTGGCCCGCGTGCACGCCGACAAGCCGGTCGCCATGGTCGGCAGCTCCTTCGTGGGTGAACTCTCCGTCGACGTCGGCGAGATCCGCGAACTGGACGAGGCCGCCCACTACGAGGTGGTGGGCCTCTGGGCCCCGGCGGGCGCGACGGACGACGAACGGCGGGAGCTGGTGGACGACTCCTTCGTCGGCGCCGGCACCGAGCCCTTCACCGAAGACCGGTCCGTCCTGGACCTGCCGGACATCTGGCGGGTGGACATGTGCAACATCGCCCTCGACCACCGGGTGTACGAGCGCGTCCCGCTGCCACCGGCGACCGACACCATCGGCAGCGACTACTTCCTGCTCCACGTGGTCCGCGACGCGACGCTGCCGGGCGTGGTCCACAACCGCAACATCGTGAACTACTACACGCCCGAGCGCCGTACCGGGCCCGGATTCACCGCCTATCAGCTGCGGTTCACCAAGTTCCTGCTGTCGATGCTCTACCTCCACCCCGTCTACTCCTTCATGGAGGACGCGGCGGAGGCTCTGCTCGACGAGGAACACCACGTCCGCGCGGACGCCGTCGCGGCCGCGGTACGGCGCAGCACCGGCGCCGACCGTGCCGAGAACGTCCGCCGGCTGGACGTCCTCGACCGGCGCTACCGCCGACTGGGCGGCAAGTACGCCGAGTTCGCCGACCACCTGGCGCCGCGGCGGCAGCGTCTGCTGGACGAGGCGCAGGCGGACACCGAGGACTTCGCGCGGCTGATCGACGCCTGGGCCTCCCTCGTCGCGGCCGCCCGGGCCACCGGACTCGACCGGACGGCCCGATGAGCGGGACGAGAGGGGGCCGCCCGGGCACGGGCCGCGCGGGGACGGCACTCCGCACCTGCCGGCAGACAGCCGACCGGCCGCCCCGACAGGCACCCGACCAAGCACCCGACCAGGCGCCCGAGCAGGCATCCCAGCAGGCGTCCGACCAGGCGTCCGACCAGGCGTCCGACCAGGCGTCCGACCGGACACCCCAGCAGCCATCGGCGCCCACACCACGGCCACCGGCGTTCCCTCAGGACAGCACCCTGCGCGCCGCCCTGGCGGCCGCCACCGACGACCGGATCATCTACGACCTGGACGGCATCGAGGCCCAGTACGCGGCTCTGCTCCGCGAACTGCCCGAGATCGGCGTCCGGTTCGCCCTGAAGGCGTGCCCGGTGGACGAGGTGCTCGCCTGCCTGGCGCAGCTCGGCGCCGGCTGCGACGCGGCCAGCCCGCACGAGATCGAGCAGGCCCTGCGGGCCGGCGTTCCGGTCGGGCGGATCCACTACGGCAACACCGTCAAGTCCGACCGGAACATCGCCGAGGCGTACCGGCTCGGCGTGCGGGACTTCGCCACGGACAGCCTGGCGGACGTGGCGGCGATCGCCGTCCACGCCCCGGGCTCCCGGGTGTTCTGCCGGCTCGCCACCAGCGGCGAGGGCGCGCTCTGGGGGCTCAGCCGGAAGTTCGGCTGCTCGCCCGAGGACGCCGTCCTGGTCCTGGAGGCGGCGCGGACGGCCGGGCTGACCCCGGCCGGGCTCTCGGTCCACGTCGGCTCGCAGCAGATGACCTCCGAGGCCTGGCAGAGCGCGCTGGAGCTGCTGGCCCGCGTGGTCGAAACACTGAACGGGCGCGGCATCCTGCTGGACCACGTCAACCTCGGCGGCGGCCTGCCGGCCCTCGGGGTCCTCGACAAGCGGGGCCGGCCGCTCGACCCGCCGGTGGACAAGATGTTCGCGGTGATCCGGGAGGGCGTGCAGCGGCTCCGGGAGGTGTCGGCGTCGCCGCTGGACTTCCTGCTGGAGCCGGGGCGCCACCTCGTCGCCGACCACGGGGCCATCCGCGCCCACGTGTCCCGGCTGACGGCGCGCCGGGAGCCGTCCGGGGAGCACCGGCACTGGCTCTACCTGAGCTGCGGGAAGTTCAACGGCCTGTACGAGATGGACGAACTGCAGTACCGGCTGGAGTTCCCCACCCACACCGCCGCCCGACCGTCCGGCACGCACGCCGCGACCGTCCCGGCCGTGGTCGCCGGCCCCACCTGCGACAGCGACGACGCCTACGCCCACGAGGACGGACCGGTCCGGGTGCCGGCCGCCGCCGCCTCGGGCGACCCGGTCTGGGTCTTCTCCTGCGGCGCGTACGCCACGGCGTACATGACCCAGGGCTTCAACGGCTTCCAGCCGCTCCCGTACACCTGCGTCCGCGCCGGCGCCGATTCCCCCGGAGGTTCCTCCTAGATGGCCGAAACACCCGACGGCATCCGCATCCGCCCGCTGGCCCCCGGCGACTGGGACGGCGTGGTGGCGCTGGAGGAGCGCGCCTACGCCGCGAGCGGCCTCTCCGAGGGCCGGGCCGCGCTGGAGTCCCGCGGCCGGGCCTCGCCCGACACCTGTTTCGCGTTGGAGTACCGGGGCCGGTTCGGCGGCTACCTGCTGGCGCTGCCCTACCCGCTGTACCGGTGCCCGGACCTGAGCCGGGCCGAGGCCGCCGGCTCCGTCGCCGGCCGCCCCGCGGCCCCGCCCGGCAACATGCACGCGCACGACCTGGTCATCGCCGAGGAGCTGCGCGGCCGCGGTCTGGCGCCCCTGATGCTCGGCCACCTCGCCGCGACGGCGCGGGCGCGCGGCTTCGCGACGATCTCCCTGGTGGCGGTCCGGGGCAGCGACGTCCTCTGGGCGCCGCTGGGCTACCGGGCCGCCCCCGCGGTGGCACTGCCGGCGAGCTACGGCGACCGCGCCGTCTACATGTCGATGTCCCTGGCGGCCGGCCCGGCGGTCCCGGCCGCCTACCCGCACACCTACGACCTGCCGGCCGGGTCGGCACCCCGAGTCGAAGTGAGCTGATGCAGATGTTCCGCGTTCGCGACGACTACCGCCGGGCCCACCTGGCCATCGCGGCACTCTTCCTCTTCCTCGGCTTCCAGTACGCGACCTGGGTCTCGCGCCTGCCCGCGCTGCGGACCCGGCTCGACCTGGGCGAGGCCCGGATCGGCGTGCTGCTGATGGTCTGCGGCATCGGGGCGGCGGTCTCCTTCCCGCTGGTCGCGGTGCTGATGAAGCGGCTGGGCTCGCGGCTGCTGTCGGTGCTCTCCGCGCTCGCCCTGGCCGCGGTACTGGTGGCGCTCTCGGTGGCGTCCTCCTACCCCGTCACCCTGCTGGTGGTCTTCTGCGACGGCGTGGCGGTCGGCTGCCTGAACGTCGCGATGAACGCGCAGGGCGCCGCGCTGGAGGTCGCCCACGGGCGGACCGCGATGTCCAGGCTGCACGCCACCTTCAGCGGCGGCTCGCTGCTGGCCGCACTGCTCGCCTCGGCCGTCAACGCCTTCACCCCGTCCCTGCCGGTCCACTTCGGGGTGGCGGCCGCGCTGCTCCTGCTGGTCCTCGGCCTCGCCCGGCCGGGGCTGCTGACGGACGACCGGCAGCCGGCGCCCGCGGACACCCCGGCGGACGCCCCGACCGGGCAGAAGCGGCGGGGGCTCACCCTGCCGTCCCGGGTGACCGTCTGGATGGGCCTCGCCATGGTGTTCGGCACCGTGACCGAGGGCGCGATGAACGACTGGTCGGCGCTCTACCTCAAGGACGTCGTCCACGCGGCGCCGTCGCTCGCGCCGCTGGGCATCGCGGTCGTCGCGGTCATGATGGTGCTGGCCCGGCTCTTCGCCGACGGCTGGCGCACCCGCTTCGGCGACGGCCGGATCGTCCGGGTCGGCAGCCTGCTGGCCGGGGCGGGGCTCGCCCTGGCCCTGCTGGCCGGCGGCCTGGTGCCGACGCTGCTCGGGTTCGCCTGCGTCGGCGTGGGCGTCGCGGCCGTGACCCCGTGCGTCTACGTGGCGGCGGCCCGGCAGGGGGCCGACGCGCTCTCGCTGGTCGCGGCGATGGGCACCACGGGTCTGCTGGCCGGTCCGGCGGTGATCGGGTTCATCGCCAACGGCAGCGGCCTGACCTGGGGCATGGGTGCGGTGGCGGCCTCGGCGGCGATCGTCTCGCTCTGCGCGACGCAGATCCGCTGGCCGGCCCTGACGGACGCGCCCCCGACCCCGACCTCGGCCTCGCCCGCGGCCCCGGCCCCGGCGACCGAAACAGTTCCCACCGAAGCCGTTCCCACCGAGGCCTGAGCACGGCCGGGCGGGCCCTCCGGGCCCCCACCGCACGACCGGCGGTGGGGGCCCGGAGGGCCCGCGCAGGTGGCCCCGAAACCCGGTGGAACCGCCCCGAACCCCTGGCTAGGGTCGAAGGATGTCCACCCGTACCTTCCGCATCATGGTCCGCGGCGTCTTCGACGGCCTCACCGACGAGCAGCGCGCCGAGCTCCTCGCCCGCGCCGGCGAGCACGACATCCTGAGCGCCGCGTTCACCCCCGAGGGCCACCTCAGCTACGACCTCACGGCGCGCACCGCCTTCACCTTCCGCTACCTCGACTCGGGCGAGGCGGAGGAGGACATCCTGGAGGCGACCGAACGCGCCGAGACGGCCGCCGCCGCCTGGCTGACCGAGCGGGGCTACGGCTACCGCAACCTCCGGTCCCAGGCCGAGGACCTCTCCCAAGCCGCCCTCGGCAAGCGCCGGCGGCGCGCAGCCGCCGCCGGCACCACCTGACGCCGCCCGGGGACCGGCGACCGCCCCCGCGACCGCCCCCGCGGCCGCGCCCGGGGCCCGTCCTGCGGATCGGGTCGATCAGGCCGCGGTGTCCGGGTGCGTGCACGCAAGGCGGCGGTGCCGGCCCCGCCCGGCCCCGCCCCCGCGAACCGCTGCTACGCCGTCCGGCGGAGCAGCGCCAGGTACATCGCGTCCGTGCCGTGCAGGTGCGGCCAGAGCTGCACGTCCGGGCCGTCACCCAGGGCCGGGACGCCCGGCAGCAGCGGGCGGGCGTCGATCCACTCCAGCCGGCCGCCCTCGGCGCGCAGCACGTCGTCCACGACGGCGCGCGTCTCGGCCAGGTGCGGGGAGCAGGTCGCGTAGCCGACGACGCCGCCGATCCGGGTGGCCTCGACGGCCGAGCGCAGCAGGTCCCGCTGGAGCGGGCCGAACGCCGCGATGTCCGCGGGCCGGCGCCGCCACCGCGCTTCCGGGCGGCGGCGCAGCGCGCCGAGGCCGGAGCAGGGGACGTCCACCAGCACCCGGTCGAAGCCGCCGGAGCGCCAGGCCGGGTGGGTGCCGTCGGCGGCGATCACGGTGTAGGGGCCGGGGTTGCCCTGCAGTGCGCGGGCGACCAGCCGGGCCCGGTGCGGCTGCTTCTCGCTGGCGACCAGCGCGGCGCCGCGCTCTGCGGCGAGGGCGCCGAGCAGGGCGGCCTTGCCGCCCGGTCCGGCGCAGCCGTCCAGCCAGAGCCGGTCCGGACCGTCCAGCGGCGCCGCGGCGAGGGCGAGCGCGACCAGCTGGCTGCCCTCGTCCTGGACGCCGGCACGGTTCTCCCGCACGGCCTCCACCCCGGCCGGGTCGCCGCCCTCGGCGAGCCGGAGCGCGTACGGGGACCAGCGGCCGGGCGCGGCCTCGGGCAGGGCTTCGGCGAGCTCGCCGACGGTGGCCCGGCCGGGGCGGGCGACGAGGGTGACCTCGGGCCGCTCGTTGTCGGCGTGCAGCAGCTCCTCCATCGCGGTGCGGCCGGAGGCGTCGGGCTGCCAGCGGCCGAGCGAGTCCCAGAGCGCGGAGACGACCCAGCGGGGGTGGGAGTGGACGACGGCGAGGTGGTCCTCGGCGTCCCGGTCGTACGGCGGGGCGACCCGCTCGATCCACTCGTCCAGGTCGTGGGCGCTGATCCGGCGCAGCACGGCGTTGACGAACTTGGCCTTGCCGTCGCCGAGCACCACCCGGGCCAGCTCGACGGTGGCCGAGACGGCGGCGTGGCTGGGGATGCGGGTGGTGAGCAGCTGGTGGGCGCCGAGCGAGAGCACGTCGAGCACCGGCGGGTCGACCTGGCCGAGCGGGCGGTCGATGCAGGCCGCGATGACCGCGTCGTAGGTGCCCTGCAGGCGCAGGGTGCCGTAGACCAGCTCGGTGGCAAGGGCGGCGTCGCGCCGGTCCATGCCCTTCTGCTCGGCCTCGCGCAGCAGCGAGGGGAGGATCAGGTTGGCGTAGGCGTCGCGCTCGTCGACGGCGCGCAGGGCGCGGAACGCGACGATCCGGGCCGGGTCCTTCTTCGGACGGCGGTGCGGCCGGGGCGCGCGCTTGTCGCCGGTGGTGCTGCCTGGGGTGGTGCCGGACGTGCTCATGACTGTGTGCCTCAAAGTGCTGCGGTGGTTATCAAGGGAACAGTAACGCGAAACCCGGCCCCCGGCCTTCTCCGGCCGGTCGCCCCGAGCTCCCCGGTCCGGGAGGGCCGGCGCAGCAGCCCCGCCCACAGCGGTGCCCCTGCCGACCGGCAACGCCTCCGGGTACTCCCGAGCACTCCCGACCCGCTCGCACCCCGGCCCGCCGGGCCGCCCCCGCCGAACCGCACGGACGCCCCATGCGAGCCGACGCTCGCCCACCGCTAGGATCTGACAGCCATACAGGGGACGCCGAATCAGAAGGCCCATCCCGACACACTCTTCACTCACGGGGGATCTCACCGGATGAAGCTCCGCAGAACCAGCCGCGCCGCCGTCGGCCTCGGCGTGGCCGCCCTCTCGCTCTTCGCCTTCACGGGCACCGCACAGGCGACGTCGGACATGCCGTACATCGGCTACGGCTACCCGAACTTCGCGCCGGGCGTGAAGTGTGCCCAGCAGTTCTCCAACATCTTCGGCGGCTACTGGCCCCCGATCGCCGAGGACGGCAAGTACGGGCCGGACACCAACTGGGCCATCAAGCAGTTCCAGTCGCGCATGCTCCGCACCGGCCAGTACAACCTGTCCGTGGACGGCATCGTCGGCAAGGCCACCGGCGGAGCCATGCTGGACCTGGCGTGGCGATCGGGCATCCGCGACGCCCGGTACGGCCAGTGCTACGCCGCCCTGCCCTTCTGACCGCGTCGCCGCCACGGTAACCGGCCGACCGGGCAGCACGGCCCGGTCGGCCGGGTGGCCGACCGGACCGCTGCCCCGGGGCCGCCGATGACCGGGCCGCGGCCCGTGGCCGTCAGACCTCGCCGAACCGCTCGCCGGACTCGATCCGCGCCCCGCGCGCCCAGTCCGCGGCGCGCATCGCCTTCTTGCCCTGCGGCCGCACCTCCCCCAGCTCGACCTCGTGGCTGCCGGTGCCGACGCGGACACTGTTCTTGCCGACGGCCAGCTCCCCGGGGGCGAGCTCGGCCGCGTCCGGCAGCAGCTTCACCGGGCCGGTGATCTTCAGCCGCTCACCGCGGAACACCGTCCACGCACCGGGGGCCGGGGCGCAGCCGCGCACCACGCGGTCGACCCGGAGGGCCGGGTGGGTCCAGTCGATCCGGGCGTCCTCGACGGCGATCTTCGGCGCGAGGGTGACGCCCTCGGCGGGCTGCGGCACGGCGTGCAGGGAGCCGTCGGCGATGCCGTCCATGGTGGCGGCGAGCAGGCGGGCCCCGGAGTGCGCGAGCCGGTCCAGGAGCTCGCCGCTGGTGTCGGTGGGGCGGACCTCCTCGGTGATGACGCCGTAGACCGGGCCGGAGTCCAGCCCCTGCTCGATCAGGAAGGTGGACGCGCCGGTGACCTCGTCGCCGGCCAGCACCGCGTGCTGCACCGGGGCGGCGCCGCGCCAGGCGGGGAGCAGCGAGAAGTGCAGGTTGACCCAGCCGTGCTCGGGGATCTCCAGGGTGCCGGGGCGCAGCAGCGCGCCGTAGGCGACCACGGGGCAGCAGTCGGGGGCGAGTTCGGTGAGGCGGGCGACGAAGTCCGGGTCGCTGGGCTTCGCCGGCTTGAGGACCTCGATCCCGGCCTCCTCGGCGCGCTGGGCGACGGGGCTGGCGACCAGCTTGCGGCCGCGGCCGGCGGGGGCGTCGGGGCGGGTGACCACCGCGACGACCTCGTGCCGGTCGGAGGCGAGCAGGGCATCCAGGGCGGGAACGGCGACCTCGGGGGTGCCGGCGAACACGAGGCGCATCAAGTGCCTTTCAGGTTACGGGACTTCGGAGAACGGCCAGCGAACTGGCGTGGGATCAGCGGGCGGAGCCGAAGGTGCTGTGCGGCGAGACCTTCACCACGGGCGCGGGCCCGCCGCCCCAGTCGGTCTCCCGGATCGCCTTCAGTGCGGCCTTGCGCTGCTCGCGGTCGAGGCGGTCGATGAAGATGATGCCGTCGAGGTGGTCGGTCTCGTGCTGGATGCAGCGGGCGAGCAGTCGGGTGCCCTCGACGGTGACCGGGTCGCCGTACATGTTGAAGCCCTTGGCGACCACGCCGTAGGCGCGCTTGGTGTCGTAGCGCAGCCCGGGCAGCGAGAGGCAGCCCTCGGGGCCGTCCTGCTCCTCCTCGGTGAGGGACAGGTCGGGGTTGATCAGGTGCCCGGTGACGCCGTCCACGTGGTAGGTGAACACCCTCAGGGAGACGCCGAGTTGGGGCGCGGCCAGGCCGGCGCCGGGGGCGTCGAGCATGGTGTCGGTGAGGTCCCGGACGAGGTTGCGCAGCTCCTTGTCGAAGGTCGTCACCGGTCGGGCGGTGGCCCGCAGGACCGGGTCTCCGAAGATGCGGATCGGCTGGATCGCCACGGGGGTCGGGCTCCTGTCCGTCGGGGGTCGTCGGGGGTTCGGTCTGCCGGGTGGCTGCGCCGGTCGTCGGGCCGGCCACCGGCAAGTCTATGCAATCGTGCCCGGCCCGCTCCGGCCGTGCCCGGGCATCTGGCATATCCCGACTGCCCCGGCTGCGTGACCCCGGCCCCCGGTCCCGCGTTGGTCAAGTGGGATTGACCGGGGCCGGGGCGCGCGGGACACCGCGTTCCGGCCGAGCTGACCGTACGGAAGGTGGCACGTAGGCCATGGCCGAGCAGATCAACCACGACGCCCGGGCGCGGGCGAGCCTGCACCTGCTGGTGCGGGACATCGAGCGGGTGAGGCGGCAGGTCGACGCGCTGCGGACGCTCACCGCCCAACTGGGCAACGTCTACCGACCGCGCCGGCCGAGTACCTCGGCCGGGTTCGTGGTGTACGGACGGGCGCCGGCGCCGACCGTGCGCCTGGCGCAGGAGCTGCGCGAGAGCGTGGAGACGCTGGTGGCGGCGGCGGTCGAGTTCGACCGGGCGCTGGGCTTCTCCTGGGACTCGGTGGGCTCGGCGCTCGGCGTCACCAAGCAGGCGGTGCACCGGCGGTACGGAATGCGCCGGCCGACCAGCGAGCTGCTGGCGGCGGGCGGCGTGCCGGCTCCGGCCGGCACGGCCGTCCCGGGGGTGC
Organism: Kitasatospora sp. NPDC090091; assembly: GCF_044747365.1. Lineage (NCBI taxonomy): Bacteria > Bacillati > Actinomycetota > Actinomycetes > Kitasatosporales > Streptomycetaceae > Kitasatospora > Kitasatospora sp. NPDC090091. The sequence goes on from NZ_JBIVDY010000001.1 coordinate 412,649, forward strand.
CGGGGCCGAGCCGGCCGGACCGCTCGGAGGAGCTGCCCGCCGCGTCGCCCGCCCCGACCGGACTGGCCCCGACCGGTCTGGCCCCGACGGGTCTGGCCGCGACCGTCCCGGCGGCCCGCCAGGGCGGCCTGGACCGTGCCACGCTGGACCGCGCTGCCCACGAGCGGGCCCCCCTCGACCGCACCGGCGTCCCGCTGCGCGGGTGAGGGCGGGCTCCCACCCGAGGCGGGTGCCGGGTGGGGAGCGGGGCAGCCGACCGCTCCTCACCCGCCGTCCGTCACCCCGCTCCGGCCCACCTCACCGACCCACCCGGGGCCCCAAGCCGACCCACCCGACGTCCGAAGCCCGACCCGCCCGACGTCCGAAGCCGACCCACCGGAGGTCGACCCGCCCGACGTCCGAAGCCGGCTCACCCGATGTCCGTGGGATCGATCCGCACCCGCACCGTCTGCGGCGTCCGCAGCGCGATCCGCGCAATCTGCGCCGCCTTGAGCGCCGCCGCCAGCGCGGCGCCCTGCCCGGGCGGCACCCGCAGCAGCGCCCGCTCCTGCTCCTCCCCGCGCAGCGCCGGCGCCGGCACCGGCCCCAGCACATCCGCGTCCGGGGGCAGCCGGATCAGCCCGAGCAGGTCCGCCACCGCCGCCGGACTGCCGGTGACCGAGGCCATCCGGGACACCGGCGGGAAGTGCAGCTGCGCCCGTTCGTCCAGCTCCAGCCCGGCGTGGCCGAGCGGATCCCACCGCACCAGCGCCTGCACCGGGCGCGCGGTCGGCTCCGCGACCACCACCACGGTGCCGCCCTCGGCGGCCGGCTTCACCAGCGCGGCGGCGGCCAACCAGAGCCGCAGCGTCTCCTCCCCGGCCCGCAGGTCGGGGCGGCTCAGCAGCGCCCAGCCGTCCAGCAGCAGCGCGGCCGCGTACCCGCCGCCGGCCTCGACCACCGGTTCCGCTCCCGGCGTGGAGATCACCAGCGCCGGTTCGGCGGGCACGGTCGCCAGCACCGCGTCCCGCCCGGAGGTGCGGACCGGCACCCGCGGGAACGCCTTGCCCAGCTCCTCCGCCGTCCGCCGGGCGCCGATCACCTGGGCCCGCAGCCGGAACGAGCCGCACTCCGGGCAGTGCCAGTCCGGCTCCGCCGTGCCGCACCACCCGCAGTGCAGCGGCGCGTCCGCCGCGGCCGCCTCCAGCGGGCCCTCGCACCGCCGGCAGCGGGCCGGCGTCCGGCAACGGCCACAGGCCAGCCGGGGTACGTAGCCGCGCCGCGGCACCTGGATCAGCACCGGGCCGCCGCTCGCCAGGGCCTCCCGGGCCGCCTCCCAGGCCACCGAGGGCAGCCGGGCGGCCTGCGCCGCGGCGTCCCGGTGCTGGTCCTGGTCGGTGACGGTGCGGACCCGCGGCGCCACCTGCCGCACGGTCTCCCGGTCGGCGGCCAGCGGCCGGGCCCACCCGGTGCGGACCAGCTGCGCGCCCTCGACCGTCACCACGTGCCCGCCGAGCAGGACGCCCGCGCCCTCCTCGGCGGCGCGCAGCAGCGCCACCTCGCGCACGTGCGGGTGCGGGGCGCGCGGGTCGCTGTGGCTGCCGTCACCGTCGGACCAGACGACCACCAGTCCGAGGTCGCGCACCGGCGCGAACATCGCCGCCCGGGTGCCGATGGCGGCGTGCACCGAGCCGCGGCTGACCGCCAGCCAGCGCCGGTAGCGCTCCCGCGGGCCGAGGTCGGCCGCCAGGGTGGCGTGCATGCCCTCCCCCAGCAGCTCGGTCAGCGCCCGGTCCACCCGGGCCACCGACCGGCCGTCCGGCAGGACGACCAGCGCGCCGCGCCCGCCCGCCAGGGTGGCCGCGACGGCGCGGGCGATCTCGTACGGCCAGCCGGGCCCGGGCAGCGCCGTCCAGACCGCGCGCGGCGAGCCGCCGCCGGCCAGCGCGGCGAGGAACTCCGGGCCGGCCGGGTAGCGTGACCAGCCGCCGGGCGCCGGCTCCGCCGGCCGGGGCCCGGGCGGCGGGGAGGGTTCGGCCTCGGCCTTGGCGTGCCGGGGCGGGACGGCGAGCTGCAGCACGTCCGCGAGGGTGCCGGCGTACCGGTCGGCGACGGTACGGCAGAGCCGCAGCAGCGGCGGGGTGAGCACCGGCTCGGGCGAGAGCACCTGGGCGAGCGGCGCCAGCGGGCCGGGAAAGTCGCTCTTCTCCAGCCGCGCCACGATGAAGCCGTCGTGCAGCTCGCCGCCCTCGCGCTGGCCCTTCACCACCCGGGCGCCGAAGCGGACCCGTACCCGGGCGCCGGGCTGCGCCTCCTCCGCCATCGCGGCGGGCACCTCGTAGTCGAAGAACTTGTCGATGGTCAGCACGCCCTTGTCGACCACGACCCGGGCGACCGGCAGGTGCTCGGCCCGCTTGGCCCCGCGCCACGTCCGCGGCTTGGCCCGCTTGACCGTCTCCCGGATGAACGCGAGCTGCTCCGGCTCGGCCGCCCCGTTCTCCCCTGTGCTGCTCATCGTTCCCAAGTACTACCAGGTCGGACCGACACCGTGCGCAAACGCCGCAGGCGGCGGCCACCGGGTGCGGTGGCCGCCGCCTGCGGACGGGCGGACCGGGTGATCAGTCCTGCACGGCCTTCTTCAGCTGCTCGACGCGGTCGGTCCGCTCCCAGGTGAAGTCCGGCAGCTCACGGCCGAAGTGGCCGTACGCGGCGGTCTGGGCGTAGATCGGGCGCAGCAGGTCGAGGTCGCGGATGATCGCGGCCGGGCGGAGGTCGAACACCTCGGAGACGGCCTTCTGGATCGTGAGGACCGGCACGGTCTCGGTGCCGAAGGTCTCCACGAAGAGGCCGACCGGCTCGGCCTTGCCGATCGCGTACGCGACCTGGACCTCGGCGCGGCGGGCGAGGCCGGCGGCGACGATGTTCTTCGCCACCCAGCGCATCGCGTACGCGGCCGAGCGGTCCACCTTGGACGGGTCCTTGCCGGAGAAGGCGCCGCCGCCGTGGCGGGCCATGCCGCCGTAGGTGTCGATGATGATCTTGCGGCCGGTGAGGCCGGCGTCGCCCATCGGGCCGCCGATCTCGAAGCGGCCGGTCGGGTTGACCAGCAGGCGGTAGCCCTCGGTCACCAGCTTGATGCCCTGGTCGGCGAGCGCCTTCAGCTCCGGCTCCACGACGAACTCGCGGATGTCCGGGGTGAGCAGCGAGTCCAGGTCGATGTCGCTGGCGTGCTGCGAGGAGACGACCACGGTGTCGAGACGGACGGCCTTGTCGCCGTCGTACTCGATGGTGACCTGGGTCTTGCCGTCGGGGCGCAGGTACGGGATGGTCCCGTTCTTGCGGACCTCGGAGAGGCGCTGCGAGAGCCGGTGCGCCAAGGTGATCGGCAGCGGCATCAGCTCGGGGGTCTCGTCCGACGCGTAGCCGAACATCAGGCCCTGGTCGCCGGCACCCTGCTTGTCCAGGTCGTCCTCATCGCCCTCGACCCGAGCCTCGTACGCGGTGTCGACGCCCTGGGCGATGTCGGGCGACTGCGCACCGATGGACACCGAGACGCCGCAGGAGGCGCCGTCGAAGCCCTTCTTGGAGCTGTCGTAGCCGATCTCCAGGATCTTGTCCCGGACGAGCTGGGCGATCGGCGCGTACGCCTTGGTGGTCACCTCGCCGGCCACGTGCACCTGGCCGGTGGTGATGAGCGTCTCCACGGCGACCCGGGAGGTCGGGTCCTCACGCAGAAGCGCGTCAAGGATGGTGTCGCTGATCTGGTCAGCGATCTTGTCGGGGTGTCCCTCGGTCACGGACTCCGAGGTGAACAGGCGGCGAGACACAGCGCTCCCTGGGGTTGCAGCGGCTGCTGACTGAAGGCCCCCGGCGAACCGGGGACATCCGGAAAGACTTGATTCCTGGAGTGTAACGGTCAGCTACCGACAATCGGCACGCGATTCCGGAATTGGAGACCGAACATCCACCCTACGAGATCAGTCCGCGACCGGATTCAGCCGTTCGGCGACCAGGTCCCAGACGACGTCCGCGAGGGCCTCCTTCGGCCCCACCGGAACGGCGGTCTCACTGCCGTCCGCGCCCAGTACGACGGCCTCGTTGACGTCCTGGCCGAACGCCTTGCCGTTGCCGACCTCGTTGACGACCAGCAGGTCGCAGCCCTTGCGGGCGAGCTTGGCGCGGCCGTTGGCGAGCACGTCGTCGGTCTCCGCCGCGAAACCGACGACGAGTTGCGCCGAACGGGGGCGGTGGGCGGAGATCTCGGCCAGCACGTCGGGGTTGCGCACCAGCGCGACCGGCGCCGGCTCGACCCCCTCGACCTTCTTGATCTTGCCGGTGGCGTACTCGGCGGGCCGGAAGTCGGCGACCGCCGCGGCCATGACCACGGCGTCCGCGTCCGCGGCGGCCTTCAGCGCCGCCTCGCGCAGCTCCAGCGCGGTCGAGACGTGCACCACGTCGACCCCGGCCGGGTCGGGCAGCTCGGCGTTGGCCGAGATCAATGTCACGCGGGCGCCGCGCGCGGCGGCGGTCGTGGCGAGCGCGTAGCCCTGCTTGCCGGAGGAGCGGTTGCCGAGGAAGCGCACCGGGTCCAGCGGCTCCCGGGTGCCGCCGGCCGAGACGACGACGTGCCGGCCGGCCAGGTCGGTGGGCACCGGCCCGCCGCGGCGCAGCACCGCCCGGCAGGCGTCGAAGATCGCGGACGGCTCGGGCAGCCGGCCCTTGCCGGTGTCCTTGCCGGTCAGCCGGCCGACGGCGGGCTCCAGCACGATCACGCCCCGGCGGCGCAGGGTGGCGACGTTCTCCCGGGTGGCGGGGTGCTCCCACATCTCGGTGTGCATCGCGGGCGCCAGGACGACCGGGCAGCGCGCGGTGAGCAGGGTGTTGGTGAGCAGGTCGTCGGCGAGCCCGTGGGCGGCCTTGGCCATCAGGTCGGCGGTGGCGGGGGCGACCACGACCAGGTCGGCGTTCTGCCCGATCCGCACGTGCGGCACCTCGTGGACGCGGTCCCAGGTCTCGGTCGCGGCCGGGCGGCCGGAGAGCGCGGCCCAGGTGGCCTCGCCGACGAAGTGCAGCGCCGCCTCGGTGGGCACCACGGTGACCTGGTGGCCGGACTCGGTGAAGCGCCGCAGCACCTCGCACGCCTTGTACGCGGCGATGCCGCCGCTGACGCCGAGGACGACGCGCGGGGCGTCCGCCCGGTCAGTGCTCGCGTCCGTGCTCGCGCTCATGCTCCCCATCTCTCCTCGCTCGGGACGTGCTCACCCTACGGCCCCCCGGCGAGCGCCTGCACGGTGGTGCCCCGCACACGTGCCGGAGCCACCGCGCGCACGCGTCCGGGAATGCCGAAGGGCCCGTCGGAACGAGTCCGACGGGCCCTTCGCAGAAGGCACCGGCTCAGGCCGCCTCGACCGCCTCGGCGGTCAGCATGCCCGCGTTGATCTCGCGCAGCGCGATCGACAGCGGCTTCTCGTGCACGTGGGTGTCGACCAGCGGGCCGACGTACTCCAGCAGACCCTCACCGAGCTGCGAGTAGTAGGCGTTGATCTGGCGCGCGCGCTTGGCGGCGTAGATCACGAGGCTGTACTTGGAGTCGGTGGCCTCAAGCAGCTCGTCGATCGGCGGGTTGATGATGCCCTCGGGCGCGGTCATGGAAGAGGACACGCGAAAACCTTCCGAAAGGGTGGAAAACACAGACAGGTCAGCCTACACCGAGCAAGGCTAGCAGTTCGGCCGCCACCTGCTCGACGGAGGTGTTGACCAGGGTCGTGTCGAACTCGGGCTCGGCGGCCAGCTCGATCTTGGCGGCCTCCAGGCGCTTCTCGATCACGTCCTGCGACTCGGTGCCGCGGCCGGTCAGCCGGCGGACCAGCTCGTCCCAGCTCGGCGGGGCCAGGAAGACCAGCTGGGCGTCGGACATCGACTCGCGCACCTGGCGGGCGCCCTGCAGGTCGATCTCCAGCAGGACCGGCTCGCCGCGCTCCAGCTTCTCCAGCACGGCCGAGCGGGGGGTGCCGTAGCGGTTGCCGGCGAAGACGGCCCACTCCAGCAGCTCGCCGTTGGCGATCAGCTTGTCGAACTCATCATTGTCGACGAAGTGGTACTGGACCCCGTTCTGCTCGCCGGGCCTCGGGTGGCGGGTCGTCGCCGACACCGAGAGCCAGACCTCGGGGTGCTTCTTCCTCATATGAGCGACGACCGTGCTCTTGCCGACCCCCGAGGGGCCGGAGAGCACGGTCAGCCGCGGACGCTCACTCATGCACCGATTATCCCGGATCGCGGACGATCCCGAGACCACGGGGGCACGGTCAGGCGGCACCGCCGCCGAACTCCCGCTCCAGGGAGGCGATCTGGTTCGTGCCGAGGCCACGGACACGACGGCTCTCGCTGATGCCGAGGCGCTCCATGATCTGCTTGGCCCGGACCTTGCCGACGCCGGGCAGGGACTCCAGCAGGGCCGAGACCTTCATCTTGCCGATGACGTCGTTGTCGGCCTTGCCGGCCTTGATCACCTCGTGCAGGGAGGCGCCGGAGTGCTTGAGCCGGTTCTTGACCTCGGCGCGCTCCCGGCGAGCCTCGGCGGCCTTGGCGAGCGCGGCGGTGCGCTGTTCAGGGGTAAGGGGCGGAAGAGCCACGCCGTTCACCTCAGGGTGTGGAAGGAAGGGATTGAGCTATGACTGGTTTGGTTCCTCGGACACCGGTCGCAGGGGATGCCGATGGCTCTGACCTGCGAGAGCAGCGGGAATCGCCGCTCTTCGATGACCTATCGCCGGACACTACCCGGATTGCGGCGCCACGTCAGGAAAAGAACACGAAAAGTCCTGGTCAGCCAAGGCCGACCAGGACTTTACCGGGCAAAACGACCCTGTTTCGGGCCCTTTCGCAGGGGTGGTGTGACGGCGCTCACGTCGGGCTTCCCGACCTGCACCGCCCCGTCACGCCACTCCGGAGGGTCATCGGCTCACTTCACCGCGTCCGCGAACTCCTGGACGAATCGGTCGGCCGCCGCCCGCAGCGCCGGCGCCGAGGGGCCGTGCTTGAGCACGTCCCGGCTGACGCTCGGCACCACGTTGCGCACCGAGGCGCCGAAGACCCGCGGCAGGTCGGCCATCGTGGCGCCCTGGGCGCCGATCCCGGGGGCGAGCAGCGGGCCGTTGATCGCCAGGTCCACGCCGGCGTCCGCCAGGGTCGCGCCGACCACCGCGCCGAAGGAGCCGAGCGGCTCGGCGCCGGCGTTCTCGGCCGCCAGCTGGCGCAGCACCGAGGCCGCCACCGGCTCGCCGTCCGCGCCGACGGCGCGCTGCACCTCGGCGCCCTCCGGGTTGGAGGTGAGCGCCAGCGCGAAGACGCCCGCGCCGTTGGCCGCGGCCAGGTCGAGCGCCGGGCGCAGCGAGCCGAAGCCGAGGTAGGGGCTGACGGTGACGGCGTCGGAGAACAGCGGGCTGCCCTGGGCGAGGAAGGCCTCGGCGTAGGCGGCCATGGTCGAGCCGATGTCGCCGCGCTTGGCGTCCATCAGGACGAGCGCGCCGGCCGCACGGGCCTCCTCGACGGACTTCTCCAGCACCGCGACGCCCTTGGAGCCGAAGCGCTCGAAGAAGGCGGCCTGCGGCTTGAGCACGGCCACCCGGTCGGCCAGCGCCTCGACCACGGTTCGGCTGAAGGTCTCCAGGCCCGCCACGGAGTCCTCCAGACCCCAGGCGGCGAGCAGGGAGGCGTGCGGGTCGATGCCGACGCAGAGCTGGCCGCGGGTGTCGAGGGCCTGGCGCAGCCGGGCGCCGAAGGGGGCGAGGGTCATGACGTCCTTTCCGGGGGTCGTGCGGGGGTTCAGGAGGTGGCCTTGGCGCTGCCGACGGCGGCCGCCAGGTTGCGGAAGCCGCCGGCCCGGACCTTCGCGGAGAGGCCCTTGTGGATGCGGCGGCACCAGAACGGGCCCTGGTAGATGAAGGCGCTGTAGCCCTGGACCAGGTCGGCGCCGTGGATGATCCGCTGCCAGGCGTCCTCGGCGGTCTCGATGCCGCCGACCGAGACCAGCACCAGCCGGCCCTCGGTGCGGGCGCGCAGGCGCTGCAGCACCTCCAGGGCGCGGGCCTTGAGCGGGGCGCCGGAGAGGCCGCCCATGCCGATCTCCTCGATCCGGGCGGCGGGGGTGCGCAGGCCCTCGCGGCCGATCGTGGTGTTGGTGGCGATGATGCCGTCCAGGCCCAGCTCCAGGGCGAGGTCGGCGACCGCGTCGACGTCCTCGTCGGCCAGGTCGGGGGCGATCTTGACCAGCAGCGGCACGTGGTGCGCGGTGGAGCGGTCGGCGGCCTCGCGGACGGCGCTCAGCAGCGGGCCCAGGTGCGAGACGGCCTGGAGGTTGCGCAGGCCGGGGGTGTTCGGCGAGCTGACGTTGACCACCAGGTAGTCGGCGTACTTGGCCAGCCGCTCGGTGGACTTCACGTAGTCGCCGATCGCGTCGGCCTCCTCGACCACCTTGGTCTTGCCGATGTTGATGCCGACCACCGGGGTGGAGCTGGTGTGCGGGCGCTCGGCGAGGCGGGCGGCGACCCGGGCCGAGCCCTGGTTGTTGAAGCCCATCCGGTTGACCAGGGCGCGGTCCTCGATCAGCCGGAACAGGCGCGGGGCGGGGTTGCCTGGCTGGGGCTCACCGGTGATGGTGCCGATCTCGACGTAGTCGAAGCCGATCATCGCCAGGCCGTCGATGCCGACGCCGTTCTTGTCGAAGCCGGCGGCCAGACCGAACGGGCCGGGCAGGTCGAGGCCGAGCGCGCTGGTGCGCAGCGCGCGGTCGCGCGGGGCCAGCACGAGCCGGACCACGGTGCGCAGGCCGGGCACCGAGGAGGCCAGCCGGATCCAGAAGAAGGCCAGGTGGTGGGCCTTCTCCGGGTCCATCTTCTTGAAGACGAGGTCGAACAGCAGCTTGTACAAGGCTTTGCTCCCTGGGCATGGAAGTGGGGGGCACCCGGCGGTTCGGTGCCCCCCACTACGGCGGTACTACTTGCGGCCGGCGTTGATCAGCTCGGCGTGCTCCTGGAGCGACATCACCCCGACCTCGTCGCGCAGCAGCGCGTCGATGCCCTGGACGGCGGCGCCCATGGCCTGGACGGTGGTCAGGCAGGGCACGGCGCGCGCGACGGCGGCGGTGCGGATCTCGTAGCCGTCGAGGCGGCCACCGGTGCCGTACGGCGTGTTGATGATCAGGTCGACCTCGCCGTCGTGGATCAGCTGGACGATGGTCCGCTCGCCGTTCGGGCCCTCGCCCTCGCTGTGCTTGCGCACCACGGTGGCGGGGATGCCGCCGCGCTGCAGCACCTCGGCGGTGCCGGCGGTGGCGAGCAGCTCGAAGCCGAGGCCGACCAGCGCGCGGGCCGGGAAGACCAGGTTGCGCTTGTCGCGGTTGGCGACCGAGACGAAGACCTTGCCCTTGGTCGGCAGCGCGCCGTAGGCACCGGCCTGCGACTTGGCGTACGCCGTGCCGAAGACCTTGTCGATGCCCATGACCTCGCCGGTGGAGCGCATCTCCGGGCCGAGCACGGTGTCCACGCCGCGGCCGTGGACGTCGCGGAAGCGGCTCCACGGCATCACGGCCTCCTTGACGGAGATCGGGCAGTCCGCGGGCAGCGTTCCGCCGTCGCCCTCGGCCGGGAGCAGGCCCTCGGCGCGCAGCTCGGCGATGGTGGCGCCGAGCGAGACCCGGGCCGCCGCCTTGGCCAGCGGCACCGCGGTGGCCTTGGAGGTGAACGGCACGGTGCGGGAGGCGCGCGGGTTGGCCTCCAGCACGTAGAGGATGTCGCCGGAGAGCGCGAACTGGATGTTGATCAGACCGCGGACGCCGACGCCGCGGGCGATCGCCTCGGTGGAGGCGCGCAGCCGCTTGATGTCGTAGCCGCCGAGGGTGATCGGGGGCAGGGCGCAGGCGGAGTCCCCGGAGTGGATGCCGGCCTCCTCGATGTGCTCCATGACGCCGCCGAGGTAGAGCTCGGTGCCGTCGTAGAGCGCGTCGACGTCGATCTCCACCGCGTCGTCGAGGAAGCGGTCGATCAGCACCGGGTGCTCGGAGATCAGACCGGCGTGCCGCTCCAGGTAGGAGGCGAGCGAGGCCTCGTCGTAGACGATCTCCATGCCGCGGCCGCCCAGGACGTACGACGGGCGGGCCAGGACGGGGTAGCCGATCTCGTCGGCGATCGACTTGGCCTCCTCGAAGGAGAAGGCGGTGCCGTGCTTGGGGGCGGGCAGGCCGGCCTCGCGCAGCACCCGGCCGAACGCACCGCGCTCCTCGGCGAGGTCGATCGCCTCGGGCTGGGTGCCGACGATCGGCACGCCGTTGTCCTTGAGCGCCTGGGCCAGGCCGAGCGGGGTCTGGCCGCCGAGCTGGACGATGACGCCGGCCAGCGGTCCGGCCTGCTGCTCGGCGTGGACGATCTCCAGCACGTCCTCCAGGGTGAGCGGCTCGAAGTAGAGCCGGTCGGAGGTGTCGTAGTCGGTGGAGACGGTCTCCGGGTTGCAGTTGACCATCACGGTCTCGTACCCGGCGTCGGCCAGCGCGAAGGAGGCGTGCACGCAGGAGTAGTCGAACTCGATGCCCTGGCCGATGCGGTTCGGGCCGGAGCCGAGGATGATCACGGCGGGCTTGGTGCGCGGGGCGACCTCGTTCTCCTCGTCGTAGGACGAGTAGAAGTACGGGGTCTTGGCGGCGAACTCGGCGGCGCAGGTGTCGACGGTCTTGAAGACCGGGCGGATGCCCAGGGCGTGCCGGACCTCGCGGACCACGTCGGGCCGCAGGCCGCGGATCTCGCCGATCTGCTGGTCGGAGAAGCCGTGCCGCTTGGCGTGGCGCAGCAGCTCGGGGGTGAGCTCGGAGGCCTCGGCCAGCTCGCCGGCGATCTCGTCCAGCAGGAAGAGCTGGTCGACGAACCACGGGTCGATCTTGGTGGCCTCGAACACCTCCTCCGGGGTGGCGCCGGCCCGGATGGCCTCCATGACGGTGTTGATCCGGCCGTCCGTCGGGACGACGGCCTTCTCCAGCAGTGCGGCCTTGTCGCCGACCGGGCCGGTCCAGGTGAACTGGGAGCCCTTCTTCTCCAGCGAGCGCAGCGCCTTGTTGAGCGCCTCGGGGAAGTTGCGGCCGAGCGCCATGGCCTCGCCGACCGACTTCATGGTGGTGGTCAGCGTCGCGTCGGCGCTCGGGAACTTCTCGAACGCGAACCGCGGCACCTTCACCACGACGTAGTCGAGGGTCGGCTCGAAGGAGGCCGGGGTCTCCTCGGTGATGTCGTTGGGGATCTCGTCCAGGGTGTAGCCGACGGCGAGCTTCGCGGCGATCTTGGCGATCGGGAAGCCGGTGGCCTTGGACGCGAGCGCCGAGGAGCGGGAGACGCGCGGGTTCATCTCGATGACGATGACCCGGCCGTCGGTCGGGTTGACGGCGAACTGGATGTTGCAGCCGCCGGTGTCGACGCCGACCTCGCGGATGACGGCGATGCCGATGTCGCGCAGGATCTGGTACTCGCGGTCGGTGAGCGTCATCGCCGGGGCGACGGTGATCGAGTCACCGGTGTGCACGCCCATCGGGTCGAAGTTCTCGATGGAGCAGACGACCACGACGTTGTCGTTCTTGTCGCGCATCAGCTCCAGCTCGTACTCCTTCCAGCCGAGGATGGACTCCTCCAGGAGCACCTCGGTGGTCGGCGAGAGGGTCAGGCCCTGGCCGGCGATCCGGCGCAGGTCCTCCTCGTTGTGGGCGAAGCCGGAGCCGGCGCCGCCCATGGTGAAGGAGGGGCGGACCACGACCGGGTAGCCGCCGAGGGTGTCGACGCCGGCCAGCACCTCGTCCATGGTGTGGCAGATGACCGAGCGGGCGGACTCGCCGTGGCCGATCTTGTCGTTGACGGCCTCGACGACGCCCTTGAAGAGGTCGCGGTCCTCGCCCTTGTTGATCGCCACGACGTCGGCGCCGATCAGCTCGACGTTGTACTTCTCCAGCGTCCCGGCCTTGTGCAGGGAGATCGCGGTGTTGAGCGCGGTCTGCCCGCCGAGGGTCGGCAGCAGGGCGTCCGGGCGCTCCTTGGCGATGATCCTCTCGACGAACTCCGGGGTGATCGGCTCGACGTAGGTGGCGTCGGCGATCTCCGGGTCGGTCATGATCGTGGCCGGGTTGGAGTTGACCAGGACGACCCGCAGGCCCTCGGCCTTGAGCACCCGGCAGGCCTGCGTGCCCGAGTAGTCGAACTCGGCGGCCTGGCCGATGACGATCGGGCCGGAGCCGATCACCAGGACGGACTTGATGTCAGTGCGCTTAGGCACGCTGGCCCTCCATGAGCTTCACGAAGCGGTCGAACAGGTACGCGGCGTCGTGCGGGCCGGCGGCCGCTTCGGGGTGGTACTGCACGCTGAACGCGGGGACGTCGAGCGCCTGCAGGCCCTCGACCACGTCGTCGTTGAGGCAGACGTGGGAGACCTCGACGCGCCCGAACGGGGTGTCGCTCACCTTGTCCAGCGGTGCGTTCACGGCGAAGCCGTGGTTGTGCGCGGTGACCTCGACCTTGCCGGTGGTGCGGTCCTGCACCGGCTGGTTGATCCCGCGGTGGCCGTACTTGAGCTTGTAGGTGCCGAAGCCCAGCGCGCGGCCGAGGATCTGGTTGCCGAAGCAGATGCCGAAGAACGGGGTCCTGCGCTCCAGGACGCCCTTCGCCACCTCGACCTGGTGGTCGGCGGTGGCCGGGTCGCCCGGGCCGTTCGAGAAGAAGACGCCGTCGGGGTTGACGGCGTAGACGTCCTCGACGGTGGCGTTGGCCGGCAGCACGTGCACCTCGATGCCGCGCTCGGCCATCCGCTGCGGGGTCATCGCCTTGATGCCGAGGTCGAGGGCGGCGACGGTGAACCTCTTCTCACCGATCGCGGGCACGACGTACGGCTCGGTGGTGGCGACCTCGGCGCAGAGGTCCGCGCCCTTCATCTCCGGCGACTGCTGCACCCGGGCCAGCAGCGCGGCGTCGTCCGCCACCGCCCCGCCCGAGAAGATGCCGCAGCGCATGGCGCCGCGCTCCCGCAGGTGCCGGGTGAGCGCGCGGGTGTCGATGCCGCTGATGCCGACGATGCCCTGGTTCGCCAGCTCCTCGTCCAGCGAGCGGCGCGAGCGCCAGTTGGACGGGACGCGGGCGGGGTCACGGACGACGTAGCCGGCGACCCAGATCTGCTTGGACTCGTCGTCCTCGTCGTTCCAGCCGGTGTTCCCGATCTGCGGGGCGGTCATCACGACCACCTGGCGGTGGTACGACGGGTCGGTGAGGGTCTCCTGGTAGCCGGACATGCCGGTGTTGAAGACCGCCTCGCCGAAGGTCTCGCCGGTCGCGCCGTAGGCCTGGCCGCGGAAGGTCCGGCCGTCCTCCAGGACAAGCACAGCAGGCACGCGCTCCCGCCTCAAGCGCTGCGTGGTGGGGGCAGGTGCGGTCATCGAGTGGCCTCTTCCGTCTTCGTCTTCGTACGTGTTGCGAGCTGAGCGACCGCCTCGACCCAGGCGGCGTGCTCATCGGGGTGGTCGGCCCGGAAACCGGAGTCCAGCTCGGTGCCCTCGTGCGTCCAGGTGACGACGAGCAGCCCGGCCGGGACGACCTTGCCGGCGATCCCGGAGTCCGTCCGGGCACCGGTCAGGTGCTCCGCGGGGATCCAGAAGTCGACGTCACCGGGGCGCCGCACCAGCAGGCCGTCCTCGCCGAGGGTCAGATCGGCGCGGCTGCGGGTGCCCAGGCCGTGCGCGACGACCCGGTCCAGCCAGTTCCCGGCCGTGGTGCTGCCGTGGTACCGGCCGCTGGTCTCCAGGATGGTCCGGCCGGCGCGCTCCGGCACCGCGGGCAGCGGCGGAATGCCGGACTGCAGCGTGCGCCGCCAGTTCCAGCCCTGCCGCATCAGCCAGTAGACGAGGCCGATCACGATCAGCAGGCCGACGGCCCAGCCGATGTACCCGGGCCAGTTGGTGACCTTGGCCTGGTCCTGGGCGAGCCGGGCGAGCCCGGTCACGCCAGCCCGCCCTGCTCGACCAGCTCGCCGGCGAGCACGGTGGCGGTGCCGCGGAGGAAGGTGGCGTGCACCCGTCCGGGCAGGTCGAGGCCCTTGTAGGGGGTGTTGCGGCTGCGGGTGGCGAAGCTCTCGGGGTTCACGGCACCACGGTACGCGGGATCGAAGAGCACCAGGTTCGCCGGCTCACCAACCGAGATCGGCCGTCCGTGGCCGGTGAGGCGGCCGATCCGCGCCGGGCGGCGCGACATCCGGTCGGCGACGCCCTCCCAGTTCAGCAGGCCGGTCTCGACCATGGTCTGCTGGACCACCGAGAGCGCGGTCTCCAGGCCGACCATGCCCATCGCGGCCACGGCCCACTCGCAGTCCTTGTCCTCGGCCGGGTGCGGCGCGTGGTCGGTGGCGACGGCGTCGATCGTGCCGTCGGCCAGCGCCTTGCGCAGCGCCTGGACGTCCTCGGCGGTGCGCAGCGGCGGGTTCACCTTGTACACCGGGTCGTAGGTGCGGACCAGCTCGTCGGTGAGCAGCAGGTGGTGCGGGGTCACCTCGGCGGTGACGTCCCAGCCCTTGGCCTTCGCCCAGCGGATGATCTCCACCGAGCCGGCCGTGGAGACGTGGCAGACGTGCAGGCGGGAGCCGACGTGCGCGGCGAGCAGCACGTCACGGGCGATGATCGCCTCCTCCGCGACGGCCGGCCAGCCGCCGAGGCCGAGCTCGCCGGAGACCTGGCCCTCGTTCATCTGGGCGGCCTCGGTGAGCCGCGGCTCCTGGGCGTGCTGGGCGACGACGCCGTCGAAGGCCTTCACGTACTCCAGCGCGCGGCGCATGATGACGGCGTCGTCGACGCACTTGCCGTCGTCGGAGAAGACCCGGACACCGGCCGCGGACTCGTGCATGGCGCCCAGCTCGGCGAGCTTCTTGCCCTCCAGGCCGACCGTGACGGCGCCGACCGGCTGCACGTCGCAGTAGCCGGACTCCTGGCCGAGCCGCCAGACCTGCTCGACCACACCGGCGGTGTCGGCCACCGGGAAGGTGTTGGCCATCGCGTGGACGGCGGTGAAGCCGCCCTTGGCGGCGGCCTGGGTGCCGGTCAGCACGGTCTCGGCGTCCTCGCGGCCGGGCTCGCGCAGATGGGTGTGCAGGTCGACCAGGCCGGGCAGCACCACCAGGCCGGTGGCGTCGATGTCGATGTCCGCCTCGGCCTGCAGGCCGGTGCCGATCTCCTTGATGACGCCGTCGGCGATGTGGAGGTCCTGCGGGTCGCCGCCGAGGATCTGGGCGTTGCGGATCAGGTAGGTGGTCACTGGGCGGTCTCCACGGATTCGGTGCGGGCGTCGGCGAGGGTGGCTCCGCCGAGCAGGAGGTAGAGGACGGCCATCCGGATGGAGACGCCGTTGGCGACCTGCTCGACCACGGTGCAGCGCGGCGAGTCGGCGACCTCGGCGGTGATCTCCATGCCGCGGACCATCGGGCCGGGGTGCATCACGATGGCGTGCTCGGGCAGCTGCGCCATCCGGGTGCCGTCCAGGCCGTAGCGGCGGCTGTACTCGCGCTCGGTCGGGAAGAAGGCGGCGTTCATCCGCTCGCGCTGCACCCGGAGCATCATCAGCGCGTCGGTCTTGGGGAGCACGCTCTCCAGGTCGTAGCTGACCTCGCAGGGCCAGTTCTCGATGCCGATGGGCAGCAGCGTCGGCGGGGCGACGAAGGTGACCTGGGCGCCGAGGGTGGTGAGCAGGTGCACGTTGGAGCGGGCGACCCGGCTGTGCAGGATGTCGCCGACGATGGTCACCCGGCGGCCGGCCAGGTCGTGCCCCGCGCCGGGGTTGAGGTGGCGGCGCATGGTGAAGGCGTCGAGCAGGGCCTGGGTGGGGTGCTCGTGGGTGCCGTCACCGGCGTTGATGACGCTGCCGTGCAGCCAGTCGGACTGGGCCAGCCGGGCCGGCGCACCGGAGGCGTGGTGCCGGATGACGACCGCGTCGGCACCCATGGCCTGCAGGGTGAGGGCGGTGTCCTTGAGGCTCTCGCCCTTGGAGACCGAGGAGCCCTTGGCGGAGAAGTTGATGACGTCGGCGGAGAGCCGCTTCTCGGCGACCTCGAAGGAGGTCTTGGTGCGGGTGGAGTCCTCGAAGAAGAGGTTGACGACCGTTCGACCACGGAGCGTGGGCAGCTTCTTGACGGCCCGTCCGGAGAGCTGGGCCAGCTCCTCGGCGGTGTCCAGGATCAGCAGCGCATCGTCGCGGGTGAGGTCGGCGGCGGAGACGAGGTGGCGCTTCACGCGGGTTACTCCGGGAGGTGCGGTTCGGAAGGCTTCGTGGCCAGGGCCTGCGACGAGCGCGCGGTGTAGTCGCGGTCGCCGACCAGGACGGCGTCCACGCCGTCGGTGTCGGAGAGGCGCACCTGCACGGCCTCGCGCAGGGAGGTGGGGAGGTTCTTGCCCACGTAATCTGCGCGGATCGGCAGCTCGCGGTGGCCGCGGTCGACCAGGACGGCCAGCTGGACCGCGCGCGGGCGGCCGATGTCGCTGAGGGCGTCCAGCGCGGCCCGGATGGTGCGGCCGGAGAACAGCACGTCGTCGACGAGGATCACCAGGCGGCCGTCGATGCCGTCGGACGGGATCTCGGTGTGCTCCAGGGCGCGGGCGGGCTTCAGCCGCAGGTCGTCCCGGTACATGGTGATGTCCAGGGTGCCGAGCGGGATCTCGCGGCCGGTGATCTGGCCCAGCCGGGCCTGCAGCCGGCGGGCGAGGTGGACGCCCCTGGTGTGGATGCCGAGCAGCACGACGTCCTCGGCGCCCTTGGCGCGCTCGACGATCTCGTGCGCTATCCGGGTGACGACCCGGGCGATGTCCGCGCCGTCCAGCACCTGGTGCGGCGGCCGCGGCGCGGTTTCGTGGTGTGCGGTCATGCCGAAGCGGACCTCCTTCCCCGCCTCACTGGACGGGCCTTAAAGGATGTCTGAATTGACGGCCCCCGCCGACGGGGCGCGAGCTTCCGGTCATCGTACCAGCGCGGGTTCACGCAAATGGACCAACACCGTTCCGCTTCGCCGGGTTCATGCCCGCGACGCGTCGCCGATGCGGACCATTCGCACGAGTGCCCCATTCGGCTTGACGCAACTACCTCACTCTACGTAACCTCACAGTGAGTTACGAGACGGACGTCGAACCCACCGGTAACGGCGTCGGCAATCGCCCGTGACCCACCACTGAACGCGAAGCAATCTCGTCCGGGGAGATCAATGTCCAGCGACTACGCGAAGCAACTCGGAGGCAAGCTCCGAGCGATCCGCACTCAGCAGGGGCTCTCCCTGCACGGTGTCGAGGAGAAGTCCCAGGGGCGCTGGAAGGCAGTCGTCGTCGGCTCGTACGAGCGCGGCGACCGTGCGGTCACCGTGCAGCGGCTGGCCGAGCTGGCGGAGTTCTACGGCGTCCCGGTGCAGGAGCTGCTGCCCGGCGGTACGCCCGGTGGTGCGGCCGAGCCGCCGCCGCGCCTGGTGCTGGACCTGGAGAGACTGACCCAGGTCCCTTCGGAGAAGGCCGGCCCGCTGCAGCGCTACGCGGCCACCATCCAGAGCCAGCGCGGCGACTACAACGGCAAGGTGCTCTCGATCCGCCAGGACGACCTGCGCACGCTGGCCGTGATCTACGACCAGTCGCCGTCGATCCTCACCGAGCAGCTGATCTCCTGGGGTGTGCTGAACCCCGACGCGCGCCGTGCGGTGCGCGAGGAGGAGGCGAGCTGACCGCTCGCCCCAGCGGCTTCCACCTGCGACAACGGCAGGTTCGAGCAGAAACGTCACGGCGCGGCACCCCGACCCGGGGGCCGCGCCGTGGCGCTTTCCCGGGCCCCGGGCCGACGGCCGGGCAGGCCGGCGACCCGGCCGGACCGGGCCGGCCCTACGGCGGCGCCCGGGGCCCGGCGGGCCACGGGCTCAGCCGACCGTGCCCAGCGGGTAGCCCGGCTCCGCCTCCACGCCGTCCAGCCGCACCGGCCCCGCGGCCGGCGCCCACTCCCGCCCGGCGCTGGCCCAGGCCCACGCCGTCTGCCGGAAGCCGTCGTCGGCGCCCCCGCTGCGGGCCCCGCGGGCCTCGGCGGCCCCCCGGGCCCCGTGCAGCACGGCCAGCCCCGGCAGCTCCCGGGCGAGCCCGGCGCAGAGCACCGCGCAGACCAGTTCGAGGTCCTCGTCGTTGATCCGGACGACGCCGTCCTCCCACTGCAGCACCCGGGCCGCCGCCGTCAGCCGCCCGCCGGGTGCGTCCACCGCGAGCCGCAGCTCGTACACCCCCGCACCGGCCCCGACCAGCATCCGGCGGAACACCTCGGCCCCGCGCTGGTAGACCGCCCGGACCTCCCGGCCGCCCTCCTCGGTGAGCCCCCCGTCCAGCAGCAGGTCCGCGTGGCGCAGCGTCAGACCGTTGTCCCGGGCCCGGACCAGCCGGGGCGCGAAGTCGCCGGCCAGCTCCTCGCCCTGGTAGGCGAGCAGCTGGGTCTGCAGCGGCGGGTTGACCAGGTAGCGGTCCCGGGCGGCGGGCTCGGCCGGGTCGAGGCCGTGCAGCAGGCAGAACTCCTCGAAGTCCTGCGGGTGGAACATCCTGGCCCGGACGGTGTCGAAGCTGCGCCGGGCCTCGGCGAGCAGCTCGGCGGTCTCCCGCAGGTAGGTCGCGTGGTCGGGGGCGTCGGACAGGCGCCAGGCGCGGGCCCGCTCGAAGTCGGCCTCGCTGGTCAGCACCCCGATGACGAAGGCCTGCTCGCCGTCGGGCCGGCGCCGCTCGTGCCGCGTGCGCACCCGGGGGCGGGAGCCGGCGGCGGTGCAGTCGGGGGTGCGGCGGGCGCGGCCGTTGCGGGTCATCGGGGGCTCCTGGGGCGGGTCGCGGTCAGCGGCGGGGGTGCCGCTGACCGTTCTCCTCCCCAGCCCCGCGCGGCGCACACGTACGGCGTGTCACAGGAATGTAACCGACCGTGAGGCGTGCGGTCGTGCGGTCGCGTCGCCGGCGGGCGCCGTCACGCCGGGCGCGGCACCCGGGCCAGCTGGCGGGACTGCGCGACCAGGCGGCCGGCCTCGTCCCAGACCTCGGCGTCCTCCTCGAAGTAGCCGCCCGCCACGTTGCGGGTGGCGTGGGTGACGCGCAGCCAGCCGGGCACCGGCCGGGCCCGCAGGTGGACGGTCAGCTCGATGGTGGGCGCCCAGCCGGGCATGCCGAGGTCGAAGGTGACCGGCGGCAGGGCGTCGGCGACCAGCAGGAGCAGCAGCGGGTCGGGCTCGCGGCCGTCGGCCAGCCGGAACCAGCCCTGGATCCGGCCGTTGCCGGAGGGCTGTCCGAGCGCCCAGCCGATGGTGGCCGGGTCGAGCCGCAGGTCGAACCGCTCCAGCAGGGCGGCCTGCGCGATCAGCTCCTTGGGGGCGTGCTCGACGCCGATGCACTGGTCCGGCGGGGGCAGCTGCGGGGGCTGCGCGGTGGTGCGGACCTCCCCGTCGGCGGCGGCGAGGTCGCCGTGGCTCGCCACCACGCGCAGCCGCTCGACGCCGTCCTGGCTGAGCGAGGCGGTACCGGTGGAGAGCGAGCGGCCGGCCCTGAGCACCTCGGTGCGGACGGTGGCCGGGCCGGGCGTGGAGGCCGAGAGGTAGTAGCCGCTGATCGAGACCGGGTCGGCGTGGCCGCCGTCGGCCGCGCCGTGTTCCAGCGAGAGCGCGTGGCCGGCCATCGCGAGCAGCAGTCCGCCGTTGACACCTCCGCCGATCTGCCAGCCGGCGCCGAGCTCGCCGTCGTAGCGGCCGGGCTCGTCGGGGTGGCGGGTCAGGGCGATGCCCTGGTCGAACTCGCTGCGGATCGCCGTGGTCATGGGGGTGGCCTGCCCTTCGCTGCGGGGTCGCCGGCGGGCGGGGCCGCCGGCGCGCCGGGTTACTGGCGAGTAGGGGCCACCATAATCCACCCGGGTGAACGCGCGACGGCCGCCGGACCCCTGACGGGATCCGGCGGCCGTGGTCGGCGGAGCGGCTACCGGCGGATGCTCGGCTTCAGCTCCAGGAAGCGGGCGAGCAGGCCGTTCACGAAGGCCGGCGAGTCGTCCGTGGAGAACTCCTTGGCGATCTCGACGGCCTCGTCCAGGACGACCGCGTCCGGGACGCCGTCCTCCCAGATCAGCTCGTACGCACCGAGCCGCAGGACGTTGCGGTCCACGATCGGCATCCGGTCGAGCGTCCAGCCCACCGCGTACTGCGAGATCAGGTCGTCGATCCGGCGGGCGTGCTCGACGTAGCCCTCGACGAGCTCCATCGTGTACTCACCCACCTGCGGCGTGCCCTCGTCCGGCTTGGGCTCCCGCGCGCGGGCCACCCAGTCGGCGAGCACCGTCAGCGGGTCCACGTTGCGGTGGTCGGCCTCGAAGAGGATCTGGAAGGCCCGGGTACGGGCCTTGCTGCGTGCGGCCGACACTGACTTACTTCACCCGGCCGAGGTAGCTGCCGTCGCGGGTGTCGACCTTGACCTTCTCACCGGTGGTGATGAAGAGCGGCACCTGGATCTCGGCACCGGTCTCCAGGGTGGCCGGCTTGGTGCCACCGGTAGAGCGGTCGCCCTGGACGCCCGGCTCGGTCTCGGCGATGACCAGCTCGACCGCGGCCGGGAGCTCGATGTAGAGGACCGCGCCCTCGTTGGTGGCGACCAGGGCCTCGAAGCCCTCCAGGAGGTACTTGGCCGCGTCGCCGACGACGGCCGGCTCGATGGTCAGCTGGTCGTAGGTGTCCATGTCCATGAACACGAAGTTCTCGCCGTCCTTGTACGAGAACTGCATGCCGCGCTTGTCGACGTTGGCGGTCTCGACCTTGGTGCCCGCGTTGAAGGTCTTGTCGACGACCTTGCCGGTCAGGACCTCCTTGAGCTTGGTACGCACGAAGGCCGGGCCCTTGCCGGGCTTCACGTGCTGGAACTCGACGACGGACCAGAGCTTGCCGCCCTCCAGCTTGAGGACCATGCCGTTCTTGAGATCGTTCGTGGAAGCCACGGGCGCACTTACTCCTGGATATAGCTGTCAAGGAACCAAGGGGTGCGTCCTGCCGCCTGCGGCAGCCTCCCGGGCGGCCGCGGGTCACAGGGCGAGGAGCTCCTTGGTGGTGATGGTGAGCAGCTCGGGCCCGCCCTCTTCGAGGGGGCGGACGACGAGCGTGTCCTCGATCCGGACGCCGCCCCTGCCTGGGAGATGGACCCCCGGGCCGACGGTGACCGGTACGCGGCTGTCCAGTTTACCCATGTCCGAGGGGCCGAGGCGCGGCGCCTCCCGGATCTCCAGCCCGATGCCGTGGCCGACGGGGTGCGGCGAGCTCTCGGTGTGCCCGGCGGCCTGCAGGATCTCCCGTGCGGCCTGGTCGGGTACGTACTGCTCGACGCCCGGCCCGAGCGCCTCCCGGCCGGCCCGCTGGGCGCGGAACACCAGCCGGTGCAGCTCCACCTGCCAGGGCGCGGGGGCGGCGCCGATCACGAAGGTCCGGGCGGTGGAGACGCCGTACCCGCGGTACTGCGCGCCCAGCACCACGGTCAGGAAGTCGCCCTCCTCCACCCGCCGGTCGGTGGGCTGGTGGGCCTGCTGCCCGGAGTGGCTGCCGGTGCCGACCGACACCGGGAAGGCCGCCCGGTCCGCGCCGTGGTCGATCATCCGGCGCTCCAGCTCCATCGCCAGGTGCCGCTCGGTGCGGCCGACCAGGATCGACTCCAGCAGTTCACCGAGCGCCTGGTCGGCGATCTCGGCCGCGATCCGCAGGTCGGCGATCTCGTGCTCGTCCTTGACCACCCGCAGCCGCTCGACCGCCTGGGCGAGGTCGGCCAGCCGCACCCCCTCGGCCAGGCCGGCCACCGCGCGGTGCCGGCTGACGGTCAGGTCGTGCTCCTCCACCGCGAGGTCCGTCACCCGCAGCTTCGCCGCCGCGGCGGCGGCCGCCAGCGCGGTGTCCGCCCCGGCCGCCACCGGCACCCGGGTCACGTCCTCCACGATCAGGTGCTCGCCGGTGTCGTCCGGCGGCAGGTCGTCCGGCAGCGCCAGCAGCGCCCGCTCCCGGGTGAGCAGCAGCGTCGCACCGCACGGGGGGCACCCGGTCAGGTACCGCACGTTCGCCGCGCGGGTGATCAGCGCCGCGTCGGCCCCGGTCGCACTGCAGTGCTCCCTCAGCCGCTCCCGCCGGCCCGCGTACGCATCAGACATGGGTCGAGCCTACGGAGACCCACCCCGATCCGCCCGCCGAGCGCCCCCACCCGGGGCCCGGCGCGCGGCGCTCCCCCACCGGCGCGCGCCGGGCACGTGCGCCCACGGCGCTCCCTCCGCGACCCCACCTCGTCCCCACCCGGCTCCCCCGGGAATGGGCGGGGTGGGACGCGCGTTGTGATGCGATGCGCGAAAACGACTTCCATTTCGGTGTGCGGCCTCCGGCTGCCACCGGGACCGCCACCCCGGAGCGGCGACCCGCCGAGCCGGCCGACCCCAGGAGGACCACCCATGGCCCGCAGCGAACTGCGCCCGATCATCAAGCTCAGGTCCACGGCCGGGACCGGCTACACCTACGTGGCCCGCAAGAGCCGCCGCAACGACCCGGACCGGCTGGTGCTGCGCAAGTACGACCCGGTCGTGCGGCAGCACGTCGACTTCCGCGAGGAGCGCTGACCCCTGAACGCGACGGAGCCACCCCGGCCCCCGGGATGGCTCCGTCGTGGTGTTCGGCTCGTCCGGCTCGTTCGGCTCGTTCAGCGGCTTGATCGGCGCCCGCCGCCTACCGCGCCGCCTCCGGCGCGGTGGGCGCGTCCTCACCCTCGGCCGGCCCGGCGCCCGGCCTCACCGGCTGCGGGCTCCACTTCTGCTCGACCCCGGCGATCCGCCAGTACCCGATCGCCGCCGCCCAGACCACCACGAACAGCCCGACGATCGCGTAGCCGACGTTGTCCAGCGAGATGTCCGCGATCCAGCCGCTCACCGGGTCGGTCAGGTCCAGCTTCTCGTGCAGCACCCCGACCAGCTCGATGGTGCCGATGATGAAGGCGACCGCGATCGACAGGCCCGTGATGGTCAGGTTGTAGTACACCTTGCGCACCGGGTTGGAGAACGCCCACTGGTACGCGAAGTTCATGAACGTCCCGTCCAGGGTGTCGAACAGGCTCATCCCCGCCGCGAAGAGCAGCGGCAGGCAGACGATCGCGTACCAGGGCAGCCCGGAGGCCGCACCCGAGCCGGCCATCACCATCAGGGTCACCTCGGTCGCGGTGTCGAAGCCGAGCCCGAGCACCATGCCGACCGGGAACATCTGGCCCGGCCGGGTGATCGAGCGGGTCGCCCGGTTCAGGATGCGGGCCAGGAAGCCGCGCGAGTTGAGGTGCTCCTCCAGCTCCGCCTCGTCGAACCGCCCGGCCCGCATCGAGCGGAACACCTTGAGGATGCCGAACAGCGCCGCCAGGTTGAGCGCGCCGATGAGGTAGAGGAAGACGCCGGAGGCGGAGGTGCCGACCATCCCCAGCCACTGGTGGGTGGTGGACTCGTCGTCCATCAGCGTGTCGGCCAGCTGCGCGCCGCCCGCCACCATGGCGGCCATCAGGACCACCATCGAGGAGTGGCCGAGGGCGAACCAGAAGCCGACCGAGACCGGCCGCTTGCCGTCCGCCATCAGCTTGCGGGTGGTGTTGTCGATGACCGCGATGTGGTCGGCGTCGAAGGCGTGCCGCATGCCGAGGGTGTAGGCGGTGATGCCGAGGCCCACCCCGAAGACCTGGGTGCCGACCTCGTACTTCTCGGGGGCGACCAGGAAGATGAGCGTTCCGAACGCCACCACGTGCATGGCCAGGATCACCCCCATCAGCCCGGCCGTACGGACGGTGTCCTCGCGGCGCCACCGGAAGGTCGGCAGGGCGGACGGTGCCGCCGGGGCAGCGGCGGTTTCGGGCAGGGTCATCCTGGGATCACGCTCCAGCACCTCGTGGAATGACGTTCGTGAGATGCCGTGGCCGGTCTCCTGGCTGACGGGGCTTCCGTACCCGCCTTCCCAGGCGCGCGAGGCGCCCAGTGGCGTCATGGGTACGGACGATTCCCCCCGATCACAGTGGCGAGGGCCGCTCCGGACTCCGGACCCTGAGGGTCCGTCACCGGTCTTCCCGAACACCACGGCGGGCAACACCGTAGGCGGCCCGTGCACACCCTTGCAAGGCTGCGCACCTGCGCAGGTGTCAAGGATCACAGGGCCCGGGCTGCAAGAATGTCCGAATGCATCTCGTACCGGCCGACCGCGCGGGCCACCGCACCATCGACGGACACCGGGTCTGCGAGGCGATCGCCGCGATCGGCGACACCGGGCACGTCCGGTCCTTGGCCGAGCGGTTCTCGCTGCTCGCCGACCCCGGACGGCTCGCCCTGCTGCTCGCCCTCCACCGCGCCGGCCCGCTCGCCGTCACCGACCTCGCGGTTGCCACCGGCATGCGCGACCCCGCCGTCTCCCAGGCGCTGCGGCTCCTGAGGACGGCCGGCGTCGTCACCGGCGACAAGGACGGACGTGTCGTGCGCTACCGGCT
This sequence comes from Kitasatospora sp. NPDC090091, assembly GCF_044747365.1. Taxonomy (NCBI): domain Bacteria; kingdom Bacillati; phylum Actinomycetota; class Actinomycetes; order Kitasatosporales; family Streptomycetaceae; genus Kitasatospora; species Kitasatospora sp. NPDC090091. The sequence goes on from NZ_JBIVDY010000001.1 coordinate 437,175, forward strand.
CGTGGACGACGCCCTGCGCCCCCTCCTCAACACCTGCGCCGCCGCCCACCCATCCCCCACCGCCACCGCAGCGGGCTGAGAGTTCCTCGAACACCCTGCCGACCCGGGCCCGGATGCGTACGATCTTCGCGTGCTGATCCGCGCCGGGCGCCGTCCCCGTCCGTGGCCCGCCGACGACCGCTGGGACACCTGGCCGGTCAGGGCACGCGTCCTGGCGGTCTCCCGCACCCTCACCTCCGCCACCCGGGTCCTGGAAGTACTGAGCCTGCTGCGCGGTCGGCACGGCATCAGGTTCTACCTCACCGTCAACCCCGGCTCGGCCTTCGCCGCCGGTCTCGACGACCACCTCCGCGGTCTCCCCGGCTTCACCATCCTGACCTGGCAGGAAGCCACCCGGTACCGGTTCGACCTGGCGGTCGCCTGCGCCGTCCACTCCTCCATGCACCGACTGCACGCCCCGCTCGTCGTCCTGCCGCACGGCGCCGGGTACAACCGGCTGGTCCCGGAGTCCACCGGGGACACCATCAGCGCCGCGGGCCTGTCCCGCAACGAACTCACGCACCGGGGGCGGGTGTTCCCCGCCGTGGTCGGGCTCTCCCACCGGGAGCAGTTCCACCGTCTGGAGCGCTCCTGCCCCGAGGCGCTGCCGCGCGCCCGCGAGGTCGGCGACCTCTCCTACGACCGGATGCTGGTGAGCGCCGGTTCCCGGGACGCCTACCGCGCCGCCCTCGGCGCGGTCGACGGCCGACGCCTCGTCGTCGTCAGCTCCACCTGGAGCGCACACTCCCTGGCCGGCCGGGACCTCGATCTCCCGCTGCGGCTCGTGGGCCGGCTCCCCGCGGACGAGTACACCGTGGCCGCGGTCCTGCACCCCAACATCTGGGCCCGGCACGACCCTCAGAACCTGTTCGACGCCGCCGCCCGGTCCGGCCTGCGGCTGCTACCGCCCCACCAGGGCTGGCAGGCCGCGCTGGTCGCCGCGGACTGCCTGATCGGCGACCACGGCTCGGTCTCCTTCTACGGCGCCGCCCTGGAGCGCCCCACCCTGCTGGCCGCCACCGGAGCCGCCGAACTCGACCCGCACTCCCCCACCCACGCCTTCGGCCGGGCGGCGCCCGCGCTCGACCCGGCCGGCGACCTGCTCGCCCAGATCGAAGCCGCGATCGCCGACCACGACCCGGCCGCGCTGCGCGCCGTCACCGACCTTTCGCTGGGCCGGCGCGGCCGGTCCGCGGCGGTGCTGCGCGGCGTCCTCCACTCCTACCTGCCGGGAATCGACGAACCAGAGGGCGAACCCTGCCTGACGCCCTATCCCGCCCCCGTCCCATCGCCCGCGCCGGCACCCACCGCCTACCGCGTCACCGGCCACGTCACCGGAACCGAGGTGCGGCTGCGCCGATACCCCGTCGGCCCGGACCCCGACCCGGCCCGCGGATTCCTCTCGGTCAGTGCCGAGGAACCGCGGCCGGCGCTGCGGCGGAGCGCCGAGGTCCTGGCCCGGACCACCGTCCGGGCCGGACAGCCCGCCGAGCACTGGCTCGCCGCGACCGCCGCCGACCTGCCCGGCCTCAGCGTCGCCGTGGCCGCGCTCGGCGAGGCCCGGCACTTGCTCCGGCTGCGCACCGGCCTGCTGCTGGAGGCCCGGGCGGAAGCCGCCTGGGGCGCCCCCGCACCGCGCCTCGACCCGCTCCTGCTCGGCGCCGCCGTCGCACTCCGGCTCGCCGAGGGCGGCGAGCCGGCCGGCCTCGGCGAGCACGGCCTCACCCTCCGCACCGGCGGACACCGCACCCGCGTCACCTTCTGCCCCCGCCCGGAGTCCGCGTCCACTCGCTAGGGCCTGTCCGGCCGAACGGGCAACGCACTTCTACGTCTGCTGGCAGCGGGGGCACCAGAAGAGGTTGCGGGAGGCGTGTTCCTCGGTGCGGACGTCGGTGCCGCAGATCAGGCAGGGCATGGCGGCGCGGCGGTAGACGTAGACCTCGCCGCCGTGGTCGTCCACCCGTGGGGGGCGGCCCATCGCCTCGGGGGTGTGCTCGGGGCGGACGGTGTCGATCCGGCCCGCGCCGACGCCCTCGTGCATCAGGGCGACCAGGTCGGCCCAGATCGCGTCCCACTCGGCGCGGGTGAGGTCGCGGCCGGCGCGGTGCGGGTTGATGCCGTGGCGGAACAGCACCTCGGCCCGGTAGACGTTGCCGACGCCGGCCAGCACCTTCTGGTCCATCAGCAGCGCCGCGACCGTCGTCCGGCTGCCCGATATCCGCCGCCAGGCAGCGTCCGGGTCGGCGTCGGTGCGCAGCGGGTCCGGCCCGAGGCGGGCGGCGACGGCGGCCTTCTCGGCGCCGGTGATCAGCGCGCAGGTGTTGGGGCCGCGCAGGTCGGCGTAGGAGTCGTCGTTCGCCAGCCGCAGCCGGACCAGGCCGACCGGCTCGGGCGCGGCGCCCTCGCCGAAGGTGAGGCCGCCGTAGAGGCCGAGGTGGATGTGCACCCAGGCACCCCCCTCGAAGCCGAGGAAGAGGTGCTTGCCGGTGGCCTCGGCCCCGGTCAGCACCTGGCCGTCGACCAGCGCGGCGCCGTCGGCGAACCGGCCCTGGGGGCTGGAGGCGCGGACCGGGCGGCCGACGAAGGCCGTGCTGCTCTCGGCGGCGAGACGGTGGATGATGTGGCCTTCCGGCACGGGCGTCAGCTCCCCCGGGTGGTCGATCAGGACGCGTCCATCATCGCAGCCGGCACCGACACCGCCGCGGCGCCGGGACGGCCCCGGGCGGGCGGCCTCAGCGGACCGGGATGCCCATCAGCCGGGCCAGGATCGCCCGGTCCAGCTCGGCCGCGGTGGCGGCGACGTCAAGGTGGGAGTTGTCGATGATCGGCAGCCCGGAGTTGTACCAGCCGGCCATCCGGCCGTGGATCCGGGCCACCTCCTCGTCGCCGAGCCGGCGGTTGCCGCTGCGCCGGGCGTTGCGGCTGAGCACCGAGTCCAGGCTGGGCAGCAGCACGACCGGGATCATGCCGGGCCCGATGTGGCGCTTCCAGCCGCCGAGGCCGATGGCCGGGCGGTCGGGGAAGACGGCGTCGTCGATGATGCAGGAGATGCCGTTGGCGAGGTAGTTGCGGCAGGCGAAGCCGCAGGTGCGGCGGGCCAGCCGGTACTGGGCCTCGGAGGCGCTGTTCCAGCCGGACTGCGGGTTGGCGAAGCCCGACTGCACCCACTCCCGGACGTCGTCCAGGCTGATGTGGGCGGTGGGCGTCTGGCGCCGCTCGGCCCAGTGCCGGGCGACCGTGGTCTTGCCCGCGCCGGCCGGGCCGATCAGCAGCACGGCCAGGGGGCCGGTCGGCGCGTGCGGCTGCGGCGGGTGGGCGGGGAGCTGCACGGGCGCGCCGGAGGGCAGCAGGAAGTGCCCGGTGCCGCCGGCCGGCACGGGTGCCGGGGCGGGCGCCGCGGCAGCGTGCGAGGGTCCGGGGGCGGAGGCCGGTGCGGGCGCGGGTGCGGGCACCGGCCGGGGCCCGGCCGGGTGGCCGCCGTACGGAGGCTGCCCGGGCTGGGCCTGAACGGGCTGCGCCTGCACCGGCTGGGGCTGAACGGGCTGCGCCTGAACCGGCTGGGCCTGAACCGGCTGGGGCGGCTGGAGCACGACCGGTCCGGTCTGCGGCACCCCGGCCGCCGGCGGGGCCGGCGACGGGCCCGCCGGCGCGGGCGGGGGCGCGGCGGTCGCGCTGCCCGGATACGGCGGGGCCGGCGGAGCGACGGGACGAGGGGGGACCTGTCCACCCCCGGTGTACTGCGCCACGGTCACCTCCCGACTTCTTTCAGCGGGGACACTACACGGCGGCCCGGCGGCGGGCACAGTCCGCCGCCGGGCCGTCCGTGCAGGTGTCAGCGCGTGGTGAGCTGCTCGGCGAGGGCGCGCAGGGCCAGTTCGTACGAACCGAGCCCGAATCCGGCGATCGTGCCGGAGGCCACCGCGGCGATCACCGAGGTGTGCCGGAAGGTCTCCCGGGCGTACGGGTTGGAGATGTGCACCTCGATCAGCGGGGCGGTCCGCTGGGCGGCGGCGTCCCGCATCGCGTACGAGTAGTGGGTGAAGGCGCCCGGGTTGATCACCACGGGCACCCGGCCGTCGGCCGCCTCGTGCAGCCACTCCACCATCTGCTGCTCGGAGTTGGTCTCGTGCACCTCGACCTCGAAGCCGAACTCCTTGCCCAGCGCCGTGCAGCGCTCGACCAGCCCGGCGTACGAGGTCGCACCGTAGACGTCCGGCTCGCGGCTGCCGAGCCGGCCGAGGTTGGGGCCGTTGAGCACCATCACCCGGGTCACGCGGAGACCTCCGCGTAGGCGGCGACCAGCAGCGACGGGTCCGGGCCCTCCAGCACGGAGGTCTTGCCGAGGCCGTCCAGCACGATGAAGCGGATCAGGTCGCCGCGCGACTTCTTGTCGATCTTCATCGCGTCCATCAGCTTCGGCCAGGCGTCCGCGCGGTAGGTCAGCGGCAGGCCGACCGAGGCCAGCACGGTGCGGTGCCGGTCGGCCGTCTCGTCGTCCAGCCGGCCGGCCAGCCGGCCCAGCTCGGCGGCGAAGACCATGCCGATCGAGATCGCGGCGCCGTGCCGCCACTTGTACCGCTCGTTGCGCTCGATGGCGTGGCCGAGGGTGTGGCCGTAGTTGAGGATCTCGCGCTGTCCGGACTCCTTGAGGTCCCCGGAGACCACGTCGGCCTTGACCTGGACGGCCCGCCGGATCAGCTCCACGGTGTGCGGGCCGGCCGGGGTCTTGGCGCCCTCCGGGTCGGCCTCGATCAGGTCGAGGATGACCGGGTCGGCGATGAAGCCGCACTTGATCACCTCGGCGAGGCCGGAGACGTAGTCGTGCTTCGGCACGGTCTCCAGGGTGCCGAGGTCGGCCAGCACGCCCACCGGCGGGTGGAAGGCGCCGACCATGTTCTTGCCCTCGGCGATGTTGATGCCGGTCTTGCCGCCGACGGCCGCGTCGACCATGCCGAGCAGCGTGGTGGGCATCGAGATCCAGCGGACCCCGCGCAGCCAGGTCGCGGCGACGAAGCCGGCCAGGTCGGTGGTGGCGCCGCCGCCGATGCCGACGATCACGTCGCTGCGGGTGAAGCCGGTCTGGCCGAGCACCGACCAGCAGTACGCGGCGACCTCGGCGCTCTTCGCGTCCTCGGCGTTGGGCACCTGGAGCGCGATCGCCTCGTAGCCCTCGCCGAGCAGGTCCTCGCGGACGGCGTCGGCGGTGGCGGCCAGCGCCTCCGGGTGGATCAGGGCGACCCGCTTGGCCCGGGTGCCGATCATCGGCGCCAGCTCGCCGAGCAGCTGGTGCCCGATCAGCACGTCGTACGGGTCGTGGCCGGCGCTGCCGCCGACGTGAATCCTGACGATGTCAGTCATGGGGGGTCTTCAGCTCCAGTGCTTCCAGTACGGCGTCCGCCACCTGCTCGGGGGTGCGGCCGGCGGTGTCGACGACGGCGGTCGCCACCTCCAGGTAGAGGGGGCGGCGGGCCTCCATCAGCTCGCGCCAGCGGGCCCGGGGGTTGACGGCCAGCAGCGGGCGCGGCGCGTCCAGGCCGACCCGCTTGACGGCGTCGGCGAGCGGGACCTCCAGGAACACCACCGGCAGCTCGCGCAGCAGCTCCCGGGTGGCCTCGGCCATCACCGCGCCGCCGCCGAGCGCGAGCACCCCGGCATGGCCCGCGGCGGCGGTGCGGACGGCCCGCACCTCCAGCTCGCGGAAGTGCGGCTCGCCCTCGTCCACGAAGATGTCGGGGATGGGCTTGCCGGCCGTCTCCTCGATGTCCGCGTCGGTGTCCCGGAAGCCGACGCCCAGGCGCTCGGCGAGCGCCCGCCCGACGGTGGACTTGCCACTGCCGGGCGGGCCGACCAGGACGACCAGGGGTGCGGTCATCGGACGATCAGGTTGTCCAGGTAGCCCTGGACGTTGCGGCGGGTCTCGGAGACGTGGTCGCCGCCGAACTTCTCGCTCACCGCGTCGGCCAGCACCAGGGCCACCATCGCCTCGGCGACGATGCCGGCGGCCGGCACGGCGCAGACGTCGGAGCGCTGGTGGTGGGCCTTGGCGGGCTCGCCGGTGCGCACGTCCAGGGTCTGCAGGGCGCGGGGGACGGTCGCGATCGGCTTCATCGCGGCGCGCACGCGCAGCAGCTCGCCGGTGGACAGGCCGCCCTCGGTGCCGCCGGAGCGGCCGGAGGTGCGCTTGACGCCCTCGGGGGTCGGGACGATCTCGTCGTGGGCCTTGGAGCCGGGGACGCGGGCCAGCTCGAAGCCGTCGCCGACCTCGACGCCCTTGATCGCCTGGATGCCCATCAGCGCCGCGGCGAGGCGGGCGTCCAGCCGGCGGTCCCAGTGGACGTGCGAGCCGAGGCCCACCGGCACGTTGTAGGCGAGCACCTCGACGACGCCGCCGAGGGTGTCGCCGTCCTTGTGGGCCTGGTCGATCTCGGCGACCATCGCCTTCGAGGCGTCGGCGTCCAGGCAGCGCACCGGGTCCTCGTCCAGCCGGGCCTCGTCGGAGGGCAGCGGGAGCACGCCGGCCGGGGCCTTGGCCGCGGCCAGCTCGACCACGTGGCTGACGATCTCGATGCCGCAGGTCTCCTTGAGGTACGCGCGGGCGACGGCGCCGAGCGCCACCCGGGCGGCCGTCTCGCGGGCGCTGGCGCGCTCCAGGATCGGGCGGGCCTCGTCGATCGAGTACTTCTGCATGCCGGCCAGGTCGGCGTGGCCGGGGCGCGGACGGGTCAGCGCCTCGTTGCGGGCCAGGCCGGCCAGCACCTCGGGATCGACCGGGTCGGCCGACATGACCTGGTCCCACTTCGGCCACTCGGTGTTGCCGACCATGATCGCCACCGGGCTGCCCATGGTCTCACCGTGCCGGACCCCGCCGAGGAAGGTGACCTCGTCCTGCTCGAACTTCATCCGCGCGCCGCGACCGTAGCCGAGCCGACGGCGCGCCAGGGCGTCCGCCACCACGGCGGTGGTGACCGGGACACCGGCCGGCAGGCCCTCCAGCGTCGCGACGAGTGCGGGGCCGTGCGACTCCCCCGCCGTCAGCCAGCGCAACGTACCCAACGGAGCTCCTTCATCAGCGGACCGGCGCGGCCGGAGCCGCGACCCGCCCGGGCGTGCCTTGTCGTCCCCCGAATCCTTTCATGCCCCGGGCGCCCCCGGCCGCCCAGTCCGGGTGACGGACAGCAACCTGCCGACCCGCGGACACCGCCGCCGGTCGCCGGACCCGCCCCGGGGGCCGCCCGGGCGCGAATCGGGACAGTCGCGACAAGCCGCCGCGGCGAGCCGGAGCGGCCCGGAGGCCGCCCCGGGAGCGGGTCAGCGCGCGGCCAGTGCGGCCTCGCCGGCCGCCCGGACCGCCGCCAGCGGGCCCGGCGTCCGGCCGGTGAAGAGCTCGTTCTGCAGCACGGCCTGGTGCACCAGCAGGTCGAGCCCGCCCAGCACGGTGGCGCCGCGTTCCGCGCACGCGGCGGCCAGCGCCGTCGGCCACGGGTGGTACAGCACGTCGAACAGCGCCCCGGGGGCGGCCGGCAGCCGCCCGGCGAAGGCGTCGGTCGCGCCGACCGGCGTGGTGGAGACGGTGAGCGGCTGCGCCAGCGCCTCGGCGCCGCGGTCCCAGTCGGCGGTGCGGACGGCCACGCCCAGCCGTTCGCCCAGCTCGGCCATCTCGCGGGCCCGCTCGGGGCTGCGGACGTAGACGGTCACCTCGCCGGTGCAGACCTGGGCGAGCGCCGCCAGCGCCGAGGAGGCGGTGGCCCCGGCCCCGAGCACCGCCGCGCCGCCGACCTCGGTGATCCCGCGCTCTCGCAGCGCGTTCACCAGCCCGGGGACGTCGGTGTTGTCGCCGACCCGCCGCCCGTCGGCGGTGAACACCACCGTGTTCACCGCCTCGACCGAGCGCGCGGTGGCGCTCACCTCGTCGAGCAGCGGGATCACCGCCCGCTTGAGCGGCATGGTGAGCGAGAGCCCGGCCCACTGCGCCTCGTCCAGCCCGGCGACGAAGCCGGGCAGCCCGGCCTCGTCCACCTCGAAGCGGTCGTAGCGCCAGCCGTCCAGCCCGAGCGCCGCGAAGGCGGCCCGGTGCAGGTCCGGCGAGAGCGAGTGGGCGATCGGCGAGCCGAGGACGGCCGCCCGGTGCTTGCTGGTCACGTTGGTTCTCCCGGGCCGGTCAGGCCTTGGTGCAGTGGCCGCGGTCCTTGTCGAGCTTCTGGCCGGCCGCCTTGCAGTACTCGTCGACGTTGACCAGGTGGTCCTTGTAGGTGTCGGCGAAACGCGTCTCGGTCGGGGACATCGCGATGAAGAACAGCCACTTGCCGTCCGCCGGGTTGAGCACCGCCTTGAGCGCGTCCTCGCCGGGGTTGGAGATCGGCGTGGGCGGCAGGCCGGCGTTCAGGTAGGTGTTGTACTTGTTGGACGCGTCGTCCATGTCCTTCTTGTCGAGCTGCTTGCGGCCGAGCGAGTACTGCAGCGTGGTGTCCATGCCCAGCTTGTGGTGCGTCTCGGTGTCGTCCGTCAGACGGTTCTGGATGGTCCGGGCCATCTTGGCGAAGTCCGCCGAGTTGTTGCCCTCGGCCTGCAGGATGCTGGCCTCGATGACCACCTCGTAGCCGTTCTTCAGACCGATCTTCGAGGCCTCGCCGTCCAGGCTCGCGTAGCGGTCGACGGCGTTCTTGACCATGTCCTTGAGCAGTTCCTCGGGCTTCATGCCCTCCGCGATGGAGTAGCGGGTCGGCCAGAGGAAGCCCTCCAGGTTGCCGTTGGCGTACGCGGGCAGACCGAGGTTGCCGACCTGGGCCTTGGCGACGCCCGCCGTGGTGCCCTTCGCCAGCTTCAGCTTGTCGTCGATCTTGGCGTAGGTCGCCGCGGCGGTCAGACCCTCCTGGAGGATCAGCTTCTCACCGCCGTTGGCCTCCACCAGGTTCTGCACGGCGGCCTCGCCCGACATCTCCCGGGGCATGGTGTACGTGCCCCACTGGATGGTGATGCACTTCGGGTTCTTGTCGCACGCCTTGGTGAAGGCCTCGACGCTCTTGACCACGCCGGCCTGCTTGAGCGTCGCGCCCATCTGGCTGCCCACGGCGCCCTGCTTGATCTCGACCTTGACCGTGCCGCTGCCCTGGCCGACGAAGTCCGGCGGCGGGCCGAAGTGGTCCTGGTAGAAGCCGTAGCCCCACCAGCCGGCGCCGACCACGCCGCCCATCAGGACCAGCGCGACCAGCAGGCAGGCGCCGCCGTTGCGGCGGCCGGCCTTCTTGCCCTTCTCCTTGCGCTTCTTCTTGCCCTCGCGGGACTCGTCCTCGTCGCCGAGGAAACCGCCCCGCTCGTCCTCGCCGTTCTCGGCGTAGTCGTCCTCGTGGCCGTCCCAGTCGTCCTCGGCCTCGGGGGCCGCCTCGGCCGGGCCCGCCCCGGCCTCCAGCGCCGCGGCCTCGGCCTCCCAGTCGATCCCGTCCGGGCCGGGTCCGGCGGCCGGTTCGGCCGCGGCCCGCCGCCGCCCGCGCGGCGCGCCCGGCTGCGGGGCGCCGGCCGGCGGCACCTGCTGCGGCGCCTGCTGCTGGAAGCCCTGCTGTCCCTGCTGGGCCTGCTGGGCCTGCTGGGCCTGCCCCTGCTGGATCTGCCCCTGCTGGCCCTGGGGCTGGCCCTGCTGCTGGAAGCCCTGCTGGCCCGGCTGCTGGTAGCCCTGCTGCTGGAACCCCTGCTGGCCGTAGCCCTGCTGCTGGCCCTGGTACCCCTGCTGGTCGGGGAAGCCCTGGTTCGGCTGCGGGTAGCCCTGCTGGCCGGCGCCGTACTGCTGCTGGCCCTGCGGGAACTGCTGCCCGCCGTACTGCTGTTGCTGCTGGGGCTGGCCGCCCGGGTACCCCTGCTGCGAGTAGCCCTGCTGCGGATAACCCTGCGGCTGCTGCTGGTAGCCCTGCTGCGCGTACCCCTGCTGACCGCCGCCGTACTGCTGCTGCGGCTGCTGGGACTGCTGCTGCCACTGGCCGTCCTGCTGTCCGGGGACCGGCTGCTGGCCGTCGTACCCGGGATCACCGGGGTGCCACGGCTCGGAGCCCTGGGGGCCGTAGCCCCGACCCAGATCGGTCATTGATCCCCTTACACCGACGGAGACGGCCGGAGGATCGGACCGGCCGTCCCGGGACGGCGTCCCGGTTGTTTCTCGAACCGGCGTGCTACTGCCACGCCTGGAGGGAGACGTTACCGTACCGCAGACCCGCCGCCGGGCCGAGTCGACGGCCGTCAGTGCCCGCCCGACCCCGACGGCGTCCCGGCCGACGCACCGGCCGAAGCGCTCGGCTGCGCCGATGCCGACCGATTGGCGTTGAACTCCGCCACGTTGCGCTGCTGCACCTCGAAGCTGTCGGTGAAGCGGGTGTCCCCCGGTTTCACGGTGACGAAGTAGAGCCAGTCCCCCTGCGCCGGGTCCACGGCCGCCATGATCGCCTGGCGCCCCGGGTTGGAGATCGGCGTGGGCGGCAGCCCGGCGTGCAGGTAGGTGTTGTACGGGGAGTCCAGCCTGGTGTCGGTCACCGTGGTGTTCAGGGTCGAGCGCCCGAGCGCGTAGTTGATGGTGGAGTCCAGCTGGAGCGGCATGTTCTTCGCCAGCCGGTTGTAGATGACCCGGGCCACCTTGGCCATGTCCTCGGTGTTGTCGGCCTCGCCCTGGACCATGCTCGCGATGGTCACCAGCCCGTAGAGGTTCTGGCCGAGGTTCTGCGCGACCACGTCCGCGTCGTCCCGGGCGAACTCCTTGCCCGCCCGCTCCACCATCTGCTTCAGCAGGTCCACCGCCGTGGTGCCGTCGGTGACGCTGTACGTGGCGGGGAAGAGGTATCCCTCCGGGCTGCCCTTGGCGAGCTCCGGCAGGCCCAGCTCGGCGGCCTGCTCCTGCGCGGTGCGCTGGGCGGTGCCCTCGGGCAGGTTCAGCTTCTTGTCGATCGCGGCGAAGATCTGGCTGCCACGCCACCCCTCGGGGATGGTCAGGCCGTTGGCGTTGGCCGGGTCGACCAGGATCGCCAGCGCCGCGGCCGCCGACATCCGCTGCTTGAGCGTGTAGGTGCCGGGCTGGATCCGCCCGGCGGCGGCCGCGCTGCCCTTGGCGGCCCGGGTGAACGCCAGCGAGCTGGCCACCACGCCGTTGCGCACCAGCGCCGAGGCGATCTGGGTGAGGCCGGCGCCCTCGGGCACCGAGACCTGCACCTCCCCGTTGCCGGGCCCCGCGTAGTCGGCGGCCGCCGGGGGCTTGCGCTGGCCGTCCAGCCAGCTGTACCCGGCCAGGCCGATCCCGCCGAAGACGGCGATCAGGGCCAGCGCGGTCAGCCCGCAGGCCAGGCTGTTGCGCCGCCGGTGCGGATCCGGCGGGTCGTGGCGCGGACGGGGCGTGCCCGGTGGCCTGCCCTCCGGTTCCAGCACCGGAGCACCGAGGTGGCCGGGGGTCAGCCCGGGCGTGAAGTCCTGGTCGGTCACTGCGCCCCCTCGGCGGTCCCGGAAGCGGAAAGCGAGGGGCCCGTGCGGACGCGTCCGCACGGGCCCCTCACCGGGACGTTAGAACAGGCCGGTCAGCCGATCGCCTCGACGCTCTCACCGGGGGGCCGTCCGCTCACCCGTTCGGACTCAAGCGCCGACTGCAGGATCACCACCGCGGCGGCCTGGTCGACCACCGAGCGGCCCTTCTTCGCCTTGACCCCGGAGGCCCGCAGGCCGTGGGTCGCGGTGACGGTGGACATCCGCTCGTCCACCAGCCGCACCGGCACCGGGTAGAGCCGGTTGGCGAGCCGGGCCGCGTAGGCGCGGACCTTCTCCGCCGCCGGGCCCTCCTTGCCGCTGAGCGAGCGCGGCAGGCCGACGATCACCTCGATCGCGCCGTACTCGTCGACGATCGCGCCGATCCTGGCCTGGGACTTCACCCCGGCGGGGACGGTCTCCACCGGCGTGGCGAGCACCCCGTCGGGGTCGCAGGACGCGACCCCGATCCGGGCGTCACCGACGTCGACGGCGATCCGGCGCCCGCGCCGGAAGGGCCGCTCCTCGACCTGGGGCTCGTCCATCAGGAGGCGCGCTCCGCGACCAGGCCGCGCACCGCGGCGATGGCCTCGCCGACCGCAGCCGGGTTGGAGCCGCCGCCCTGGGCGACGTCGTCCTTGCCGCCACCGCCGCCGCCGAGGGTCTTGGCGGCGACCCGGACCAGCTCGCCGGCCTTGATGCCGCGGCCGCGGGCGTCCTCGTTGGTGGCGATCACGGTCAGCGGGCGGTCGTTGGCCACGGTGAAGGCGGCGACCACGGCCGGGCGCGAGCCGAGGCGGCCGCGCACGTCCAGGACCAGCTTGCGCAGCTCGTCCGCGCCGGTGCCGTCGGCGACCTGGGCGGCGACCACGGCGATGCCGTGGACGTCCTCGGCCGAGTCGGCCAGGCCCGCCGCGGCGGCCAGCACCTTCTCGGCGCGGAAGCGCTCGATCTCCTTCTCGGCGTCCTTGAGCTTGGCGAGCATGCCCGAGATCTTCTCCGGCAGCTCCTCCGGGCGGCCCTTGACCAGCTCGGTGAGCTGGGAGACCACGGTGTGCTCGCGGGCCAGGAACTTGTACGCGTCGACGCCGACCAGCGCCTCGACGCGGCGCACACCGGAGCCGATCGAGGACTCGCCGAGCAGCTTCACCAGGCCCAGCTGGGCGGTGTTGCCGACGTGGGTGCCACCGCAGAGCTCCTTGGAGAAGTCGCCGATGGTGACGACCCGGACCTCGTCGCCGTACTTCTCGCCGAACATCGCGATGGCGCCGGCCTTGCGGGCCTGGTCCATCGTCATGACCTCGGCGGTGACGTCGAGTTCGCGGCCCAGCACGTCGTTGATCTTCTGCTCGACGTCGACCAGCACGGAGCCCGGCACCGCGGCCGGCGAGCCGAAGTCGAAGCGGAAGCGGCCGGGGGCGTTCTCGGAGCCGGCCTGGGCGGCCGTCGGGCCGAGCGCGTCGCGCAGCGCCTGGTGGGTCAGGTGGGTGGCCGAGTGGGCGCGGGCGATCGCCCGGCGGCGGTCGGTGTCGATCGTGGCGTACGCCGAGGCGCCGAGCACGACCTCGCCGAAGAGCACACCGCCGGAGTGCACGACGACACCCGGGACGGGCTGCTGCACGTCGCGGATCTCGACGACCGCGCCGGACTCCAGCCGGATCCGGCCGTGGTCGGCGAGCTGGCCGCCGCCCTCGGCGTAGAACGGGGTGCGGTCGAGGATGATCTCGACCTCGTCGCCCTCGGAGGCGGCCGGCGCCGGAACGCCGTCCACCAGCAGGCCGACCACGGTGGCCTCGCCCTCGGTGAGGGCGTAGCCGGTGAAGACGCTCGCGCCGGACTTGTCGGCGACCTCGCGGTACGCGGCGACGTCGGCGTGGCCCATCTTCTTGGCCTTGGCGTCCGCCTTGGCGCGGTCGCGCTGCTCCTGCATCAGGCGGCGGAAGCCGGCCTCGTCCACCTGGAGGCCCTGCTCCTCGGCCATCTCCAGGGTGAGGTCGATCGGGAAGCCGTAGGTGTCGTGCAGCTTGAACGCCTGCTCGCCCGAGAGCACCACGCCGCCGGTCTGCTTGGTCTCGGTGACCGCGGTGTCCAGCAGGTTGGTGCCGGCCTTCAGCGTCTGCAGGAAGGTGTTCTCCTCGCCGACGACGACCGTCTCGATGCGCTTGCGGTCGGTCTCCAGCTCGGCGTACTGCGGGGCCATCGCCTTGATCGCGATGTCGATGAGCTCCTTGGCCACCGGCTCGGTGGCGCCCAGCAGGCGCATGTTGCGGATCGCGCGGCGCAGGATGCGGCGCAGCACGTAGCCGCGGCCCTCGTTGCCGGGGGTGACGCCGTCGCCGACCAGCATCAGGGCGGTGCGGATGTGGTCGGTGACCACGCGCAGCGAGACATCCGACTTGTGGTCGGCGCCGTAGGTGTGGCCGGTCAGCTCGGCGGCGCGGTCGAGGATCATCCGGCTGGTGTCGATCTCGAAGAGGTTGTCGACGCCCTGGAGGATGGCGGCGAGGCGCTCCAGGCCGAGGCCGGTGTCGATGTTCTTGCTCGGCAGGTCGCCGAGGATCTCGAAGCCGTCCTTGCCGTCGCCGTGGCCGCGCTCGTACTGCATGAAGACCAGGTTCCAGATCTCCAGGTAGCGCTCGCCGTTGACGGCCGGGCCGCCCTCCTCGCCGTACGCGGGGCCGCGGTCGTAGTTGATCTCCGAGCACGGGCCGCACGGGCCGGGGACGCCCATCGACCAGAAGTTGTCCTTCATGCCGAGGCGCTGGATGCGCTCGGCGGGCACGCCGATGACGTCCCGCCAGATCTGCTCGGCCTCGTCGTCGTCCTTGTAGACGGTGATCCAGAGCTTCTCCGGCTCCAGGCCGTAGCCGCCGTCCGCGACGGGAGTGGTGAGCAGCTCCCAGGCGAACTTGATGGCGCCTTCCTTGAAGTAGTCGCCGAAGGAGAAGTTGCCGCACATCTGGAAGAAGGAGCCGTGCCGGGTGGTCTTCCCGACCTCCTCGATGTCCAGGGTGCGCACGCACTTCTGGACGCTGGTGGCACGCGAGAACTGCGGCTTGACCTCGCCCAGGAAGTACGGCTTGAAGGGCACCATGCCGGCGTTGACGAGCAGCAGGGTGGGGTCGTCGGCGACCAGGGACGCCGACGGAACGACGGTGTGGCCGCGCTCCTCGAAGAAGCGCAGCCAGCGGCGGCGGATCTCTGCCGACTCCATTAGTGGTCCTTCCGGTTCGGGGTACCGCCCTGCTGCGGCAGCGCGCGGCGGGGCGTCTTTTCGATGGCTGGGGTGGGGCGGGCACCGTTCGACGATGCGCGGGCACTGCTGGACGGAGGCAGGGCGGCGGCCGGGCTACCGGGCGCCGCCGAGATAGCTCGGTACTGCGGCTCGCCGCGCAGCACGCGGCGGCGGCGCGGCTCGACGACGGCGGTGCCGTCCAGTCCGAGGTCCTCGCGCAGCTGGTCCTCGCGCTCGGCCATGCCGGCCTTCACGTCCTGGGCGAACTGCTTGGCGAGGTCGCCCAGGTGCAGCGCACCGCGCGCGGCGGTGCCGGAGAGGCTGTCCGGGGTGAGCCGGTGGACGGCCTCGTTGGCCTTGTTCATGGCCCAGACGGTGGCGCCGGCGCCGACCGCCATCCAGAAGATGCGTCGAACCATGCCGTCAGCCCCTCACCGCGCGCCGGACCCGGGCGAGCAGACCGCTCTTGGGCGCGGTCGCCGCACGCACCTCGGCCCGGATCAGCCGGGCCAGCTCCTCGCGCTCGCCCGGCTGGGAGGGCAGCGTCAGGGTGCCGTTCTGCTTGGCCACCGCCTTGCGGACGCCGTAGCTGAAGGCCGCGACCTTGACCAGCGGCCCGCCCAGGGTGGCCGCGACGGTGGAGGAGAGCGCGTTGGCGTTGGCGGCCGCGTCCTGGACGTTGGCGGTGATCTCGTCCACCCGCTCCAGCTGCTGGTTCGCGCTGCGCACCGCGGCGCCCGCCTCGGTCAGCAGCGGCACGGCCTGCTCGGTGACGGCGGAGACCAGGACGGTGGCCTCCTTGAGCACCCGCGAGAGCCGGACCAGCACCACGGCGAGCAGGGTGACCAGGACCGCCCAGAAGACGGCTACGAGCAAGCCGGCCAGCTCTCCCACGGACACCTTGTGCGCTCCCTCGCCTTGCTGTTCTCCGGAAGGAACCCTATCGCGACCATGACCGGTTTCCGGACCGGGTTGTGCCGCCCGCGCCGCCCGGGTCCGCCCCGTTCCTTCCCCGCTCCTTCCCCGGTCCGCCCGGCCGATCCGGTCGGATGTGCGATCGGCGCGCGTAACCCACCGCTCGGTCACCTCGTTCCACCGGGCGGACCGCCGCCGATGCGGTCCGCCGCACGCCCGGACCAGCGGGGTCCGGGCCCTGACCCGGGGAGCAGCGCTTGGCCGGCGACTCGACAGCGGATCCGAGAGGGGCCTCGGCGCAGGGGCCGGCGCCCGGCGGTCTCCCGGCGGAGGTGACCAGCTTCGTCGGGCGGCACCGGGAGCTGACCGAGCTGGCCGGGCTGCTCGCCGCCGCCCGGCTGGTGACGGTGACCGGCCCGGGCGGGGTCGGCAAGAGCCGGCTGGCGCTGCGCGCCGCGGCCCGCGCGGCGGGCGCCTTCCCGGACGGCACCCGGCTGGTCGAGGTCTCCCCGGTGCAGGACCCGCTGCTGCTCGGCCACGCCGTGCTGGAGGCGCTGCGGCTGACCGACGGCACCGCGCGGGCGCCGCTGGACGTGCTCACCGAGCAGCTGGCCGGGCAGCGGCTGCTGATCGTGCTGGACGGCTGCGAGCACCTGGTGCCGGCCTGCGCGGAGCTGGCCGAGGCGCTGCTGCGGGCGCTGCCGGGCCTGCGGGTGCTGGCCACCAGCCGGGCGGAGCTGCGGGCGGCGGGCGAGCACCTGTACACGCTGGCGCCGCTGCCGGTGGGCCCGGTGCGCCCGGGTCCGTTGCCGGACGCGGTGCGGCTGTTCGCCGACCGGGCGCGCGCGGCGGTGCCGGGCTTCGAGGTCACCCCGGCGAACGCCGAGGCGATCGCCCAGCTCTGCCGGCGGCTCGACGGCATTCCGCTGGCGGTGGAGCTGGCGGCCGGGCGGCTGCGCGCGCTCTCGGTGGAGCAGATCACCGCCCGGCTGGACGACCGGTTCCGGCTGCTCACCGGCGGCAGCAGGACGGCCCTGCCGCGCCACCAGACGCTTCGAACGACGATCGGTTGGAGTCACGAGCTCTGCACAGTGCAGGAACGTTTACTCTGGGCGCGCCTCTCGGCCTTCGCTGGCGCCTTCGACCTGGAGGCCGCCGAGTACGTCTGCGCCGGCGGGGGCCTGGAGCCGGACGACCTGCTCGACCTGGTGTCCGAGCTCGTCGGCAAGTCCGTCGTGCTGCGCGAGGAGAGCGCCTTCGGCGTCCGCTTCCGGCTGCTCGACACGCTGCGCGAGTACGGCCTGCACTGGCTGCGCGCGGCCGGCGAGGAGCGGCGGCTGCTGCGCCGCCACCGGGACTGGTACCTCGGGGTGGCCACCTGGGGCGAGGTCGAGTGGTTCGGGCCCCGGCAGGCGGAGACCGCCGAGCGCACCGGCCTGGCCCACGCCAACCTCCGGGCGGCGCTGGAGTTCTGTCTCGCCGAACCGGGCGAGGAGCAGCTGGCCCTGCTGCTGGCCGGCACGCTCTGGTTCTACTGGGTCGGCTGCGGCCACCTCGGGGAGGGCCGGCACTGGCTGGACCGCGCGCTGGCGCTCGCCCCCGAGCCGACCGAGGCGCGGGCCAAGGCGCTCTGGGTCACCGGGTACATGGCCACCCTCCAGGGCGACCTGGTGGCCGCCCGCCCGGCGCTGGAGGAGTGCCGCCGCCAGGCGCTGGACACCGGGGACGACCGGGCCCTCGCCTACGCCGTCCACCGGCAGGGCTGCGCGGCGCTGATCGGCGACGAACCGGTCCGGGCCGCCGAGCTGTTCGAGGAGGCGCTCTGGCACTACCGGACCATCGGCGAGCTCAACAGCAACGTCCTGATGGCCATGTTCGAGCTGGGCATCGCCTACCTGTTCCAGGGCGACCAGGAGAGCGGCGAGCTCTGGCTGGCCCAGGTCCGCGAGCTCTGCGAGGAGCACGGCGAGCAGTGGGCGTACGCGTACGGGCTCTACGCGCTGGCGTACTCGCACTGGATGAACGGCGAGGTGCGGCTGGCGCGGGCGCAGGCCCGGGAGAGCGTGCGGCTCAACCACCTCTTCCACGACCTGCTCGGCATCGTGCTGGCGATCGACCTGCTGGCGCTGCTGGAGACCGAGCCGACCGGGCCGGGCACGCCGGGCGACCTGCGCGAGGCCCGGGTGCTGCAGGGCGCGGCGCACCGGATCTGGCAGGCGGTGGGCAAGCCGTTCTTCGGCTCGCGCACCTTCAACGGGCCGCACCGGCACTGCGAGGAGCGGGCCCGGATCGGACTGACCGAGCAGGAGTTCGCGGACTGCTTCGCCCTCGGCACCCGGCTCGACCTGGATGCGGCCGTGCACCGTGCGCTGGGCGGCGACGGCCGTCCGGACGGTCCGGGGCCGCTGCCCGGGCCCCGGGCCGCCCCGCCGGCGCCGCAGCCGGCCCCGGTCGGGAATAGTTGAATCTTGTCCATTGCTGGATCGGGCAGCACCACCCGGCGCCACCGTTCCACCCCCGGCGCCGGGCCGATCCGGAAGGAGCAGCCGTGGCCATCCACACCGCCGCCGACGAGTACCGCCTCGCGAAGTTCCACTTCGAGTCCAAGGCCTTCGCCGACGCGGCCCGCATGCTGGAGGGCGTCCTCGCCGAGGAGCCGGCCAACCTCTCGGTCCGGATGCTCCTGGCGCGCAGCTACTACCACTCGGCCCAGCTCACCCGCGCCGAGGCCGAGCTGCGCCGGATCCTGGAGGCCGACCCGGCGGAGGACTACGCCCGCCTGTTGCTGGGGCGGACGCTGGAGCGCCAGGGCCGGGCCGACGAGGCCCGCCCGCACCTGCGGCTCGCCGCCGCGATGACCGGCGGGGAGCTCTGACCGGGGCCGGTCCTCCACCCGCGCGGAAAAGGCGCGAGCCCCGTCGCCGAAGAGGCGACGGGGCTCACTGGGTACGGCAGGCGTACCGCTCGCGGGTCAGCGCGAGTAGTACTCGACGACGAGCTGCTCGTCGCAGATCACCGGGATCTCCTTGCGCTGCGGCGCACGGTCCAGGCGGAAGGCCAGGGCCTTCAGGTTGACCTCGAGGTACTTCGGGGTCTGGCCCTCGCCCGCGTAGCCACCCTCACGGGCGACCTGGAACGGGACCTTCTCCTTGCTACGGTCGCGAACGGTCACGACGTAGCCCGGCTTCATCTGGAACGACGGCTTGTTGACCTTGCCACCGTTGACCTCGATGTGGCCGTGGACGACCATCTGGCGGGCCTGGTAGATGGTGCGGGCGATGCCCGAACGCAGCACCAGCGAGTCCAGACGGGTCTCCAGCTCGGCGACGAGCGCCTCACCGGTCTTGCCCTCGGCCTTCTTCGCGCGGTCGAACGCACGCGACAGCTGCTTCTCGCTCAGGTCGTACTGGGCGCGAAGGCGCTGCTTCTCCAGCAGACGGACCTTGTAGTCCGAGTTCTGCTTGCGGCCACGGCCGTGCTGGCCGGGCGGGTACGGGCGGGCCTCGAAGTACTTGACGGACTTCGGGGTCAGCGGCACGCCGAGCGCACGCGCGATCTTGACCTTGGGACGCTTCTGGTTCGCCATGAACCAAACCTTCCTTGCTTACGAATACGGCTTCACCAGGTGTTGACGGAGGTCGCTCGTCGCGACCCGGAGACAACCACGTCGCCTGCGCGATGCGGTCAGCCGCTCTCCGGAGCCGGGCACATGAGTGCTTGCACACGAGTGGCCCACCGAGCCTGGGCTGGTGGGCTGCACGCGACACCGAATCGGTGCGCGACGCTCCTGGGCCCCCGAGGGGGCCTACGCCGGTGCCCCGCTGGTGCGGCCGGTCGGTCAGGGTCACCCCTGCCGCCGTCCCGGGACACGGCACTTCTCGTCAGTGTACCTGCCGCAGACCCGCCCACTCGCCGCCAGGGCGGCCCGGGGCGGTCAGTCCCCCTTCAGCCGGCCCCTGGTCCACTCGACGATGTCCGCGTAGCGGGCCTCCCCGCCGTGCCGGGTCGGCCGGTAGTACTCCTTGCCGTGCACCGCGTCCGGCGCGTACTGCTGCGCCGCGATGCCCTCCGGCAGGTCGTGCGGGTACTGGTAGCCCTGCCCGTGCCCCAGCTTGCCCGCGCCGCCGTAGTGCGCGTCCCGCAGGTGCGGCGGGACGGCGCCCGCCAGGCCCTGCCGGACGTCCGCCAGCGCCGCGTCGATCGCCAGGTAGGCCGCGTTCGACTTGGGCGCGAGGGCCAGCGCGATCGCCGCCTGGGAGAGGATGATCCGCGCCTCCGGGAAGCCGATCAGCGCCACCGCCTGGGCCGCCGCCACCGCCGTGGGCAGCGCGGTCGGATCCGCCAGGCCGACGTCCTCGCTGGCCGAGATCATCAGCCGGCGGGCGATGAAGCGCGGGTCCTCCCCCGCCTCGATCATCCGGGCCAGGTAGTGCAGCGTGGCGTCCACGTCGCTGCCCCGGATCGACTTGATCAGCGCGCTGGCGACGTCGTAGTGCTGGTCGCCGTCCTTGTCGTAGCGCACCGCCGCGTGGTTCACCGCCGTCTCGGTGGTGGCCAGCGTGATGCTCGCCTCGCCCTTCTCCAGCGCCGCGCCGGCCGCCGCCTCCAGCGTGGTGAGCGCCCGCCGGGCGTCCCCGCCGGCCAGCCGGACCAGGTGGTCCTCGGCCTCCGCGGAGAGCTCCAGCGCACCCTCCAGGCCGCGCTCGTCGGCCACCGCGCGGCGCAGCAGCGCGCGGATGTCCTCGTCGGTCAGCGACTCCAGGGTGAGCAGCAGGGAGCGCGACAGCAGCGGGGAGATCACCGAGAAGTACGGGTTCTCGGTGGTCGCGGCGATCAGGGTGACCCAGCGGTTCTCCACGGCGGGCAGCAGCGAGTCCTGCTGGGCCTTGGAGAAGCGGTGGATCTCGTCCAGGAAGAGCACCGTCTCCTTGCCGCTCATGCCGACGGCGCGGCGGGCGCCGTCGATCACCGCGCGGACCTCCTTGACGCCCGCGGTGATGGCCGACAGCTCGACGAAGCGGCCCTCGACGGCCTGGCTGATCACGTGGGCCAGCGTGGTCTTGCCGGTGCCGGGCGGGCCCCAGAGGATCACCGAGCTGGTCGCCGCCGGGCCTCTCGAGCCGGCGACCAGGCGGCGCAGCGGGGAGCCGGGCTTCAGCAGCTGCCGCTGCCCGGCCACCTCGTCGAGGGTCCGCGGGCGCATCCGCACGGCGAGCGGTGCCCGGCCGGGCTCCCTGGCCTGGCGTTCCTCGGCGGCGGCGGTGAAGAGGTCCGGTTCGTCCACACCGGAAGCCTATGCGAGGGCGCCGACAGCCCCGCGCGGCCGAACGGGCCCGGGTCCCTTCCCCCGTCTTTCGAGCCCCCGCCCTACGAGCGCTCCAGCAGGACCACGTCGAGCTCCTCCAACGAGCGGACGACCGCGCCGGAGGCGGCGGCCTTCGCCCGGGCCGCGGCCTGCGGCCCCCGGGAGGCCGCCAGCGCCGCCCGGTCCGCGAAGACCACGCCCACCGAGCCGCGGCCCACCGCGCGGTTGAGCAGCATCGCGGCGCTGACGAAGCCGTCCATGCCCTGCAGGGCGGGCAGCGCGTTGGCGCGGAAGCCCTCGGCCAGCTCGTCGCCCCGGTCCGGCTCGAAGTCGAACCGGACCAGCCGGAACCCGGCGCCCGGGCCGACCGCCACCGGCGGCGTGACGACCGTGGCCTCCAGCACCTCGACGGCCGTCGTGGTGGCGAACGGCGCCAGCAGCTCGTCACGGCGCTGCCGCAGCCGCTCGGCGCTGTCCCGCTCGTGCTGCGCGGTGTCCCACCAGGAGCCCATCAGGATCACACCGCGCTCGCGGTCGGCGAAGAGCCCGTACCCCCGGTAGCCGGGCTGGGCGGAGAGCAGCCCGACGGCCTCGGCACGCAGTCCGTCCAGCGCCTGGTCGATGGTGCTCGGGTCGCCGGTGAAGTAGCCGGTGCGCACGTACATGGGCGGGTCTCCTGACGTCGTCCGGGCGCCACGGCGGCGCCGCTGCCTTCGGGGCCACGTCCATCCGACGGCCTGGCACCGGCCGCGGCAACGCCACGGAGCCGTTCGGAGGAGCGGCCCCGCGGCCGCCGGCGCCGGGAGGTGCCCGGCCTCCGGCCCGCCGTCAGCCGAGCCGCGCCGCGTGGTCCGGCACGTACGTCTGCGCCTCCCGCGGCGGCCGCCGGTAGCCCCGGGAGGGCGGGCGTTCCGGCAGCTCGATCCGCGGCGGGGCCACCTCGCGGTACGGCAGGCCGGACAGCAGGTGGGCGATCATGTTGATCCGGGCCCGCCGCTTGTCGTCGCTCTCCACCACGTACCAGGGCGACTCCGGCGTGTCGGTGCGGGCGAACATCTCGTCCTTGGCCCGCGAGTAGTCCTCCCAGCGGGTGATCGACTCCAGGTCCATCGGCGAGAGCTTCCACCGGCGCATCGGGTCCTCCAGCCGGCCCCGGAACCGCCGTTGCTGCTCGGTGTCGCTGACCGAGAACCAGTACTTGCGCAGCAGGATGCCCGACTCGATCAGCATCCGCTCGAACGTCGGGCACTGGTCCAGGAATTGCCGGTGCTCCTCGGCGGTGCAGAAGCCCATCACCTTCTCGACCCCGGCCCGGTTGTACCAGCTGCGGTCGAACAGCACGATCTCCCCGGCGGCCGGCAACTGCTCCACGTACCGCTGGAAGTACCACTGGGTGCGCTGGCGCTCGGTGGGCTTGGGGAGCGCCACGACCCGGGCGATGCGCGGGTTCAGAAACTCCGTCACCCGCTTGATCGCCCCGCCCTTGCCGGCCGCGTCGCGCCCCTCGAAGACGACCACCAGCCGGGCGCCCTCGGCGCGCACCCACTCCTGGAGCTGCACCAGCTCGTGCTGGAGCCGCAGCAGCTCGTGCTCGTACGGCTTCCGCGCCAGCCGCTCCGGCGCGCGATCGTGCTCGCGCCCGTGCTCGCGGCCGTGCTCGCGGCTCTCCTTGGCTGCCACCCGGGCGCCTCCGTTCGACGGGGACCTGACGATCCCTCACCGTAGGCGCTGCGCCTGGCTCGCGCAGGCAGCGCACGTCCGGCGCGGCAGCGGCGGCCCCCTGAACCGCCGCTGCCGCGCTCCCCCGTGGACCGGCCCGGAGGCCGAGTGATCAACCTTGGCCCAGACCTGCCGGGCCGGTCCAATATCCCGTTCCATAACCTTGGGGCATGGATGTCGACACCCGGCTGCTGCGCAGCTTCGCCGCGGTCTGCGAGGAGGGGCAGCTGACGGCCGCCGCCGCGCGGCTGTTCGTCTCCCAGCCGACCCTGACCAAGCAGATCCGCCAGCTGGAGGCACTGCTCGGGGTGGAGCTGTTCGAACGCTCCCGCAAGGGCATGTCGCCCACCCCGGCCGGGCGGGCGCTGGCCGAGCACGCCGGGCCGGTGCTGGCCGGCTGGGAGGACGCGCTGCGGGCCACCAGGGCGGCGGCGGCCGAGCAGGTCTCGACGCTGCGGGTGGGATTCGAGGGCGGCATCATCAACGTGATGAGCCGCCGCACCGTGGCGGACTTCACCCGGCGGATGCCCGGCTGGCAGGTGGAGCTGCGGCAGAACAACTGGTTCGACCCGACCTCGGGCCTGGCCACCGGCGAGATCGACCTGACGCTCTGGCACGCCCCGCCGTCGCTGTCGGAGCAGTACAACGTCGCGGTGCTGGGCGAGGAGCCGCGCTGCGCGGCGCTGCCCGCGGGGCACCGGCTGGCCCGGCGGTCGGTGATCGACCTCGCGGACGTCCTCGACGAGCCGTTCGTGGCGATACCGCACGAGGCCGGGCACTGGCGGGACTACTGGCTGGCGGTCCACGAGCGGGGCGGGCGGCCGGTACGGATCGGCGCGGTGGCACACAACGCCGACGAGTGGCTGACCGCGGTGGTGTGCGGCCAGGGCATCGGCTTCGCCCCGGAGACGATGAGCCGGCTGGCGCCGCGGGAGGACGTCGCGTACCGGCCGGTGCGGGGGCTGAGCCCGAGCCAGGTCGGGCTCTACTGGCTGAAGGGGCGGGAGTTGACGCCGGCCATGGCCGCGTTCGTGCACAGCTGCCGGGCGACGATCGCCGGCCAGGCCGGGCCGGAGGTCCCGGCCCTGGAGAGCGCCCCCGCGGCCCGGGCCGTCCCACCGGTCCGGGCGGTATAGGGCCCGTCTCGTGGATCGGGCCCCAGCGCGGTTCGGGAGGCGTCGGCCGCTCCCGCGCGAGGGATCAGGCGGCCTCGAAGGGGTCCGGGTAGCGGCAGAGCCCGCGCGGGGCGCCGTCGTAGCCCGGCAGGGCGAGGGTCTGGAAGTACGCGTCCGGCACCTCGAACGGGCCGGTGATCTCGTGCCGCTGGGCCGGGAGGAAGCCGAACCGGCCGTAGTACCCCGGATCGCCGAGGACCACGACGAGCTTCTCCCCCGCCTCCTCGGCGGCGGACAGCGCGGCCCGCACGACGAGCTCGCCGACGCCCTTGCGCTGCCACTCGGGGGCGACCGCCACCGGCGCGAGCGCGAGGCCCTCGCCGTCGCCGATCCGCAGCCGGGTGAGCAGCGCGTGGCCGACCACCAGGCCGGAGCCGTCCACGGCGACCATCGACAGGCCGGGCAGCCATGCCGGGTCACGGCGCAGCGCGTCCACCAGGTCGGCCTCGTCGGGGCCCGGGAACGCCGCCATGTGGACCCGTCTGGTCGCGGGGGCGTCCTGCGGAGACTCGACTCTGGTGGTCACCTTCATGGGGAACCCTCTCCTCTGTCACACACCGTTGTGGACGGGCCCCGGACGGCGGTGGGCCGTCCGGGGCCGTGAAAGGTTAGCCGATGGGGAGATCAGCCCTTGGGCTGGCCCTCGGGCTTCGCGTCCTCGCGGACCTTCGGCTGGGCGTCGACGCCGGCCTCACGTCGCTGCGCCGGGGTGATCGGGGTGGGGGCGCCGGTCAGCGGGTCGCCGCCGGTGGACGTCTTCGGGAACGCGATGACGTCCCGGATGGTGTCGTACCCGCCGAGCAGGGTGACGATCCGGTCCAGGCCGAAGGCGACACCACCGTGCGGCGGCGGGCCGTAGTTGAAGGCGTCCAGCAGGAAGCCGAACTGCGAGGCGGCCTCCTCCTCGGAGAGGCCGATCGCGTCGAACGCCCGCTTCTGCACGTCCCGCTGGTGGATACGGATCGAACCGCCGCCCAGCTCCGAGCCGTTGAGCACCAGGTCGTACGCGTTGGAGAGCGCGCTGCCCGGGTCGGTGTCGAAGGTGGCGAGCGACTCGGCGGTCGGGGCGGTGAAGGGGTGGTGCACCGCGTGCCAGCCCTGGAACTCGCCCTTGTCGTCCTCGATCGGCTCGAACATCGGGAAGTCGACGACCCAGAGGAAGGCCCACTGGGACTCGTCGATCAGCTCGCAGCGGCGGCCGATCTCCAGGCGGGCGGCGCCGAGCAGCTCCTGCGAGGGGCGCTCCTTGCCGGCCGCGAAGAAGATCGCGTCGCCGTTCTTGGCGCCCGCGGCGGCGGCGAGGCCGGCCAGGTGCTCCTCGGAGAGGTTCTTGGCGACCGGGCCGCGCAGCTCGCCGGTCTCGGCGTCGATGAGGACGTAGGCGAGGCCCTTGGCGCCGCGCGCCTTGGCCCAGTCCTGCCAGGCGTCGAGCTGCTTGCGCGGCTGCGAGGCACCGCCCGGCATCACGACGGCGCCGACGTACGGGGCCTGGAAGACGCGGAACGAGGTGCCCTTGAAGTACTCGGTGAGGTCGGTGAGTTCCTGACCGAAGCGGACGTCCGGCTTGTCCGAGCCGTAGCGGCCCATGGCGTCCGCGTAGCTCATCCGCGGCAGCGGGTTGGGGATCTCGTAGCCGTGCACCTCGCGCCAGACGGCACCGATGATCTTCTCGCCGAGGGCCAGGATGTCCTCCTGGTCGACGAAGGAGGCCTCGATGTCCAGCTGGGTGAACTCCGGCTGGCGGTCGGCGCGGAAGTCCTCGTCGCGGAAGCAGCGGGCGATCTGGTAGTAGCGCTCCATGCCGGCCACCATCAGCAGCTGCTTGAACAGCTGGGGCGACTGCGGCAGCGCGTACCAGTGGCCGGGCTGCAGGCGGACCGGGACGAGGAAGTCGCGGGCGCCCTCGGGGGTGGACCGGGTGAGGTACGGCGTCTCGATGTCGAGGTAGTCGTTCTCCTCCATCACCCGGCGGATGATGTTGTTGACCTTGGAGCGCAGGCGCAGGCCCTTGGCCGGGCCCTCGCGGCGCAGGTCCAGGTAGCGGTAGCGGAGGCGGACCTCCTCGTTGACCGTGCCGGGCTCGTACTCGGCGACCGGGAACGGCAGCGGGGCGGCCTCGGAGAGCACCTCGATCTCGCTGACCACGACCTCGACGGCGCCGGTCGGGATGTCCGGGTTCTCGTTGCCCTCCGGGCGCACGCGGACGTCACCGACGACCTTGACGCAGTACTCGGCGCGCAGGCCGTGCACCGAGTCCAGGTCGCGGACCACGATCTGCACGGTGCCGGAGGCGTCGCGCAGGTCGATGAAGGCCACGCCGCCGTGGTCGCGGCGGCGGGCGACCCAGCCGGCCAGGGTGACGGTGGTGCCTGCGTGCTCCGGGCGGAGCGTGCCCGCGTCGTGCGTGCGGATCACAGCTGCTTCTCCTTCAGGGTGGTGACGAGTGCGTCGAGGGCGACGGGGTTCTGCTCGCCGGTGGTCATGTCCTTGAGCTGGACGACGCCGTCGGCGAGGTCCCGGTCCCCGGCGATCAGGGCGAAGCGGGCGCCGGACCGGTCCGCGGACTTCATGGCGTTCTTGATGCTCTTGACGCCGAACGCGAGGTCGGTGGCGACGCCGGCCCGGCGCAGCTCGACGACCTTGGCGAACAGGACGTTCTTGGCCTCCTCGCCGAGCGCGACGGCGTACACGGAGGTGGCGGCCGGCAGGTCGAGGACGACGCCCTCGGCCTCCAGCGCCAGGTAGGTGCGGTCCACGCCGAGGGCCCAGCCGACGGACGGCAGCGCCGGGCCGCCGATCATCTCGGAGAGGCCGTCGTAGCGGCCGCCGCCGCCGATCGCGGACTGCGCGCCGAGGCCGTTGTGCACGAACTCGAAGGTGGTGCGGGTGTAGTAGTCCAGGCCACGGACGAGCTTCGGGTCGTCGGTGAAGGCCACGCCGTTGGCGGTGAGCAGCTCGCGGACCTTCTCGTCGTACTCCTTGCACGCCTCGCACAGGAAGTCGCGCAGCATCGGGGCGCCGGTGAGCTGGGCCTGCACCGACTCGCGCTTGTCGTCGAGGACGCGCAGCGGGTTGATCTCGGCGCGGCGGCGGGTGTCCTCGTCCAGGTCCAGGCCGGCGAGGAAGTCGATCAGCGCGGCGCGGTAGACCGGGCGGCACTGCTTGTCGCCGAGGCTGTTGAGGAGCAGCGTGTAGTCGCTCAGGCCCAGCGAGCGGAAGGCGTCGTCGGCCAGGATGATCAGCTCGGCGTCCAGCGCCGGGTCCTCGGCGCCGATCGCCTCGGCGCCGACCTGGGAGAACTGGCGGTAGCGGCCGGCCTGCGGGCGCTCGTAGCGGTAGTAGGAGCCCGAGTACCAGAGCTTGACCGGCAGGTTGCCCAGCTTGTGGAGGTTGGCCTGGAGGGCGGCGCGCAGCACCGAGGCGGTGCCCTCGGGGCGCAGCGCGAGCTCCTCCTTGCCGCGCTGGGTGAGCGAGAACATCTCCTTGGTGACGATGTCGGTGGACTCGCCGACACCGCGGGAGAACAGCTTCACGTCCTCGAAGACCGGGGTCTCGATGTAGCCGTAGCCGGCCCGGCGGGCGGGCGCGGCGATGCGCTCGCGGATCGCCAGGAACGTCGCGGAGCTGGGGGGCAGCAGGTCGTAGGTGCCCTTGGGGGCGGTGAAGGTGCTCAACTTCTCTTCCGTCACATTCCTCGTCGCGGGACGGCCGGAGCGCCGAGCGCTCCCGCCGCCTGCCTGAGGTAGGGGTTGGTGGCGCGCTCACGGCCGATGGTGGTCTGTCCGCCGTGGCCGGAGAGGACCACGGTCGCGTCGTCGAGGGGCAGGCACACCCGGGCCAGCGAGTTCATGATCGCCTCGCTGTCGCCGCCCGGGAGGTCCGTGCGCCCGATGGAGCCGGCGAAGAGCAGGTCGCCCGAGAAGAGCACCGGGGGGAGGTCCTCGGCGCCGGGCGTCCGGAACGTCACCGACCCCTTGGTATGGCCGGGCGCGTGGTCGACGGTGAGCCGCAGGCCGGCCAGCTCCAGCACGCTGCCGTCGGTGAGCTCGCGCACGTCGTCGGGTTCGCCGACGGTGAGTTCGCCCATCAGCTGGGTGCCGAGCGAGCGGCCGAGCGCCTTCTCCGGGTCCGCCATCATGTAGCGGTCCTCGGGGTGGATCCAGGCCGGGATCCCCTTGGCGCCGCAGACCGGCACGACCGAGGCGACGTGGTCGATGTGGCCGTGGGTGAGCACGACGGCGACGGGCTTCAGCCGGTGCTCGCGGACCAGCTCCTCGACGCCTCGGGTGGCCTGGTGACCGGGGTCGACGATGACGCACTCCTCGCCCGGACCCGGCGCGACCAGGTAGCAGTTGGTGCCCCAGGCTCCAGCGGGGAATCCGGCGATGAACACGCGCGTCCTTCGTGGTTCGGTCGGCACTGACGGCTACGAGATGCGGCTACGAGACGTGATGTAAAGGCAGCCTACCGGCGGTCCGGGTCCGGTTGCGAACCAGATAGGGGGCGCGGCCCGACTTCGTCCTGACAGGTTCACCGCGTTCTTACGGCGGCGGTACCTACACTTGACCGCCGATGGATGCGATGATCCGCTCCAGCATCCGCACACATTTCCAGTACATCCTCAGGAGACACGGCCGGTGGTCACCAGCGAACAGCGGCGGCGGCAGCTCGCCCGCGAGAAGTACGAGCGCCAGGCGCAGCGCCGGGCCGAGGCCGCGGTCGCCCGCAAGCGGCGCAACACGATCCTCGGCGCGTCGCTCGCCGTCGTCGTGCTGGCCGGCGGCGGCGTCCTGGTCGGCACCGGCGCCTTCGACTCGGACGACAAGAAGGACTCCTCGTCGAGCGCGCAGGCCGCGCCCACCCAGTCGGCCGCCGAGCCGACCGCCCCGACCCGCAAGCCCGTCGAGGGCTGCGGCGACCCGGCGCCGGGCTCGCCCAACGGCAAGCAGTGGCAGGCCGAGCCGGCCATGAGCGTCGACACCTCGGCCGCCTACACGGCGACCCTGGAGACCAACTGCGGCAAGGTGACGCTGTCGCTGGACGCCGCCAAGGCGCCGCACACGGTGAACTCCTTCGCCTTCCTCGCCGGCGAGAAGTACTTCGACCACACCAAGTGCCACCGTCTGACCACGGGCGGCATCTACGTGCTGCAGTGCGGTGACCCGACCGCCAGTGCGACCGCCCCCGGCGGCACCGGCGGCCCGGGCTACAAGTTCGCCGACGAGAACCTCACCGGCGCCACCTACCCGGCCGGCACCGTGGCGATGGCCAACGCCGGTCCGGGCACCAACGGGAGCCAGTTCTTCCTGGTCTACAAGGACACCCAGCTCCCCCCGAACTACACCCCGTTCGGGAAGATCACCGGCGGTCTGGACGTGGTTCAGAAGATCGCCGCCGCGGGCACCCTGGAGGGCGGTACGGACGGCCACCCGATGGCCGACGTCACCTTCAACTCGGTGATCACCGCGAAGAGTTGAGACGTGCCGGGGCCGGGCCGGGCCGCCGCGCGAGCGGGCCCGGCCCGGCCCCGGAGCGAAATCGCCCGGCCCGGATGCGGACAGCACCGGGCCTGGTCGCCTATGTTGGCGTTGTATAGGGTGCCCGCACCCGCCAAGCCGTCACCCTCGGCAAGCACCAGTACGGCGGACGGGGACGGCGGACTCATCGGTCCGCCGCACATCAACTGTGGACGACGGACGCGTGCCGCCCCGGCGCGGGCGCGACGTCATGTGGAGGACGCGCTATGAGCAGCGACCCGTGGGGCCGTGTCGACGAGCAGGGCACGGTCTACGTCAGGACGGCCGACGGCGAACGCGTCGTGGGTTCCTGGCAGGCCGGCTCGCCCGAGGAGGCCCTCGCCTACTTCGAGCGCAAGTACCAGGGCATCGAGGTGGAGATCGGCCTGCTGGAGAAGCGGGTGCGCACCACCGACCTGGCCGCCAAGGACGCCCTGACCGCGCTGGAGCACCTGCGCGCGCAGGTCACCGAGGGGCACGCGGTCGGCGACCTGGACGCACTGGCCAAGCGGCTGGACACGCTCGCCGGTGAGATCGAGAGCCGTCGCGAGGAGCGCAAGGCGGCTCGCGCCAAGGCCCAGAACGAGACCCGGGCCGCCAAGGAGGCGCTGGTCACCGAGGCCGAGCAGCTCGCCGAGTCGACCCAGTGGCGGGAGGCCGGCGACCGGCTGCGCGCCCTGGTGGACACCTGGAAGGGCCTGCCGCGGCTGGACCGCAAGAGCGACGACGAGCTGTGGCACCGCTTCTCGCACGCCCGCTCGGTCTTCTCCAAGCACCGCAAGGCGCACTTCGCGACCCTGGACGCCGAGCGCGAGCAGGCCCGTCAGACCAAGGAGCGCCTGGTCACCGAGGCGGAGGCGCTCTCCTCCTCCACGGAGTGGGGCGACACCGCGGCCCGCTACCGCGACCTCATGGCCCGCTGGAAGGCCGCCGGCCGCGCGCAGCGGGACGTCGAGGACGAGCTGTGGGCGCGGTTCCGCGGCGCCCAGGACGTCTTCTTCCAGGCCCGGTCCGCGGTGTTCAGCGAGCGGGACGCCGAGCAGGTGGAGAACCAGAAGCTGAAGGAGGCGCTGGCGGCCGAGGCCGAGGCGATCCTGCCGATCACCGACCTGAAGGCGGCCAAGGCGGCCCTGCGCGAGGTGAACGAGCGCTGGGAGGCGATCGGGCACGTGCCGCGCGACGCCCGTCCGAAGCTGGACGGCCGGCTGAACGCGGTGGAGCGGGCGATCCGCGAGGCCGAGGACGCCGAGTGGAAGCGCTCCAACCCGGAGGCGAAGGCCCGCGCCGCCGGCATGGTCGGCCTCTTCCAGGCCAAGGCGGACAAGATCCAGGCCGACCTGGACAAGGCCCGTGCGGCCGGCAACGCCGGCAAGGTGGCCAAGCTGGAGTCCGAGCTGGCCGGTGTGCAGACCCTGCTGGAGCAGGCGCACAAGAGCCAGGAGGAGTTCAGCGGCTGATCCGCCGCCGAGCCCGAGCAGGAACCGCAGCAGAACGGCGAAGGGCCCCGGGGAGCACCCCGGGGCCCTTCGCCGTCGCCGTTACTTGCGGGCCGAGGTGACGCGGTAGACGTCGTAGACGCCCTCGACGCCGCGGACCGCCTTGAGCACGTGGCCGAGGTGCTTCGGGTCGCCCATCTCGAAGGTGAACCGGCTCATCGCCACCCGGTCGCGGGAGGTCTGCACCGCCGCCGACAGGATGTTGACGTGCTGGTCGGAGAGGACCCGGGTGACGTCCGAGAGCAGCCGGGAGCGGTCCAGTGCCTCGACCTGGATGGCCACCAGGAAGACCGAGGACTGGGTGGCCGCCCACTCGACGTCGATCATCCGCTCGGGCTGCTGGCTCAGCGCCTCGACGTTGACGCAGTCGGCGCGGTGCACCGAGACGCCGTTGCCGCGGGTGATGAAGCCGACGATCGGGTCGCCCGGCACCGGGGTGCAGCAGCGGGACAGCTTGACCCAGACGTCCTCGACGCCCTTGACGATGACGCCGGGGTCGCCCTTGGCCCGGCGGCGCACCGCACGGCGGGTGTCGTGGGTCGGGGTCGCGGTCTCGGCGAGGTCCTCGGTGGCGCCCTCCTCGCCGCCGAGCGCCTGGACCAGCTTCTGCACGATGTTCTGCGCGGCGACGTGGCCCTCGCCGATCGCGGCGTACAGCGAGGAGATGTCCGGGTAGCGCATCTCGTGGGCCAGGGTGACCAGCGAGTCGCCGGTGAGGATCCGCTGGATCGGCAGGCCCTGCTTGCGCATCGCCCGGGCGATGGCCTCCTTGCCGTGCTCGATGGCCTCCTCGCGGCGCTCCTTGGAGAACCAGGCGCGGATCTTGTTGCGGGCGCGCGGCGACTTGACGAAGCCCAGCCAGTCCCGGGACGGGCCGGCGTTCTCCGCCTTGGAGGTGAAGACCTCGACGCTGTCGCCGTTCTCCAGGGTCGACTCCAGCGGCACCAGCCGCCCGTTGACCCGGGCCCCTATGCAGCGGTAGCCGACCTCGGTGTGGACGGCGAAGGCGAAGTCCACCGGGGTGGCGCCGGCCGGCAGCGCTATGACGTCGCCCTTGGGGGTGAAGACGAAGACCTCGTTGTTGGAGAGGTCGAAGCGCAGCGACTCCAGGAACTCGCTCGGGTCCTCGGTCTCCTTCTGCCAGTCCAGCAGCTGCCGCAGCCAGGCCATCTCGTTGACGGCGCCGGCCTTGTCGTCCTTGCGGGTCTGGGTCGGGGTGTCGGTGCGGACCTTGGAGGCGCCGGCGACGGCGCGCTGCTTGTACTTCCAGTGCGCGGCGATGCCGTACTCGGCGCGGCGGTGCATGTCGAAGGTGCGGATCTGCAGCTCGACGGGCTTGCCACCGGGACCGATCACCGTGGTGTGCAGCGACTGGTACATGTTGAACTTGGGCATCGCGATGTAGTCCTTGAACCGCCCCGGCACCGGGTTCCACCGCGCGTGGATGGTGCCCAGCGCCGCGTAGCAGTCGCGGACGGTGTCGACCAGGACCCGGATGCCCACCAGGTCGTAGATCTCGGCGAAGTCCCGGCCCCGGACGATCATCTTCTGGTAGACCGAGTAGTAGTGCTTCGGCCGGCCGGTGACGGAGGCGGTGATCCGGGCGCCGCGCAGGTCGCCCTGGACCTGGTCGATGACGGTCGCCAGGTACTCGTCCCGCTTCGGGGCGCGCTCGGC
Source organism: Kitasatospora sp. NPDC090091 (assembly GCF_044747365.1). Lineage (NCBI taxonomy): Bacteria > Bacillati > Actinomycetota > Actinomycetes > Kitasatosporales > Streptomycetaceae > Kitasatospora > Kitasatospora sp. NPDC090091. The sequence continues at coordinate 469,739 of NZ_JBIVDY010000001.1, forward strand.
GACCAGCCGGACGATCTCGTCGTACATCTTGGGGTAGAGGATCGCGAAGGCGAGGTCCTCCAGCTCCCACTTGATGGTGTTCATGCCCAGCCGGTGCGCCAGCGGGGCGTAGATCTCCAGCGTCTCGCGGGCCTTCTTCTCCTGCTTCTCCCGCTTCAGGTAGCGCATGGTGCGCATGTTGTGCAGGCGGTCGGCCAGCTTGATCACCAGGACGCGCGGGTCCTTGGCCATCGCGACGACCATCTTGCGGACGGTCTCGGCCTGCGCGGCCTCGCCGAACTTGACCCGGTCCAGCTTGGTGACGCCGTCCACCAGCAGGGCCACCGAGTCGCCGAAGTCCCGGCGCAGGGTCTCCAGGCCGTAGTCGGTGTCCTCGACGGTGTCGTGCAGCAGCCCGGCCATCAGGGTCGGGGCGTCCATGCCCAGCTCGGCCAGGATGGTCGCGACCGCCAGCGGGTGGGTGATGTACGGGTCGCCGCTCTTGCGCTTCTGTCCGCGGTGCCACTTCTCGGCCACCGCGTACGCCCGCTCGATGTCCCGCAGCAGGGCCGGGTCGGCCTTGGGGTCGTTGGCCCGGATGGAGCGGAACAGCGGCTCCAGCACCGGGTTGAGCACGCTGGAGCGCTGGCCGCCGAGGCGGGCCAGCCGGGCGCGCATGCCGCCGGAGGAGGACGGCCGGCTCGCGGGAGCCGCCGGACGCGAGGAGGTCGGCGCCGGGCGTGCCGGGGTGGCCCCCGAGGGCGTGGAACGGTTGTCGGGGGCGGCCGCTGCGGCCGTGGGCACAACCTCGTCGGGCAAGGACACTCCTCGGGGCACCTGGGCCGGGCCCCTCGCACGGCCGGCTCTGCCTCGCACAACCGGGAGGGGATGAATCTTCATGGTACCGAGCCCGGCGCTCCGGTGTTCAGCCGCCCGGCCCCGGACACGCTGAGGGCGGCGGTCGGATGATCCGACCGCCGCCCTCGACCCTGGTCCTGTGCGGACCTCAGACCGTGACCAGCGTCTCCAGCGGAGCGCCGCCCAGGTGCTCGGACAGCCGCGCGCGCCCGTCCAGGAAGCCCAGCTCCATCAGCACCACGACGCCCGCCAGCTCGGCGCCGGCCTCCTTCACCAGGTCCAGCGAGGCCCCGATGGTCCCGCCGGTGGCCAGCACGTCGTCCACCACCAGCACCCGCTCACCGGGCGCGAAGGCGTCGCACTGCACCTCCAGCACGGCCTCGCCGTACTCCAGCTCGTACGAGCGGCGGAACACCTCGCCGGGCAGCTTGCCCTGCTTGCGGATCGGCACGAAGCCGAGCCCGGCCGCGAAGGCCGCCGGGGCCGCCAGCACGAAGCCGCGCGCCTCCAGACCCACCACCTTGGTCGCCCCGAGGGCCGTCGCCCGCTCGGCGAGCGCCCGGGTGAGAGCCGCGAAGGCCTCGGCGTCGGCGAGCAGCGGCGCGATGTCCTTGAACAGCACACCCGGCTTCGGGTAGTCCGGGACGTCCCGGATGCGGCTGTTCAGCAGCTCGGCCAGTGCGGTGTCGGCGGTGGTCACGAGGAGTCCTTAGGGTCGGTCGCGCTTCAGCGCTTGGTGGACGGACGGCCCTTGGCGCGGGCGCCGGACGCCCGGCCGCGCTGACCGACCATACCCGCCGGCAGGTCCTCGTCGGCGATCTCCTCGTCCGCCGGAGCCCCGGAGCCGCCCTCGGCGGCCGCCTTGGCGTCCGCGGCGCGACGCTGGGCGACCCGCTTGGCGAGCGCCTTCATGTCCGGCTGCTCCTCCTTGAGCTGCGCCAGCAGCGGGGTGGCGACGCAGATCGAGGAGTAGGCACCGGCCGCGAGACCGATGAACAGCGCCAGCGAGATGTCGTTCAGGGTGCCGGCACCGAGGATGCCGCCACCGATGAACAGCAGCGCTGCCACCGGGAGCAGGGCGACCACCGTGGTGTTGAGCGAGCGCACCAGGGTCTGGTTGAGGCCCGCGTTGGCCGCCTCGCTGTAGGTGAGCTTGCTCTGCTTGGTGAGGCCCTTGGTGTTCTCCTTCACGGTGTCGAAGACGACGACCGTGTCGTAGAGCGAGTACCCGAGGATGGTCAGGAAGCCGATCACCGTACCGGGGGTGACCTCGAAGCCCACCAGGGCGTAGACCCCGATGGTGATCAGGAGGTCGTGGATGAGGGCGACCAGGGCGGCCACCGCCATCCGCCACTCGAAGGCGATCGCCAGGTAGGCCGTCACCAGGACCATGAAGATGATCAGGCCGGTGAGCGCCTTCTTGGAGATCTGCTCACCCCAGCTGGGACCGATCACCTGGGTGTCGATCTCGGCGACCGGGACGCCGATCTCCTTGGACAGCTTGTCGGTGAAGGTCGAGGAGGAGACCTTCTCCTCGGAGCTGACCTGGATGCGGATCTTCTTGCCGTCGTCCACCGACTGCACCAGCGGGTGCGAGGAGACGATCTTGTCGGCCGCGTCCTGCGCCTGCGAGACGGACAGCCCAGGCTTGGAGACGGTGTAGACCTGCCCGCCCTTGAACTCGATGCCCAGGTGCAGGCCCATGGCCAGGCCGATCGCCGCGACCAGCACGATCACGCCGGAGATGCTGTACCAGAGCTTGCGGCGCCCGACGAAGTCGAAGCTGACCTCGCCCTGGTAGAGCCGGTGGCCCAGATTGGAGAAGCGCGACACGGTGTCAGGCCCCCTTCGCGGCGGCGGACGAGGTGGGACGGCGGCGGCTGCTGCGCAGCGGCGGGCGGGCGCCCAGGCGCTTCGGGTCCAGACCGGACCACGGGTGGCCGTCGGAGAAGAACTTCCGCCGGGCCAGCAGCGTGATCAGCGGCTTGGTGAACAGGAAGATCACGACGACGTCGAGCGCGGTGGTCAGACCCAGCGTGAACGCGAAGCCCTGCACCTTGCCGACCGAGACCAGGTAGAGCACCGCGGCACAGAGGAAGGACACGAAGTCCGACACCAGGATGGTGCGCCGGGCGCGCGGCCAGGCCCGCTGGACCGCAGGGCGCAGCGGGGCGCCCTCGCGGACCTCGTCGCGGATGCGCTCGAAGTACACGATGAAGGAGTCCGCGGTGATACCGATCGCGACGATGGCGCCGCAGACGGCCGGCAGGTTCAGCGCGAAGCCGATACCGGCGCCGAGCAGGCTCATGATCGAGTAGGTCAGGATCGCCGAGACGATCAGACCGGCGATCGAGACCAGGCCGAGGCCGCGGTAGTAGACCAGCGAGTAGAGGACCACCAGCAGCATGCCGATGGCGCCGGCGATCAGACCGGCGTCCAGCTGGTCACCGCCGAGCTGCGGGGAGACCGTGGTGACGTCGTCGGTGGTGAACTCCAGCGGCAGGGCGCCGAAGCTCAGCACGTTGGCGAGGTCCTGCGCCTCGGCCTGGGTGAAGCTGCCGGAGATCACGGCCGAGCCGCCGGGGATGGCGTTGCGCACGTACGGGTGCGAGACGACCTTGCCGTCCAGCACGATGGCGAACTGGTTGGTCGGGTCCGCCTGGGTGGCCAGCTGGCCGGTGATCTTGGTGAAGTCGTCGGTGCCGGTGCCGTTGAACTGGAGCTGGACCTGCCAGCCGGCACCCTGCTGGGTGTCGATGCTGGCCTGCGCCTTGGAGACGTCCTTGCCCTTCACCGCGACCGGGCCGAGGGCGAGCTTGTAGTAGACGCCGCGCTCGTCCTTCTGGGTGCAGGCGACGGTCGGCTGCTCCTCGGCCTTCTGGTAGTTCTGGTTGCGCTGCTCGGGCTTGGAGCAGTCCAGGCCGGCGAAGGCGGCGGCCAGCTCCGGCGGCACGGTGCCGGAGGTCATCGCGGCGCTCAGGTCCGGCGTGGTCGGCGCGGTGGCGCCGGCGCTCGGGGTGGCGGCCGCACTCGGGGCGGCGGCGGCCGAACCGGAGGCGGTGGCGCTCGGCGTGGCGGCGGCCGAACCGGAGGCGGTGGCGGTCGCGGACGGGGTGGCGTCGGCGAGGGCCTCGCCGACCGCGCGGCCCTGCTTGGTGGCGCTCGCGCTCGGCGTACCGGCCGGGGCGCTCGCGGAGGCCGAGCCGGTGGCGCCCGCGGAGGGGCTCGCGCCCGGGGTGGCGCTGCCGCTCGCCGAGGGGGCCGAGGTCGGGGCCTGCGCCTGGATGCCGCTCGGGGCGAGGGCGAGGACCGGGCGGAAGTACAGCTTCGCGGTGGTGCCGACCTGGTCGACCGCGCTCTGCTTGTCACCGCCCTTGGGGATGTTGACGATGATGTTCCGGTCGCCCTGGGTCTGGACCTCCGCCTCGGAGACACCCATCCCGTTGACGCGCTGCTCGATGATCCCGGTGGCGATGTCCATGTTGGACTTGTTGATCGCCTTGGGGTCGGTCGACTTCGCGCTCAGCGTGATACTGGTGCCGCCTGCGAGGTCGATCCCGAGGCGGGGCTTGGTGTTGCCCGTCCCGAACATGAGGGCGACCAGTCCGACGGTGATCACCAGGATGAGGGCCAGCGCCCGCCCTGGGTAACCGTCGCGCGGGCGCGACTTGGGTGTTGCCACCTTGCTCGTTTCTCCCTGTCCATGCCACCTCCCCTACCGGACCCCCGTCCGGCTCGTGGCTGGACGGGGGCATGGCGGATCTGGGGCCCATGAGATCCTGTGGGCTCGCGGCACTGCGCCGCGCGACCGGGCGAGTGCCCGGCCGGTACTACTTGCTCGCGGGAGCGCCGCCCTCGGCCTCGCCCTTCTCGGCGCCTTCCTTGGCGAGCGAGAGCGGCTTCTCGTCGGCCGGCTCGGCCTCGACGTCGGCCTCCGGCTCGGGGAGCTCGTCGTCGGCCGGGCGGCCGTTGATGATCGCGTCGTACTCCTGCGGGTCCAGGACCGCCGCGATCGCGCTCTTGGTGAAGTAGGAGACCACGCCCGGCGCGATCTCCAGCTCGACGGTCTCCTCGTTGACCGCCTTCACCTGGGCGTACAGGCCGCCGATGGTGCGCACCCCCGCCCCGGGCTCCAGCGCCGTCTGCATCTGCTGCATCTGCTGCTGGCGCTTCTTCTGCGACCGGAACATGAGCACGATCGCGATGATCGGGAGGAGAAGGATGATGAGGTTCACTGCAGCCAGGGTCCTTTACGGGCCGCCGGGCCGGCGGCCTGTGTGGTATTGGTCGGCCCGTCAGGTGAGAGGGGCGGTCCGGCGGAGTCTAGGCGACCCCGAACTGATCGGACAACGCCAAGCATCGCATCCTGCCGCCGAAAGTGGCGACCCTCCGCCTGCACAGTTTCCCCGGACTTCTCCCCTGCCTTCTCCGCGAGGGCTCCGCGGGGGCGGGCGGGTGCCCGCTTCACCCCCGGCTCACCCGTTCAGCCCTCACCGCCCTGGAAAAGATCCGGCTGGGCGGGCACCGCGCCGCGGGTGGTCTGGACCGGAGCGGTCTGCAGCGGCGGCGTGAGCCCGAGGTGCTGCCAGGCCGCCGCGGTGGCGACCCGGCCGCGCGGGGTGCGGGCGAGCAGGCCCTCGCGGACCAGGAACGGCTCGGCGACCTCCTCCACGGTCTCGGCCTCCTCCCCCACCGCGACCGCCAGTGTCGACAAACCGACCGGGCCGCCGCCGAACAGCCGCAACAGCGCGTCCAGCACCGCGCGGTCCAGCCGGTCCAGCCCGCGCGCGTCCACCTCGTAGACGTCCAGCGCCTGGGCGGCGATCTCCGGAGTGACCACGCCGTCGTGCCGGACCTGCGCGAAGTCGCGCACCCGGCGCAGCAGCCGGTTGGCGATGCGCGGCGTGCCCCGGGAGCGGCCGGCGATCTCCGCGGCCCCGGCCGGGTCGATCTCGACGTCGAGCAGCGCGGCCGAGCGGCGGACCACCTGCTGCAGCTCGGCGGGGGCGTAGAACTCCATGTGGCCGGTGAAGCCGAAGCGGTCGCGCAGCGGCGGCGGCAGCAGGCCGGCCCGGGTGGTGGCGCCGACCAAGGTGAACGGCGGCAGCTCCAGCGGGATGGCGGTGGCACCCGGCCCCTTGCCGACGATCACGTCGACCCGGAAGTCCTCCATCGCCATGTAGAGCATCTCCTCGGCGGGCCGGGACATCCGGTGGATCTCGTCGAGGAAGAGCACCTCGCCCTCGGTGAGCGAGGAGAGGATCGCCGCGAGGTCCCCCGCGTGCTGGATCGCCGGGCCGGAGGTGATCCGGATCGGCGCGTTCAGCTCGGCTGCGATGATCATCGAGAGGGTGGTCTTGCCGAGCCCGGGCGGGCCGCTCAGCAGCACGTGGTCGGGGGCGGTGCCGCGCTTGCGGGCTGCCTGGAGCACCAGGGACAGCTGCTCGCGGACCCGCTCCTGGCCGATGAACTCGTCCAGCAGCTTGGGGCGCAGCGCGGCCTCGACCGCCTGGTCCTCACCGTCGGCGGCGGCCGTCACCAGCCGGTCGGCCGGGTCGGAGTCGTACGGGCTCATCGGTTCGGGCTCCAATATCGACAAAGTGACAGGTCGCCAGATGGCTTCAGCGGGAACGGTTGAGGCTGCGCAGGGCGAGCCGGAGCAGCGCGCCGACGTCCGTCGTGGTCTGTGCCTCGGCCTCCGGCGTGACCGCCGCGACCGCGTCGTCCGCCTCGCGCGGCGCGTAGCCGAGGCCGACCAGCGCGGAGTGCAGCTGCTCGCTCCACGGCGCGGGCCCGGCGGCGATCGGCTTCTGCGCGGGGACGCTGCCGTGCGGCGCCCCCAGCTTGTCCTTGTACTCCAGCAGCAGCTTGGCGGCCTTCGCCTTGCCGATGCCGGGGACGGCGATCAGGGCCTTCTCGTTCCCCGCGGCGACGGCCGCCCGCAGCTCGTCCGGGCTGTGCACGCCGAGCATGGCCTGGGCGAGCCGGGGGCCGACCCCGGGCGCGGCCTGGAGGATCTCGAAGACGGCCCGCTCGTCGTCGTCCGCGAAGCCGTACAGGGTGAGCGAGTCCTCCCGGACGACCAGCGAGGTCGCCAGCCGGGCGGGCTCGCCCAGCCGCAGGCCGGCCGCGGTGTTCGGGGTGCACTGGACGGCCATGCCGACGCCGCCGACCTCGACGACGACGGTGCCGGCGGCGATGGCGGCCACCGGGCCCTGGACGAAGGCGATCATCGGGCGGCTCCTCGGGGGGCTCGGGCGGAGTACGGGGCGCGGGCCGGGGCCCGGCCGGGTGCGGCGGCGGGGGCGGCCTTCGCGACCGCGGCGGCGATCCGGTCGCTCGCACCGCCGCGCCAGATGTGGCAGATGGCCAGCGCCAGCGCGTCGGCGGCGTCGGCCGGCTTGGGCGGCGCGTCCAGCCGCAGCAGCCGCTGCACCATGGCGGTGACCTGGGCCTTGTCGGCCCGGCCCGAGCCGGTGACGGCGGCCTTGACCTCGCTGGGGGTGTGCAGGGTGACCGGGATGCCGCGCCGGGTGGCGCAGAGCATCGCGACCGCGCTGGCCTGCGCGGTGCCCATCACGGTGCGGACGTTGTGCTGGGCGAACACCCGCTCGACGGCGACGAGGTCCGGCCGGTGCTCGTCGAGCCAGCTCTCTATACCCTGCTCGACCAGGAGCAGCCGCTGCCCGATCTCCGCCTCGGCGGGGGTGCGCACCACGCCGACGCCGACCATCCGCAGCGGGCGGCCCGGCGCACCGTCGACCACGCCGACCCCGCACCTGGTCAGCCCCGGGTCCACACCCAGTACCCGCACCTCACACCCCGCCTCTCTGTCACTCGCCTTCAACGGGGGCACGGCGGGTTGCCGTTCGCCCGATGACCTGCGAAGGCTACTCCCCGGGTACGACATCGCCGCCGACGACACCGGCCCGGCGGTCCAGGGGACCACCGGGCCGGGAAGTGCGGACGATCACTCGGCGTCGAGCTGGGCACCGACCTCGTCGCTGATGTCGAAGTTGGCGAAGACGTTCTGCACGTCGTCGCTGTCCTCAAGGGCGTCGATCAGCTTCAGGATCTTGCGGGCGCCGTCGACGTCCAGCTCGACCTGCATGCTCGGGAGGAAGTTGGCCTCGGCCGAGTCGTAGTCGACGCCGGCGTCCACCAGGGCGGTGCGGACGGCGACCATCTTGGAGGCCTCGGAGACGATCTCGAAGGACTCGCCGAGGTCGTTGATCTCCTCGGGCTCCTGGTCGAGGACGACCTCGAAGAGCTTGTCCTCGTCCACGCCGTCGGCCTTGGGGACGATGACGACACCCTTGCGGGTGAACAGGTACGACACCGAGCCCGGGTCGGCCATCGAGCCGCCGTTGCGGGTCATCGCGACGCGCACGTCGGAGGCGGCGCGGTTGCGGTTGTCGGTGAGGCACTCGATGAGCACCGCGACGCCGTTCGGGCCGTAGCCCTCGTACATGATGGTCTGGTAGTCGGCGCCGCCGGCCTCCAGACCGCCACCGCGCTTGACGGCGCGGTTGATGTTGTCGATCGGGACCGAGCTCTTCTTGGCCTTCTGGATGGCGTCGTAGAGGGTCGGGTTGCCGGCCGGGTCGGGTCCGCCGGTCCGCGCCGCCACCTCGATGTTCTTGATCATCTTGGCGAAGAGCTTGCCGCGCTTGGCGTCGATCACGGCCTTCTTGTGCTTGGTGGTAGCCCACTTAGAGTGGCCGGACATCGCCAGCTCCTTTACGTCGCCAAAGGGAAATGAACAGATGAGATCTTACCGGTGTCGCCACCGGTGAGCGCACACGGTCAGCGTGCGGCGGCGAGGCGCTACCGTGCGGCGGCCGCGAGGTGCTCCTCGACCATCCGCACGAAGTAGGCGTGCACCCGGTGGTCGCCGGTCAGCTCGGGGTGGAACGAGGTGGCCAGCAGGTTGCCCTGGCGGACCGCGACGATCCGGCTCTCCGGGCCGTCGGCGGCCGGCAGCTCGGCCAGCACCTCGACGCCGGCGCCGACGGCCTCGACCCACGGCGCACGGATGAACACGCCGTGCACCGGCACCTCGTCCATGCCCTTGAAGGCGATCCCGGACTCGAAGGACTCGTTCTGGCGGCCGAACGCGTTGCGGCGCACGGTCATGTCGATGCCGCCGACGGTCTCCTGGTCGTCACGGCCGTCCAGGATCTTGTCGGCCAGCATGATCATGCCCGCGCAGGTGCCGTAGACCGGCATGCCGGCGGCGACCCGCTCGCGCAGCGGGTCCATCACGCCGAACAGCAGCGCCAGCTTGGACATGGTGGTGGACTCCCCGCCGGGGATCACCAGCGCGTCGACCTCGGCCAGCTCCTCGGCGCGGCGCACCGGGCGGGCGAGCGCGTCGGCCTCGGCCAGCGCGACCAGGTGCTCGCGGACGTCGCCCTGCAGGGCCAGAACGCCGATGACTGGAGTGCTCACGGTCTCAAACCTTCTTCGATCGGTACGTCGTGTGATCGTTGCCGCGGGCGGCGCACCGCCGCCCGGGGGCGTACGCGGCGCGGCCCGCCGAGCGCCGAGGCGCTGCGGCGGGCCGACGCCGGACGCGGGCCGGGACTACCAGCCGCGGTTGGCGTAGCGCTCGGTCTCCGGCAGGGTGTCGCAGTTGATGCCGACCATGGCCTCGCCCAGGTTGCGGGAGGCGTCCGCGATGATCTTCGGGTCGTCGAAGAAGGTGGTGGCCTTCACGATCGCGGCGGCACGCTTGGCCGGGTCGCCCGACTTGAAGATGCCGGAGCCGACGAAGACGCCCTCGGCACCCAGCTGGCGCATCAGCGCGGCGTCGGCCGGGGTGGCCACGCCACCGGCGGAGAACAGCACGACCGGCAGCTTGCCGAGCTCGGCGACCTCCTTGACCAGCTCGTACGGGGCGCGCAGCTCCTTGGCGGCGGCGTACAGCTCGTTGTGGTCCAGCGCGCGCAGGTGGCCGATCTCGTTCTTGATCTGGCGCAGGTGGCGGACGGCCTCGACGACGTTGCCGGTGCCGGCCTCACCCTTGGAGCGGATCATGGCCGCGCCCTCGGCGATGCGGCGCAGGGCCTCGCCCAGGTTGGTGGCGCCGCAGACGAAGGGGGTGGTGAACGCCCACTTGTCGGAGTGGTTGACCTCGTCGGCCGGGGTCAGCACCTCGGACTCGTCGATGTAGTCGACACCCAGCGACTGCAGGACCTGGGCCTCGACGAAGTGGCCGATCCGGGACTTGGCCATGACCGGGATCGAGACCGCGGCGATGATCTCCTCGATCATGTTCGGGTCCGACATGCGCGCGACGCCGCCATCCTTGCGGATGTCGGCCGGAACCCGCTCCAGGGCCATGACGGCCACAGCGCCGGCGTCCTCGGCGATCTTCGCCTGCTCGGCGTTGACCACGTCCATGATCACACCGCCCTTGAGCTGCTCGGCCATGCCGCGCTTCACCCGGGCGGTGCCGATCTGCGGCTGGTCTGCGGTGGTGGGGGTGGTGGACACGTGAGACCTCACTCGAAGATGAACCAGTGCTATCGCCCTATGGTAGGCGGAAGAAACGGCCGATCCATGCGCCACCGAGTCCAGCCTGACCGACGGGATACGACAAACAGGCCGGATCCGGACGCACTTTCCCGACTCCCGCCGCAACACGTTCCCGACTCTCGCCGAAACACGTCCCCGGCGTGTCCGGAAGCCCACCTCAGGCCGGGGCGCCCTCGGGCGTGAGCGCCGGCGGCGGGGCGTCGTCCATCTCGAACGCCAGCGGGAACGGCGCCCGCCCCGCCAGCCGGAAGTACCGCACCAGCCGGTGCTCGCGCACCGCCCGGGCCGCGCGCACCGCGTCGTTGTGGAACCGGCGCGCCATCGGCACCCGCCGCACCGCGGCCGTGAGGTCCCGCACCGCCTCCTCGCCGCCCGGCTCGGCCGTCAGCACGGCCACCTGCTCCGGCTCGGCGAAGACCGCCCGCAGCGCCATGCTCAGCTGGCTCTCCGCCACCTCGCGCTGGTCGTCCTCGGCCTGACGGGCCGCGTGCGCCGCGTCCAGCAGCAGCAGCGAGGCCGCCGGGTCGAGCAGCGAGGACGTCGCCAGCTCCATCGCCACCGACGCCCGGCGGACCAGCTGCGCGTCCAGCGCCGCACGGGCAGCGTCGATCCGGGCGTGCAACCGGTCCAGCCGGCCGGCCGTCCAACTCAGGTACATGCCGAACAGCACCACGGCCACGCCGGCCCAGATCCAGGTAGTCACGGGGCGCTACGCTACCGGGTGCCCGCCGGTCAGCCGCCGAGGGTCGCGCTGCGGTAGCTGTCCCGGTCGATGTCCTGGACGTTCACCGCGGTGAACAGCCGGGTGCCGGGCGCGGGAACGACCCGCTCCGCCAGCAGCGCCATGACCGCCTCGGTGAGCGCCGCCTTCGCCTCCGCGGTGCGGCCGGGGAAGATCTGGAACTCCACGTACACCTGGGAGTCCGGGCCGGCGCTCTCGCCCACCACGAAGTCCTGCACCTCGCGGAAGACGGTCTTGCAGGCCTCGGGGCTCGCGTTGATCGTCTTCACCGCGAGCCGGTTGATCGCCAGGCCCAGCTCACGGCGGTCGAACGAGCCGGCCAGCTCGGGCGAGTAGTCGACGGAGATCTGCGGCATCGAAGCCTCCAGCACTCGGGAATCGGTCCGGGAGACCCTAACCGCCGCGGGCCCGCGATCAATCCCGGGCCAGCCCGAACCGGCCGCGCCGGCTGCCCCGCTGGTCCTCCTCGACCACCGCCGCCGCACCCGCCGTCACCGTCTCGTAGACCGCCAGGATGTCCGCGCCGACCGTCGACCAGTCGAACCGCCGCACGTGCCGGGACGCCGCCTTGCGCAGCTCCTCCAGCCGCCCCGGATCCCCCAGCAGCCGCAGCGCCGACCGGGCCAGGGCGTCCGCGTCCTCCACCGGGAACAGCTCCCCGGCGTCCCCGCCGTCCAGCACCTGCTTGAACGCGTCGAGGTCGCTCGCCAGCACCGGCGCGCCCGCCGACATCGCCTCGACCAGGATGATCCCGAAGCTCTCCCCGCCGGTGTTCGGCGCCACGTAGAGATCGACGCTGCGCAGCAGCCGCGCCTTGTCCCGGTCGCTGACCATGCCGAGGAACTCCACCTGCCGGCGCACCTCCGGCGCCAGCCCGGCGACCGCCTCCTCCTCGTCGCCCTTGCCGGCCACCAGCAGGCGCACGCCCGGGCGCTCCGCCAGGATCCTCGGCAGCGCCGCCAGCAGCGTCGGCAGGCCCTTGCGCGGCTCGTTGATCCGCCCGATGAAGCCGATCGTGCCGGGCTCGCCGGCGGCCGCGCCGCCGGTCCAGCGCGCGTCCGGCTCCGCCTCCGCGAAGAAGCCCACGTCCACGCCGTTGGGGATCACCACCGCGTCCCCGCCCAGGTGCTCCACCAGGGTCCGCCGCGCGTACTCGCTCACCGCGATCCGCGCGCGCATCTTCTCCAGGCCGGGCTGCAGGATCGGCGAGGCCGCGATCATCGCCCGCGACCGCGGGTTGGACGTGTGGAAGGTGCCGACCATCGGCCCCGACGCCGACCACGCCGCCAGCATCGACAGGCTCGGCGAGGCCGGCTCGTGCACGTGCAGGATGTCGAACCGCCCGTCGTTCAGCCATCGCCGCACCCGCGCCGCCGACAGGATGCCGAAGCTCAGCCGCGCCACCGAGCCGTTGTACGGCACCGCCACCGCCCGCCCGGCCGAGACCACGTACGGCGGCAGCGCCTCGTCGTCCTCGGCGGGCGCCAGCACCGACACCTCGTGGCCCAGGCCGATCAGGTGCTCGGCGAGGTCCCGGATGTGGAACTGCACCCCGCCGGGGACGTCCCAGTCGTACGGGCAGACGATGCCGATCTTCACGGGTTCCTCGTGTTCCTCTCGGACAGGTCGGGGGCGGGTTTCAGGCGGGGGTCAGGAGCCGGACGCCTCGGCGGCGGGCTCCACGGCGGGCCCGCCCGCCGCCTCCGCGGCCGGACGGACGGCCGGGGGCACGGCCGGTGCCTCCACCGTCGCACGGGCCGGCAGGTCGGCGAGCCAGAACCGCTGCAGCATGTGCCAGTCCTCGGGGTGCTCGCGGATCCCGGCCTCCCAGACCTCCGCCATCGCCTGCACCATCGTCCGCGTCTTCTCGGTGCGGTCCCCCTCCGCCGGCACCGGCACCTCGGGGTGGATCCGCGCCCTCATCACCGGGCCGTCGTACCAGAGCGTCACCGGCAGCAGCGCCGCCCCGGTCCGCTGGCAGAGCGCCGCCGGACCGGCCGGCATCCTGGTCGCCTCACCGAAGAACGACACCTCGACCCCGGCCTCGGAGAGGTCCCGGTCACCGACCAGGCAGACCAGCCGGCCCTCCCGCAGCCGCCGCGCCAGGGTGCCGACCACGCTGACGCCGCCGCCCGTGAGCGCCAGCACCTCCATGCCCAGGCTCTCCCGGAACGCCACGAACCGGTCGAACAGCTCCTCCGGCTTCAGCCGCTCCGCGACCGTCGTGAACGGGTACCCCTCCAGCGCCACCCAGGCGCCCGCGAGGTCCCAGTTCCCCATGTGCGGAAGCGTTATCACCGCGCCCCGCCCCGACTCCATGGCCGCCCGCAGCTCCTCGAAGCCCTCCACCCGGACGTCCCGGGCCACCCGCTGCCGGCTCCACACCGGCAGCCGGAAGGACTCCATCCAGTACCGCATGTACGAGCGCATCCCGGCCCGCGACAGCTCCCGCAGCGCGGCCTCGTCCGCCGCCGGGCGCACCCGCCGCAGATTGGACTCCAGCTGCAGCACCCGCTTGCCGCGCTTGCGCCACGCGAAGTCGGCGATCGCGTCGAACAGGCCCCGCGCGGCCGCCTCCGGCAGGTGCCTCAGCACCGCCCAGCCCAGCGCGTACGCCGAGTACACCAATCGGTCCTTCACCGCAGGCCCGCCCCTTCAGCTCCCGGCCGCCACGCGATCGGCCTCGAACGCCTCCCGGCGCACCGTCAGCATCCGCTGGAACACCGTCACCAGGCTGCCCGCGGCCACCAGCCACAGCGCCACCGGCAGCAGCCACTCCACGTACGGCACCCCGAACTGGTGCAGACCCGCCACACCGGCCGCCACCAGGCTGATCACCAGCCGTTCGGCCCGCTCCACCAGCCCCGACACGTCGCACGGCAGGCCCTGGCTCTCCGCCCGCGCCTTGGTGTACGACACCACCAGGCCGCTCGCCAGGCAGAAGATCGCCACCGCGCAGAGCAGGTTGTTGTCACCCTTGCCCGCGTACCACATGGCCAGACCGCCGAAGATCGCCGCGTCCGCCACCCGGTCGAGGGTGGAGTCCAGGAACGCGCCCCACTTCGTGGACCGGCCCAACTGCCGCGCCATGTTCCCGTCCACCAGGTCCGAGAAGATGAACAGCGTGATCGTGATGGTGCCCCAGAAGAACTCCCCGCGCGGGAAGAACACCAGCGCGCCGGCCACCGAACCGGCCGTACCGATCAGCGTCACGGCGTCCGGGCTCACACCCAGCCGGATCAGGAACGCGGCGAACGGGGTCAGGACACGTGTGAAGAAGGCACGCGCGTATTTGTTGAGCATGGCCTTCCCGACCGCTCCGATCTCCCTGGTACCCGCCTGCGGCAGCGTACGCGGCAGACGGCCGAACGGATCAGCCCATCCGGCGCACCCATCGTAGCCACGCCGACGACACGCTCCTGCGCACCGCACCGCCCCACCGCCCCCGCACCCCCGCCGCCCGCACGCCCGGCACGCGCCCGCGCACCCAGCGTCACCGCCCGCGCGTACGGGACACCCCGGCCCCTAGACTTTTCACGACAGCCTCGGCGCGACGGGAGGAGACCCCGATGCCCGACCGCAGCACCGCACGAGCCGGCCAGGCGGCGCCCACCGTCACCGACCCTGCCCACCTGCGCAACGTCGTCCTCATCGGCTGCAGCGGCGCGGGAAAGACCACCCTCGCCGAGTCCCTCGCCCTCGCCGCCGGCGCCATCGGCCGCACCGGCCGCGTCTCCGACGGCACCACCGTCTCCGACCACGAGGAGATCGAGCACCAGCAGCAGCGCTCCGTCCAGCTCTCGCTGCTCCCGCTCGAATGGAACGGCATCAAGGTCAACCTGCTCGACCCACCCGGCCACCCCGACTTCTCCGCCGACCTGCGCGCCGCCCTGCACGCCGCCGACGCCGCCGTCTTCGTGGTCTCCGCCACCGACCCGGTCACCGCCCCCACCCGCGCGCTCTGGCGCGAGTGCGCCGCCGAAGGCATCCCCCGCGCCATCGCCGTCGCCAAGCTCGACATCGCCCGCAGCAGCTTCGACGACATCCTCACCACCTGCCACGACGCCTTCGGCCTCGGCCCCGACACCCTGCGCCCGCTCTTCCTCCCCGTGCAGCACGACGGCCACCCCGACGGCAGCATCGACCTGCTCACCGGCCACACCTACGGGCAGACCGAACCGCTCCCCGACACCGCCCCCGCCCGCGACAGCCTCGTCGAGGCCATCTCCGGCCAGGACGACACCCTCATGGAGCGCTACCTCGCCGGCGACACCCTCGACACCGACTCGCTGGAAGACGGCATGCGCCGCGAGGTCCTCGCCTGCACCCTCCACCCCGCCGTCCCCACCACCGACGCCGGCCTGGGCGCCGCCGAACTCCTCGACCTCATCACCACCGCCTTCCCGAACCCCACCCAGCGCACCCGCCCCGCCCCCGAGTGCGACCCCGACGCACCCCTCGCCGCCCAGGTCGTCCGCGTCACCGGCGACGCCTACGTCGGCCGGATCAGCCTGCTGCGGATCTACGCCGGCACGCTGCGCCCCGACACCCGCATCCACCTCACCGGCCCCGACCACCCCGGGGACCAGGACGGCGACGAACGCGTCACCGGCCTCACCAGCCCCTTCGGCAAGCTCCAGCGCAGCGTCCCGCACGCCGTCGCCGGCGACCTCGTCTGCGCCGCCAAACTCACCAGCGCCCGCGCCGGCGACACCGCCCACGAACCCGGCCACCCGGTCAAACTCGACACCTGGACCCTGCCCGAGCCCCTCCTGCCGATCGCCATCGAGGCCCACAGCAAGGCCGACGACGACAAGCTCTCCCAGGCCCTCGCCCGGCTCGCCGCCGAGGACCCGGCGCTGCGCCTCGAACAGAACCCCGACACCCACCAGCTCGTCCTCTGGTGCACCGGCGAGGCCCACGCCGACGTCGTCCTCGACCGGCTCCGCAGCCGCCACGGCGTCCACGTCGACACCGTCGAACCCCGGGTCGCCCTCCGCGAGACCTTCGGCACCGCCGCCGCCGGCCACGGCCGCCTGGTCAAACAGTCCGGCGGGCACGGCCAGTACGCCATCTGCGACCTGGAGGTCGAACCCCTCCCCGCCGGCGCCGGCTTCGAATTCGACGAGCACGTCGTCGGCGGCGCCGTCCCCAAGCACTTCATCCCCTCCGTCGAGAAGGGCGTGCGCGCCCAGCTCGCCAAGGGCGTCTCCACCGGCTACCCGCTCGTCGACGTCCGCGTCACCCTCACCGACGGCAAGGCGCACTCGGTCGACTCCTCCGACTCCTCGTTCCAGACCGCCGCCGCCCTCGCCCTGCGCGACGCCGCCGAGCACGCCGTCATCCGGCTCCTCGAACCCGTCGCCGCGGTCAGCGTGCTGCTGCCCGACGACTACCTCGGCGCCGTCCTGACCGACCTCTCCGCCCGCCGCGGCCGCGTCCTCGGCACCGAGACCGGCGGTCCGAACCTCACCCTGCTGCGCGCCGAAGTCCCCGAACTCGAACTCGTCCGCTACCCCGTCGACCTGCGCTCACTCACCCACGGCACCGCCGAGTTCTCCCGCGCCTACCTGCGCCACGAACCCATGCCGGCCGCCCTCGCCACCCGCCACACCGAGGGCAAGGACCGGTCCTAGGACGGACCTGGGACGGGCCTAGAACTGAGCCGGGCCCGTCGGCGGCCGCAGCGCGCAGGCCGGCGTCCCGCCCGGCATCCGGTGCCGGTTCCTGGCCACCCACCGGTACACGACGCCCGCCACCGGACGCACCGGCGGCAGCGCCAGCACCCCGCCCAGGTACGCCCAGGCACCGCCCGAGCGCATCAGCAGCCGCGCCACCGCCTGCGCCCCGCCGTACACCCGGCCGGCCGGCGTCACCCAGAGCACCTCCTGCTCGGCCCGCTCCCACGACACCTCGCCGCGGCCCCCCGCCAGCGCGTCCAGCCCCGCCAGGTCCGCGAACTGGAACGGCACCGCCTCCCAGCCCGCCGAGGCCAGCGTCTGCCGCGGATACCGCTCCGCCCACACCACGCAGGTCGAGCAGAACGCACAGTCCCCGTCGAAGACCAGCACCGGATCCTTCACTGCGACTCCCTCGCTCCGACTCCTCGGCACGACCCCATTGCGCCCATCGTGCACCATTGCGCCCCCACACCCGCCACCAGGTGCGTCACGGCCCCCGAAGCTGGGCATCATGCCCCACAGGCCCCGGGTGGCCCGATCGTGACGGTACTTCAGACGATCATCCGCGCAGCGGTGCCGGGGCACGGTAACCTGCCGCTGACAAGGGGAGGAGGGGACGCCACCGTGACCACACTCGACATGACCCCGGGTGCGCAGATACCCCGGACCGACGCCGGCCCGCAGACCGCCGTCACCCAGGCGCTCTCCTCGACCGCCTACCGCGACAGCGAAGTCCACGACTTCGCCGCCGCCGTCACCGCCGCCACCGCCAAGAAGGGCCGCTTCGCCCTCTTCCGCCCCAACCTCGGCGAGGCGTTCAGCCGCGCCGTGATCTCCCGCGCGCTCGGCGGCGACCGCAAACCGCTGGTGCCCTCCTTCGGCATCGACACCCGCCAGATCGTCGAACACTGCCTCGCCGCCGAGGACCTCCGCGCCGCCCGCGACCGCCGGCTCACCACCGTCACGGTCGTCACCGGCGTGCTCTTCCTCCCCGGCACCCTGCTCTGGCTCGGCGCCTTCCAGCTCCGCGCCTGGCTCAAGCGCGACAACCCCAAGAACGCCGCGTTCTACGGCGGCCTCGTCCTGGCCGCCGCGATCGCCGTCGCCCTGCTCCTCGCGATCAAGCCCCCCTCCGGCGGCCCGCTCGGCATCTACCTCCGCCTGGTGATGCTCGCCCCGGTCGTCGGCTGGTACCTGGCCAAGCGGATCGTCCTCAGCTCCGCCCTCGACCTGCGCGCCCGCTGGCAGGACCTCGTCGAGGGCAACGCCGTCGCCGCCACCGTCCCCAAGGCCGTCCCCCGCGACGACCTGGACAAGAAGGCCGCCGACCTGCGGGCCAAACTCGGCCGGCTGGAGTCCGAGCAGGAGACCAACGTCCAGCACTACGCCGGCACCAAGGGCATCCTCGGCGCCGGAAAGCGCTGGGGCGAGTGGAAGATGGCGGACGTGCTGCTCCCCGCCGAGGGCCACGGCGACTTCCGCGCCTTCCACCCCTGGGACCTCGTCCGCCGGATCGCGGGCCGGCTCAAGTCGCTCGGCATCAGCGAGGTCGCCAACAGCGGCATCCCGAACGTGGCCGTCAAGCAGTGGGTCGTCTTCGAGGTCGGCGAGGGCGCCGACGAGATCAGCCGCCCGCCCGCAGGCGACGCCAACATGGACGGCGACCGGATGCGCGACTTCGCCGTCCAGGCCATCGCCGACAAGCAGACCTTCCCCGGCGGCCCCCGGCACTACCTCGCCACCCAGTTCATCACGCACGACGGCAAGCTGGTCCTGACCTTCACCGTCACCGTGACCCTGCTGGCCAACACGCTGAACGTCGCCGTGGCCGCCTTCGCCCTCGGACCGGTCAACGGCCTCTTCTTCGACAAGCCCAAGGACAAGGAGAAGACGGTCGCGAAGACGGTGAAGTTCTGGGAGGAGCAGACCGTCAAGCTCCCCCTCATCGACAACGACGAGGTGGTGCGCCAGGCCGTCCGCGCGCCCTTCTACCGCGCACCCGGCCTGCTCGGCTGGCTCGGCGGCGGCCTCGGCCTGCCCGAGCCGTTCGGCCTGCGCCACGCCTGGGCCGCGCCGCCCTGGAACACCCGCTCCATGGCGGACAACGCGCTGAACGTCTCCCACCCGGTGACCCAGGCCGTCCTCGCGGCCACGCTGGAGTTCCTGGCGGAGCACGACGTCGACGCGGAGCGCTTCTTCAAGGGCCGCGCCTCGATCATCAAGTCCGAGACGCAGGGCACCCGGCCGTACCGGGTCGACCAGTACGACGCCGGCTGAGCCCGGCCCCGGGTAAGCCGAAGGGCCCGCCACCGAGATCGCTCTCGGTGGCGGGCCCTTCGGCTCGCCCGGCACTCAGTCCTGCGGCCAGGCCTCGGCCAGCATCTTGCGGGTGTCCGCCAGCAGCTGCGGCAGCACCTTGGTGTGCCCGACCACCGGCATGAAGTTGGTGTCCCCGCCCCAGCGCGGCACCACGTGCTGGTGCAGGTGCGCCGCGATCCCGGCACCGGCCGCCGCGCCCTGGTTCATCCCGATGTTGAACCCGTGCGCCCCCGAGGCCGCCCGCAGCGCCGTCATCGCCTTCTTGGTGAAATCGGCCAGCTCGGCGGTCTCCGCCTCGTCCAGCTCGGTGTAGTCGGCGACGTGCCGGTACGGGACGACCATCAGGTGCCCGCCGTTGTACGGGTACAGGTTGAGCACCGCGAACACGGCGCTCCCCCGCGCGACGACCAGCCCGTCCTCGTCGCTCAGCGACGGGATCGAGCAGAACGGGCAACCGTCGTCCGGAGCCGGGCCGGTGGGCTTGTTCTCGCCCTGGATGTACGCCATCCGATGGGGGGTCCAGAGGCGGCGGAAGCCGTCCGGCTCGCCGACGCCCCGCTGCAGTTCCGGCTCAGTCGTCATGCTGATCAGCATATTCGCCCGACGGTGCTTGCAAAGCAGAGTGGGGCAGACTCCCTGCGGAGCCTGCCCCACACCACACACCGTGCTAACGCGTCACACCTGGATGCGGCGCTCCACGGCGTCGACGATCTCGGCGATCGCGTCGGCCACCGGCACGCCGTTCTTCTGCTCGCCGTTGCGGTAGCGGAAGGAGACCGCGCCCGCCTCGACGTCGTCGTTGCCCGCGATCAGCATGAACGGGGTCTTCGACTTCTGGGCGTTGCGGATCTTCTTCTGCATCCGGTCGTCCGAGGTGTCCACCTCGACCCGGATCCCGCGCTTCTTCAGCTCGGCCGCGACCTCCAGCAGGTACGGCACGTGCTCGTCGGTGATCGGGATGCCGGTCACGGTGACCGGGGCCAGCCACGGCGGCATGGCGCCGGCGTAGTGCTCCAGCAGCACCGCGAAGAACCGCTCGATCGAGCCGAACAGCGCGCGGTGGATCATGACCGGCCGCTGGCGCGAGCCGTCCGCCGCGGTGTACTCCAGGTCGAACCGCTCGGGCAGGTTGAAGTCGAGCTGGATGGTGCTCATCTGCCAGGTACGGCCGATGGCGTCCTTCGCCTGCACCGAGATCTTGGGACCGTAGAAGGCCGCGCCGCCCGGGTCCGGGACCAGCGGCAGGCCCTGCTTCTCGGCCACGGCGGCGAGGACCGCGGTGGCCTCCTCCCAGGTGTCGTCGCTGCCGACGTACTTGACCGGATCCTTGGTGGAGAGCTCCAGGTAGAAGTCGGTCAGACCGTAGTCGCGCAGCAGGTTGAGCACGAAGGTCAGCGTCGAGTCGAGCTCGTCCGCCATCTGCTCGCGGGTGCAGTAGATGTGCGCGTCGTCCTGGGTGAAGCCGCGGGCCCGGGTCAGGCCGTGCACCACGCCGGACTTCTCGTAGCGGTACACCGTCCCGAACTCGAAGAAGCGCAGCGGCAGTTCACGGTACGAGCGGCCCCGCGCGTCGAAGATCAGGTTGTGCATCGGGCAGTTCATGGGCTTCAGGTAGTAGTCCACGCCCTCGTCGAGCTGCATGGGCGGGTACATACCGTCCGCGTACCAGTCCAGGTGGCCGCTCTTCTCGAAGAGCTTCCCCTTGGTGGCGTGCGGGGTGTAGACGAACTCGTAGCCCTCCTCCTCGTGCCGGCGGCGCGAGTAGTCCTCCATGGCGCGGCGGATGATGCCGCCCTTGGGGTGGAAGACGGCGAGGCCGGAGCCGATCTCCTCCGGGATGGAGAAGAGGTCGAGCTCGTTGCCGAGCTTGCGGTGGTCGCGCTTCTCGGCCTCGACGAGGAAGTCGAGGTGCGCCTTGAGCTCGTCCTTGCTCGGCCAGGCGGTGCCGTAGATGCGCTGCAGCATGGGGTTCTTCTCGCTGCCGCGCCAGTAGGCGGCCGCGTTGCGCATCAGCTTGAACGCCGGGATGTGCCGGGTGGAGGGCAGGTGCGGGCCACGGCAGAGGTCGCCCCAGCACTGCTCGCCGCTCTTGGCGTCCAGGTTGTCGTAGATGGTCAGCTCGCCGGCGCCGACCTCGACGTCCGCGCCCTCGCCGGCGGTGGCGGCGGAGCCCTTGAGGCCGATCAGCTCCAGCTTGAACGGCTCGGCGGCCAGCTCCTCGCGGGCGGACTCGTCGGTGACCACGCGGCGGGAGAACTTCTGCCCGCGCTTGATGATCTCCTGCATCTTCTTCTCGATGGCCTTGAGGTCATCGGGGTGGAACGGCTTCTCGACGTCGAAGTCGTAGTAGAAGCCGTCCTTGACCGGCGGGCCGATGCCGAGCTTGGCCTCCGGGAAGAGCTGCTGCACGGCCTGCGCCATGACGTGCGCGGTGGAGTGGCGCAGGATGTCCAGGCCGTCCTTGCTGCCGATCGCGACCGGCTCGACCTCTTCGCCGTCCTGAACGACGTACGCGAGGTCCTTGAGCTGGCCACCGACGCGGGCGGCGATGATCGAGCGGTCGTCGGCGAAGAGCTCGGCGGCCGTCGTGCCCGTGGTCACCACGCGCTCTTCCCGATCGGGTTCGCGGTTGATGATTACCCGGACGTCCGTCACCGGTCTCTCCTGACGTGCTGGATTCAGAGGACGCAGCACAGCGCTGCGTCTGACCGATGGTACCGAGACCGGTGGCCCCGCCGTCACCTAGATCCGTTCGGCCTCACGCCCAGGTCCTTCGGCCTCACGCCCCGGACAGGGCCTAGATCGGCTCGGGCCCCTCGCCAAGGCTCTTCAGCAGCCGCTCGTGCTCCCCGTCCTCCACGCCGCACGGCTCCAGGCCGCGGGGGTGCGTGAGCCGGCGAAAGCCCCCGCGCCGCTCCAGCCTGCCGCTGACCCGCACCGGCGTGCCGGCCAGGTGGGCCTCGGCGGCCAGCCGGTAGGCCGGGTCGGCGAGCCGCACCTTCACCTCGCTGACCTCGGCGCCGCCGAGCACCCGCAGCCGCACGGTGCCGGGCCCGGCGGGATCGGCGCGCTTGAGCCGGACCACCACACCGACCACGGTGACGGCGACGGCCGGCTCGATCCGCTCCAGCAGCGCCGCGGCCTCCGCCAGCGCCGGGAGGTCCCCCGGGGAGAACTCCAGCACGATCCGCCGGTCGCCGAAGCCGCCGGGGGTGCCGACGGCGGCGGACCAGGCGACCGAGAGCTGCGCCGCCGTCGCACCGCGCACCAGCTCGGCGACGGACTCCACCAGCTCGCGGCTGACCCCGGCCTGGACGGCGTTCTCGAAGGCCTCCGGTCCGCCGCTGACCCGCCGGTAGTCCACCGCGTCGCGCAGCGCCTCCAGGGCGCGGACCAGGGTGGTGACCGCCGCCCGGCCCTCGGGGGCCGGGGTGTGGGCGGTGAGCCCGGCGCCGCTCTGGGCGGCCGGGCCGCGCTCGACCACCAGGACGCGCTCCAGGAAGTCGCCGGCCCAGGCGTCCAGCCGGGCGCCGAAGTAGGCGGCCCTGGTCCGGCCGGCCTTGGCGCCGGCCGCGAGCATCCCCCGGGCGGAGCGGCGGAGCCGCTCGGCGTCCTCCCAGGGCGCGGTGCCGGCCGGGCCGGGAAGCTCGCGCCGCCACTGCAGCTCGTCGCCGGGGACGGTGAGGGCGAGCAGGATGGCGCGGGCGGAGGGGCTGCGCGAGTGCGACAGGGCGGTGACGGCGTCGGCGAGCAGTTCGACCGCGTCGTCGAAGCCGTCGTCGGCCGGGACGAGCAGGCTGGTGCCGGATCCGGCGTCGTCCGGGGGCGTCCACCGCCCGTAGCGGGCGGTCGGGCCGCCGCGGCGGATCCAGCCGTGCCGGGCGAGGAGGGTGGCGAGCACCGCCGGGTCGACGGCGGCCGGGTCGGGCAGGGGCCGGGTGCCGTCGTGAGGTCCTGATGGCAGCGTCATGGTCCTGTTCCTCCCGCCGGGGGCGGCGCCGTCACGGGCTGCCGCCCGCGCCGACCCGCGCCATGATGTCGCACAGTGCGCGGTCGTCGAAGACCTGCGCGGTGGGCACCCGGACGTTGGTCCGGCGCTGCCCGGTGACCGGGTGGCCGGCCAGGTTGACCCAGTAGCAGCAGTGCCGCAGCTCCAGTGCGTCGGGCCGGGCCTCCAGCCAGTGGTCGACCCGGCTGGGCAGCAGCATCACGACCAGGATCCGCGGCACCGCGACCCGCTCCCTGGCCAGCTTGCGCAGGTGGTCGTTGTCCAGGGTGAAGCTGAAGCGGGCGCCGCGCGGCCGGGGGGCGATCTGCTGGGTGGCCTTGAGCTGGATCTTGACGGTGACCTCGTCGTCCACCTCGTGCGCCCGGGAGCCGTGGCTGACCTGCCAGTCGATGCCGTTGTCCGGGAACGGCTGGGAGAGCGAGCAGCCGGCCGCGGCCGCGACCGCGTGCAGGTAGCCGACCTGCAGGGTCTCCATGCAGGCCGTCACCGCCAGGTTGCCCCGCAGGACCTCCGCCGCCTCCTCGGGCTGCGGCTGTGTCAGCACCATCGCCCCGTTGCCTCCCCCGGCCCCCGGGCCCGCCCGGATTCGAACAGGACACCTGACCGCAGGGTTCCCGGCCGGTCCCGACCCAAACGGTTGAGCGGACGTCAGGAGCGGTATCACCCTCGGGGAAAGCAGGACCTGAGGGGCAGTCATGCAGCAGCACTGGTACACCGGCCCACTTGCCTCCTTCGACACCGAGACCACCGGCGTGGACGTCGAGACCGACCGGATCGTCTCCGCCGCCCTGGTGGTCCAGCTCACCCCGGGCGCACCCGCGCGGACCGCGACCTGGCTGGCCGATCCGGGCGTGCCGATACCGGACGGCGCCCGCGCGATCCACGGCATCTCCGACGAGCGGGTGCGCACGGACGGCCGCCCGGCCCGGACGGTGGTTTCGGAGCTGGCCCGTGCGCTGGCCGAGCAGGCCCGGGCCGGGCGGCCGGTGGTGGTGATGAACGCGCCGTACGACCTGACGCTGCTTGACCGGGAGCTGCGCCGGCACCGGGCGGTGTCGTTGGCGGAGGCGCTGGGCCCGCAGGAGCTGCTGATACTCGACCCGCGGGTGCTGGACAAGCACGTGGACCGCTACCGGAAGGGCCGGCGTACCCTGACGGACCTCTGCGCGCACTACGGGGTGGAGCTGGCCGGGGCGCACGACGCCGCGGCGGACGCCACGGCCTCGCTGGAGCTGGTGCGGGCGATCGG
Source organism: Kitasatospora sp. NPDC090091 (assembly GCF_044747365.1). Taxonomy (NCBI): domain Bacteria; kingdom Bacillati; phylum Actinomycetota; class Actinomycetes; order Kitasatosporales; family Streptomycetaceae; genus Kitasatospora; species Kitasatospora sp. NPDC090091. The sequence continues at coordinate 494,116 of NZ_JBIVDY010000001.1, forward strand.
TTCGCGCTACCCGGCGGCGCTGGGCGGGCTGTCGGTGGCGGAGCTGCACCTGCGGCAGGCGATCTGGCACGCGGCGCAGGCGCGGGGGCTGCAGAACTGGTTCGACCGCTCGGGGACTCCGGAGCGGGTGGACGTCTCCTGGCCGCTGCGGCCGGCCCGGTGCGGCTGCGGGCGGCGGCTCTCGCCGGAGCACAGCTGCGAGGTCGCGGCGTAGCCGTCGGCCCGGGAACGCCACAGGCCCTGACCGGTCTTCCGATCAGGGCCTGCGTGCTGTCCGGTGGGCGATACTGGGATCGAACCAGTGACCCCTTCGGTGTGAACGAAGTGCTCTCCCGCTGAGCTAATCGCCCGGGCAACGAGAAGAACAGTAGCACCGTTCGGGGGGTGTCGTACAACTCGGACCGGTCGGCGCCGCCTGGCGCACCCGCAGAACTCGCACCCCGCGCGGAAGGTGACTGTTCCTCAGTCGATTCCCGGGAACTTCCGGACGGCCGTTCAGCACATTGCGGAAATACATGTGAGGCCCAGCCGACAATCGGCTGGGCCTCACATATCACAATGCATTCCGGTGGGCGATACTGGGATCGAACCAGTGACCCCTTCGGTGTGAACGAAGTGCTCTCCCGCTGAGCTAATCGCCCGGGTGCAGGGAAAACATTACCGCATCCGGTGGGGTGGTCCGAACACCCCCCGATCCGGCCCCCCGCTCCGGGCACCAGCCCCCCGCCGGCCCGCCCTCCGCCGCCCTCCCGCGGACGGCCCGCCACCGGTTGCGGCCGGACGGGTCAGTTGCCGATCTTCCACGGCATGACCAGCCCGTACCTCGACAGGTACCAGGCACCGATCCCGGCGATCACCGCCAGGCCGATCACGGTGAGGATGATGTTGCGGCGCCGCACCTTCGGGTCCAGCGCCTTCTGGGCCGCCTCGGCCACCTTGCGGCGGGTCCAGCGCAGGGCCAGCTGGGCCCAGACGAACTCGGTGGCCCAGATGCCCATGCCCAGGAAGATGACCACCCAGCCGGGCCCCGGCAGCGGCAGCATGACCACGCCGGCCCCGACCACCGCCAGGCCGACCAGGAAGACCGCCACCTGCCAGCTCAGGTGCAGGGGCCGGGAGCGGCGGATGAAGTGCGGTGCCCGCGAGCCGAGCCCCCGCCCGCCGTCCGCCGTCCCCTCGTCGGCCCGTTCCTCACCGGCGGCCTCGCCGCCGTTCCCGCTGCCCGGCCTGGCCCCCGACTCGTCCGGCACGACCGCATCACCCGTTCTCGTGTTCCCGCCCGCGTTCCCGCGCGCCTTGTCGCTTCGCACAGTCATGCCAGGAAACTAACCGAGAAGTGGCCCGGTAATGCGGCGCCGGGCACTCCGTGCCGAATCCGCAATGCGCCGTAAGGGGTACGACTCGGCCCCGAATCCGGACAGAGGGGTTTACATCGGTCGTGGAGGTGGGATGGTCCGTTCGCCGACGTGCGATTCCCCGAGCGCACACTGAGCGAAAGGCCATGGCGCTTATGAACACCACGGTCAGCTGCGAGCTGCACCTGCGCCTCATCGTGTCCAGCGAGTCCTCACTGCCCGTCCCCGCGGGCCTGCGCTACGACACCGCCGACCCCTATGCCGTGCACGCGACGTTCCACACCGGCGCCGACGAGACCGTGGAGTGGGTGTTCGCCCGAGATCTCCTTGCGGAGGGGCTGCACCGACCCACGGGTACCGGCGACGTCCGGGTGTGGCCCTCGCGCAGCCACGGGCAAGGGGTGGTCTGCATCGCGCTGAGCTCTCCGGAAGGAGAAGCCCTGCTGGAGGCCCCGGCCCGCGCGCTTGAGTCTTTCCTCAAGCGGACGGACGCCGCCGTGCCGCCCGGCACCGAACACCGTCACTTCGACCTCGACCGGGAGCTGTCCCACATCCTCGCCGAAAGCTGACCCCGTCCGGGAGGTGGTCGCACCCCGCAGTCGGCGGGGCCGTACCCCCTGCCGTCACCGCAGCCGTCCTACTCGGGGGCACGGCAGCAAGACTCAGCCGCGCACGACGCGGTCTCGGGGCCGGTGAACGGCCCGCTCCCACCGGAGCGGGCCCCAGCACCGCAGGCGCCCGGCATCGGAGCCGGCCACCCGCACGGGTGGCCGGCCTCGCTGCCGGGCGCCGTCGTCTTCCCGGGCGTCGCGGCCTTCCGGCGCCGGGCGTCGCGGCCTTCCGGCGCCGGACACCCGTACAACCCTTCGAGCGAAGCGACCGCCGTGCGCGACGGGGCCCGGTAAGGTCTGAGGTTGACCGTAGACGCGGGGTGCCGACGGCCCCCTCCGGGCGAGGAGCCCCCACGTGCTGATCACCCACGACACCGAGTGCGCGCTGAGCATCCTCGTCGAGCTGCTCAACACCGCACCCGAGGTGTGCGGCACCGAGCTGCTGCCCGACGTGGCCGCACTCGACGCCTTCGTGGTCCGCCAGGAGATCAGCGAGGTCGACTCGCTGACCGAGGACGACCTGCGCAACGTGCACCGGCTGCGCACCCGGCTCCGGGAGGTGTTCGTCACCGAGGGCACCGAGGAGGCCTCGGAGCTGATCAACGCCCTGGTCGCGGACGCCGGCACCACGCCGCGCCTGACCAACCACGACCACCACGGGTGGCACATCCACTACTTCGCCCCGCACGCCGCTCTGCACGACCACCTCGCGGCGGAGCTGGGCATGGCGCTGGCCTTCATCCTGACCGCCGGGGAGCGGGACCGGCTGCGCCGGTGCGAGGCGCCCGACTGCGCGCGGGTCTTCGTGGACCTCTCCCGCAACCGCTCCCGGCGCTACTGCGACAGCCGGACCTGCGGCAACCGGCTGCACGTGGCCGCCTACCGGGCGCGGCAGCGTTCGGCGGAGGCCGTGCCCTCCGCCTGAAAGGCGGCCGGCGCTTCTCCGCTCGGCCCCGCCTTCGCCCCGTCCTCGGTCCGCCGCGGGTCCGCCTCCGGGCCGCCCCGGGTCAGATACCGCGGCGGCGGAGGATCTCCTCGATGTCGTCGAACTCGTCGCCGAGGCCGTCGTCCCGCTTGCCCCCCTTGCCCCTCTTCGGGGCCGCCGCCTTCGGGACCGTCGCCCCGGGTGGGGTGGCTCCGGCGTTCGTCGGGCCGGCCGTTGCCGTCCGCGAGCCGGCCACGGCGGGCCTGACCGGGGCCGCCCCCGCCGCGGCCGGGCCGGACTCGGCCGCGCCCACGGCCCGGCGCCGGCCCACCAGGCGGGTGGTGACCAGCAGCCCGGCCGAGACCGCGAGCAGGGCGAGGCCCGTCCAGATCCGGGGGCTGAAGACCAGGTCGGTCGCCCAGTCGGCCAGCTCGTCGCCGATCGTCCGCGCGACCGGGAACAGGCCGGACAGGTAGAGCCCCGCCGGGAGCAGCGCGGCGGCGAACCACAGGACCGCGGAGCGGTACCGCCGTCGGTACGCGCGCAGACCGGCCACGGCCACTCCGGCCGCGGTGAGCGCGAAGGCGACCGCCGCCGTCAGCACGGCCGGTCCCCGGACGGCCCGGCGGGCCGCGGCGTACCGCGCCCGGTGCTCGTGCTCACTCTGGTCATCGGACCTCCCGTGGCTGCGGCCGTCGGCCGGGCGCACCACCGGGACGGGGCGGCGCCCACTAGTGGAACACTGGGGGCATGATCGAAGGTTCCCTCCCCCGCGTCGAGTTCTGGTGCGAGCTCCAGTGCCCGGACTGCCGCACGGCACTCGACGACGTCCGGGCGCTGCGCGCCCAGTACGGCGACGCGCTCCCGGTCGAGCTGCGGCACTTCCCGCTGGAGAAGCACAAGCACGCGTACGCCGCGGCGCAGGCCGCCGAGGAGGCGTTCGCGCAGGGCCTCGGGTGGCCGTACGTCGAGGCGCTGCTTGCCCGGGTCGAGGACCTGGAGGCGCGTGGTGAGGCGGTGCTGCTGGAGGTGGCCCGCGAGGTCGGCGTGGACGCCGAGGAGGTCGACACCGCGCTGGTCGACGGCCGGCACACACTGATCGTGGACGCCGACCAGGCGGAGGGCAAGGCGATCGGGGTCACGGGCACCCCGACGTACGTGATCGCCGGGCAGCGGCTGGACGGCGGGCAGAGCCAGGAGGGGCTGCGGGAGCGGATCACCGCGCTGATCGAGGCCGCGAAGGCGTCCTGACGCGGCGCCGGCAGGCGTTTCAGATCAGCGGCTTGCCGTAGACCCGGTTGGTGATGCGGTAGCCGAGCGAGTCGTAGAGCCGGATCGCGACCTCGTTGCCGGTGAAGACGTTCAGGCCGAGGTCGCGCACCCCGGCGGCCAGGCACTCGCGCTCGGCGAGCAGCATCAGGGTGCGGCCGTGGCCGTGGCCGCGGTGGGCCTCGGCCACCTCGACGACCATCACCCAGGCGAGCGGGGAGCCGTCGGGCAGGTCCCGGACCCGCAGGGCCAGCCAGAGGGCGCCCAGCGGGTCCGGCCCGTCCCCGAAGAGCCGGCGCAGGGCGACGCCGGGGGTGTCCGCGCCCTGCGGCAGCAGGTGCACGTGGTCGGCGTCGGACTTGGCGCGGGCCTGCTGCTCGCTCAGGCCCGAGGCGCAGAGGTCCCGCAGGTAGCCCTGCTTCGCCTCGGCGAGCCAGCCGGGGAAGTCCTCCGGGCCGATCCGGCGCGCGGCCACGCCGGTGGGCAGCTCGGGCGGGGCGGTGAGGCGCTTGGCCATGTTCCGCATCCGCTCGGTGTAGCCGAGGGTGGCGGCGAGACCGCGGGCGGCCTGCGCCGATTCGGAGATGTCCACGTCCACGCGGGAGCAGCCCCAGCCGCGCAGCACCTCCTCGGCGGCGAGCGCGCCGATCGTCCCGCGGCCCCGGCCGCGCCCCTCGTGGACCTCCAACTCGGCGATCTCTCCCCAGAGTTGACTGCCACGCGGGACGCTGGTGGTACGCAGGGCGCCGACCGGCCGGCCGTTGGCGCGAATCTGCCAGCGTCTGGTGCGGCCGCCGGCGGTGGTGGGTGTCTCCGGGCCCTCGGGCCGCAGCGTGGTGGTCATGTCGAGGTCCCTTCCCCTCCGTGCGGGCGTTCTACCGCGCCGGTGCACCGGTGCGGCCGGTGCGCCGGTGGGGTTCGGCCACCGGCGCTCCCGGCCGGAGGGGTCACGGGTCCAGGTCGTCGCCGCTGCGCTCGGCGAAGACGGCCATCGCCTTGGCGGTGACCGGGCCGGGGCCGGGCAGTTCGCGGTCGTCGACGCGGGTGACGGCCTGGACGTCGCGCAGGGTGGAGGTCAGGAAGATCTCGTCGGCCTCCCGGAGCATGTCCAGTGGCAGGTCGGTCTCCTCCGCGTCGCACCAGTCGACGACCAGTCGGCGGGTGATGCCGGCCAGGCAGCCGGAGGCGAGGGTGGGGGTGAGCAGGCGGCCGCCGAGGACGACGAAGACGTTGGAGCCGGTGCCCTCGCAGAGCTGTCCGGCGGTGTTGGCGAGCAGGGCCTCGGAGGCGCCGACGCGGTGCGCGGCGGCGAGAGCGACCACGTTCTCGGCGTACGAGGTGGTCTTGAGGCCGGCGACGGCGCTGTGCTCGTTGCGGCGCCACGGGACGGTGGCGACGGCGGTGGTGTCGGGCCGGCGGGCCACGGAGCCGATGGAGGCGACCAGGGTGGGGGCACCGTCGCCACGCTCGGAGCCGAGCGGGGCGGTGCCGCCGGTGTAGGTGAGGCGCAGTCGGCCGAGCGCCATGGGGTTGGCGGCGAGGACCTGTGCGCAGGCCTCGCGGACCAGGTCGTGGTCGGGGTCGGGCAGGCCGAGGCCGCGGGCGGAGCGGGTGAGCCGGTCGAGGTGGCGGGTGACGGCGAAGGCCCGGCCGTCGACGGCCTTCAGGGTCTCGAAGACGCCGTCGCCGGTGGTGAGTCCGTGGTCGAGGACGGAGAGCGCGGCGTCGGCGGAGTCGACGAGTGTGCCGTTGACCCAGCTCTTGGTCGGGTGCTGCATCGAGGGCTGCTCCTCTGGGCGTTGGGGCGGGGCGGTCGGACGGTGGGAGGGTGCGGGTGGCCGGGGGCCCGGCCCGGGGCCGGGCCGTCGGGTGGCCGGCCGCGAGGCGGTGGTGCGGGTGGCCGGCCGGGCCGTCCGCGCGCCGGTACCGGCCGTCAGTCGGTCTCGGTGCCCGACGCTATCGCGACCAGGCGGGCGGCCTTCAGTTCGGTTTCCGCCCATTCGCCTTCGGGGTCCGAGCCCCAGGTGATGCCGGCACCGGTGCCGAAGCGCAGCACGGGTGCGCCGGGCGCCGTCCGGTCGATCCAGAAGCTGCGGATGCCGACGGCGAGTTCGCCCTCGCCGCGGTCGGCGTCGACCCAGCCGATGGCGCCGCAGTAGGGGCCGCGCGGGGCCGTCTCCAGGGCGTCGATGATCCGCAGGGCGCTGGACTTGGGGGCGCCGGTGACCGAACCGGGCGGGAAGGTCGCGTCCAGCAGCTCGGGCCAGCCGGCCCCGGCGCGCAGGGTGCCCTGGACAGTGGAGACGAGGTGGACCAGGCCGGGGTGCTTCTCGACGGCGCAGAGGTCGGGCACGGTGACCGTCCCGGTCTCGCAGACCCGGCCGAGGTCGTTGCGGACCAGGTCGACGATCATCACGTTCTCCGCGTAGTCCTTCTCCAGCAGGTCGGCCTCGGTGCGGCCGGTGCCCTTGATCGGGCCGGAGGAGACGGTGCGGCCGTCGCGGCGCAGGTAGAGCTCGGGCGAGGCGGTGGCGATCTCGACGCCGTGCTCGGGCAGGCGGATGGTGCCGGCGTAGGGCGCGGGGTTGCCGTGGGCGAGCAGACCGGTGAGGGCGTCGACGTCGGCGCGGGCCGGATCGGGCAGCGGTGCGCTGAGGACGCGGCAGAGGTTGGCCTGGTAGACCTCGCCGGCCGCGATGTGTTCGCGGATCCGCCGGACCCCGGCGGTGTAGGCGGCGTGGTCCAGGGAGCTGCGCCAGCTGTCGGGGGACGGTCCGAGCCAGCCGGCGCCGGAGGGGGCGGCCGGGGCGGGGCGGACGTCGTCGAAGCGGGCGCAGGTGAGCCGGCCCTCGAAGTCGTGGGCGACGGCCCAGAAGCCGGCGGAGTCGAGTGCGGCCGGGTCCGAGGTGACGTCGCGCAGCCCGGTGGCGACGCGGCCGCCGAAGCGGGCGAGCGGGCTGAGGGGGTCGGGGTGGCCGGACACGGTTCTCCTGCACGGGGTGGGGCTGGGCTGCGGTGCCTGAAGTGTAGGTCGGGGGCGCGAAGGGGGGTCGGCGGTGGCGTGCGGGGGCGCGCGGGCACCGGTCCCAGAGCGGTGGCCGGGCGGTATCCGGGCGTCGGGCGGGTGTGCGCGGGACGGCCCGCGGATGATCATCCGAAGACGCCGCTGGTGGGGGCCCGGTGGGCCCGCGGAACCGCTGACGGGACGGCACTCCGGGGCCACCCCCTCGGCACGCTGCGGGAACGGATTTTTAGCTGGCCCGGGAATCCGCTAGAGTTCAACACGTCGCCAGGGAGCGCAGCCGAAGAAAAGCGGTGAAGATCCCGGGAGACAGGCGGACGTGGCTCAGTTGGTAGAGCATCACCTTGCCAAGGTGAGGGTCGCGAGTTCGAATCTCGTCGTCCGCTCGATGGAGAACAGTGTAAGATCGTTCTTCGAGTGTTGCCTGGTGGAGTGGCCGAGAGGCGAGGCAACGGCCTGCAAAGCCGTGTACACGGGTTCAAATCCCGTCTCCACCTCCAAGAGGATCACCCGGTTCGACCGGGGGACCTCCCCGCGCGATTAGCTCAGCGGGAGAGCACTACCTTGACACGGTAGGGGTCACTGGTTCAATCCCAGTATCGCGCACGTCGGATCCTTCGGGGTCTGCTGCAGGACCGCCACACCAGGCGCGATTAGCTCAGCGGGAGAGCACTACCTTGACACGGTAGGGGTCACTGGTTCAATCCCAGTATCGCGCACGTCGGGCCCTTCGGGGTCTGCTGCAGGACCGCCACACCAGGCGCGATTAGCTCAGCGGGAGAGCACTACCTTGACACGGTAGGGGTCACTGGTTCAATCCCAG